>JAIFMP010000028.1 GCA_020048405.1 Hydrogenophaga sp.
GGAGCGGGCCTGTGCCTTGCGCTGGACCAAGTCCTGAACATGCTTGGCGATCTCGATCTGCTGACCCTTGTCGTAGCTGCGCACATGGGTGGCCACCACCTGCGAGCCATTGAGAATGCGTACCTGGCCTGTATCGGCCAGCACCGTCAGGCTTTGGCGCACCAGGGTGTGCGGGACCGAATAGTCGTTGAGATCAAATCGCACGTAGGGTGTCTTGCCCACCGTGACGACCAAACGCTCTTGCACGACAAAGGGATTGGCGGGCAAGGCCAGCAGTCGGGGCTGCTCTTGTACGAAGGCCGCGCCTACCGTCAGCGTCTTGTCCTGGGGACACAGGCGATCATCGGCCTGGCCCACACACCACAGGTCGGCCTGTGCGTTGAGGTCGGCCAAAGACGTGAATGTGCGTGCGGGCCAGAAGTTGTCCCGCACGTATCGAATGGCGCGCTCCACCCGGCCCTTCTCATTGCCGCGAGCCACAGCCACCGGTCGGGGCTCGAAGTGGTAGTGGGCACCAAAGGCCAGCAACTCAGGAGAGAAGCGGATGGCGTCGCCCTGGCGCTGCAGCACCGCGCTCTTGAGGTTGTCATAGAGCAGCACACGGGGCAATCCACCCCAGGCCTCAAAGGCCTGGACGTGTCCGCTCAGGAAGCTCTCCATACGTGCATCCAGCGAGAAGCGCAAGAAGATGCGGCGCGACCACGACAGCACCATCACGAAGGCCATCAGGGGCCGCACGGCACGTCCGATCTGCAGATGGCCAAAATGGGCCCAGTCAACTTGGCCTTGTTCGCCCACCAGGGTGACCAAGCGCAGGTAGGCCTCGCCAGTGTGTCGGGGGCGGTGGTTGGCAATGAGGTGTCGAAAGTGGTCAGGCCCTCCCGTGTAGCCACGCTCGCGGACCATGGCGTACAGGCGACTCGCACCCAATGTGGGGAACTTCGCCAAGGTCTCGTGGATGAAGGGCAGGTAGGGGTCGATGCGGGAGGCGCGCACTTGGCCAATGCGCGGCAAACCGGCTTGGCGCAGCACGCGCTCGACGGTGCCGTGGTGGACCTGGAGTTGGCGTGCGATGGTGCCGGTGCGCCAGCGCTCGACGTGGTAATAACGCTGGATTTGTGCTATCAGTTCAGGGGTCACTGTCATGGCGAGTTTTTGTGGGCAGAAGGCGTGGTTTCCCTTTTTGACCCAGCGCGCTTCGCCGTCTGCGCTGGTGACGATCTGGGGCTCTTCACCTTCCATGTCGATATAGCTGTTGGGTCTGGCTGCGCTGGGGATGATGGTGGCGTCCAGGATGGCCCCTCGGCTGCCCTGTACTTTCAGCCCTCGGTGTTCGAGCTGGCTGTTGATGCTTCGCAGCAAGACCTGATCGAGCTTGGCTGTCACGAGGCGATTGCGGAATCGGCAGATGGTGCTGGCATCTGGAAACTCACCGGCAGCAGGTTCAAAGCCAGTGAAGACCATGAAATCGATGCGCACTTTGAGGGCCTGTTCCAACTGGGCATCGGACAGTCCATGCCACTGGCCCAGCAGCATGAGCTTGAACATGGACAGTGGAGCGTACGGCTCGGGGCCTCCGCCGTGGCTTTCCTCCCGACGGTACAGGCCTTTGAGCTTGCGGGACACAGCTTCCCAGTCGATGAGCTGGTGCAGTTTCCATGTCGGAGAGTCTTCAACAAGGGGCTTGGCGCCCATCAGAAAGAAGCTCTCCAATGCCATGTCCTTCTCCTGAAAATCAGATCACTTATTGGACAACAGCCTCCACACCAACACCATCCGGACCTTCACCAGTTATGCAACGGTCTTTGTTCGTGAATGTGATTCACTTGGCCCAGATGACCTTCGTTGGTGAGGTTCTTGTCTGCAAATTGAACCTGTCAACCCTGCTCACTATCGGATTGAGCTAATCTTTTTTGACCTGTTGGCACAATATTTCAGCTCTTTCGTGTTCTCATTCCAAACGATTGTCCCTATTTTCGGCGGTTGAGCAAAGCAAATCTGGAGCATGGTCAGCACCAGTCGTTGTGACACGGCGAATACCAAAATATCGGGAAGAAAGGAAGAGCTTGACTGAGAGCTAAGAGGCGGGGATGTGCGGGGAACGGTGTGAAACTGCGGCTGATAAGTGCCATGAGGATGATAGCCATAACACGGAATTTCTATCAAGCTTTGCTTTGATTGTGGGGTGGTTTCGAGGGCTTCAGATGAGGCGACAGATACATATTGAGACCGAACTGAAATCGAGTGTAGTCGTCACATTGAATCAACTTGATGGGACACCCACAATCCGTTTATAGAAGGCGTACTTCCCAGGATCAATTACAGCATGGTAGCCCGCCACCAAATTGCAGACTTCAAACCCATGTAGAACCGAGTCCTCTCAATGATTAAGTCAAACTGTGCTAACGCGCTACGAAGTCTAAGTTCAGAGTAAAGACGAAACTGACGTTTAATCTCCCCAGCAATTTTATGCCAGCAGGAACATAAAAATTTCACTAACTACCCAGAATTCTAATTAATGGCAATCCTACTAAGGTCTTCTCTATTTACAAAAAATTCATCCAATCGCCCATTAACAACTGGGCCAATTTTATTTGCCACATCAACAAGATTAGCACTAAGCCACTCTTGCACTTGTACAGAACTCAATTCACTGAACCCTATCTTTGCAAGAGAGGGATTTAGATCGGAAAGCTTGATTGCAGCCCAATGTTGCGAAACCATACGCCCAGACTTGCCAAGCAAACAATCAAACAACTCCTGTCGGTGATGAAAATCAGAATTAGTTGGACCCAACTGAAGCTTGAGCCGACCATCCATCAAATGACCATCCTCTGTCGTTCGCGACAACACCAACTCCAGCACTAAATTTGCTGAACTAGCAAGCCATTTTTTAGCTGCCACATCGCATATTTCAATTAACCTCTTTCTGTTCTCCGTACTTAGAAACGAAAGGCGCAAATAGTTTCTATTCGACGATTCGACTAAAAGATGATCCGCGAAATTATTATTTGACTCAAACCAGCGCAACACCGCAACTCTTGGGTCACTTTCATACTGCCTCAGATACTGCCATGCGCGCGGAAACAAGGTTGAAACTCGTATCATATTACCTTTATCTCGCTGTACTGCACATACAAGCCCCTTATCCATTGACGCGACTAGGTCGTCCGCATCTTTGTTTGTGTCTGACGCCTGAATAATGGTATCGGCATAATCCTTCATCACCTGGATAAAGTAATCAGACAGCGTATCTTCAGAGTTTTTTATCAAAGCTTCAACAGCTGGCAAAACAACCTCTCGGTGCGTCATTCCTGTCCAAGTTTCATCTTTCGGCTGATCTCCGTTTGCAGTCAGGAAAATTTTGCGCAAATCTATTTCGCAGCCATCATATAAACGATCAAGGCCCTCGCTGTAGTTATCCAACTGCTTGTTTCCTTCGGATGAGTCAATTTTGTGTTCAACTGCAATCACCAATCGTTTGCTACCAGTTAGGAATGGCACTTCCACAATTAAATCCAAAAACTTTTTATTGTGAAATTGTTTCTCAAAAATTACCTTTGCCATTGATATATTCAAGTCTAGCAATGGAATGTCTTCATCAAGAATAAAGGAGCAGAGGCGAAGGAACTCAGTCAAAAACTTACCGCCAAATCCATGTGATTGATTTGGATTAAGCAAGAACCCCAGAAACGCAGAATGTCTTATTTCCTGCTTCTTGACATTCAGGGCTTCGAAAATATTGAAGTTTCGCAAGACATCATCTAGGCGGGCGAACTCTTGACTTAGGGCAATTTTATTTTCTATCATAAATAATCCAATAGCTGGTTAACTGCATCTGCCCATTACAGACACTTACTATTAATATGTTTTGAGCGTGTCAACTATAAAGTCCGCCATACCGTACATGAAAAATGACTTGATAAACTCAATGATTTTTCGTCTTTCATGTGTTGCAACGGCATGTGGTTGAATACTCGCTCGTTATTTGCGGGAACTGAGGACGTTTAAATAATTTTTCATGAAATCTTCTATCAATTAAGATGTTTCAATCAATCAAATTTTACATCGGATTACCCGCGCCCCCCAAACAACTCGCGAGACCAGGTCAATTGCGCCTGCTTAGAAATAAATCGACATCCGGTTGCAACAATGGACTTTTTAGAATATCAAACAACCTCTTCCCACCCCTTCTTGATGTTGGCCTCCACCATCTTGGCTGCGATCTCTTCCATCAAGGCTTGCGTAGAAGCGGTGCGAACCTCCCGGTCCAGAGGTGTGCCGCGCCCGGATGAGTAATCGGTCCAATGCACCACAAAGGCGGGGTATGACGGATCGATATCAGCTTTTTGTGGGCATTACACATCTACAAATTTGGCCGTTTCTGTAAGCCATATTGCGCATCTGACTGCCTGCTCTCCACCAAACAACTCGCGATACCGCGTCAATTGCGCCTGATACGCCTCAAGTTGCTCACTGGTCACCTCCATGGTTGTCGTCTTGTAGTCCACTATCCATCGGACATCCGCGATCGGTTTGACCATCCACACATACCGAGCGACCGGTCCAGAAACACAAGCAGTCGCTCGCGCTCGATACAGATGAATGACCGCTTGCGAGGCCATGCAAAAGCTTAGTCGCGAAAAACGAGCGTCCGCACTCAGCCTTCAAGAGCCGTTCGGGTCCGAGAACCAGAAGGCCGCTCCTGGCCGTGAGCACCAGTCCACGCACCCAGATTGCAGACGTCCATCAAGGCCTCGATTCAAACCCAGCCTTGGCGCCATAGGCTCGCGTCGGTCAGCTCGCGCCAGTGCAGCGGATACACCTGCTTGGAATGCACGGCCTCTAGTTCGATCTGCTCGACACGTATCGAAGGTGGCTCGGGCTCGATGACCCTTGTGACAACGAAGTGTTTCTCGCGATTTAGCGGCTTCACCGCCGTCCACTTTGTCAGCAGAAGCTTCTTCGGGCTAAGCGAGTTCTTTCGTGGGCGGGGACCGGGTGGCAAGGTTGATACAGCCCCGGGCTCAGGAATAGTTTTCATAGATGGTGATGATGCGGCATGCGTCAAACCATCAGCCGCTGTTCGCCAGACAGCCGACTTTCACCCAGCGCATCTTCGCTTCGGCCAACGATTGATTGATGCCGGTCACCGTGAACATCACAGCCGAACATGGCGGGTAGCAACCGCTGCACAGCGGAAGACTGCAATTCATCACATTGGATTAAGTCAGGCCACCACTGACCGTGGCCGCGCTATGAAGACTTGATTGGAGTGACCGCCATATTTGGAAAGAGGCTCGCCAAAACCAAGCGAATTCACCGCAACACGCAGATTAACGCCGACGAGCGTCAAATCTGCGAGCTGGGCACAAGACCAATCGTCAAAATCAACCGCGAAATGTCTTTGGGTTAAGCCGTTTTGGCACGAGCTTGGCACACACAAGGCACAGAACAAGATGGGGAAAATGAACTGACCATGGGCTCGTTAAGGGCACATGACTCGGAATGACCGTTGGTCTTTATGACAACCCAGCTCGATTTATCAAAAATCATAGCAGGCTATTGAATTCTGGTGCGGCTGGCGGGGATCGAACCCACGACCCTTGGCTTCGGAGGCCAATACTCTATCCACTGAGCTACAGCCGCAACTCTCAAAAAGACAGCCTGGGTGACCATAGGCTTCGGAGGCCAATACTCTATCCACTGAGCTACAGCCGCGTGCTGCTTGGTGCAAGACGGGAGTTTAACCTCCACCCGGCGGCGCTGGGGCTGGGGCGTGCGCTTGCAGCAAGCACTGCTGAAAAATGCGAGTGGCCCGTGAAGGCTCGGGGGAACGGCGGGCAATGGCTGAGAAGTGGCACTGGTACGCAAACTCAGGTGGCGACACGGCTTGCATCTGGCCCGACTGCACAAAACCCTGCGCGTAGTGGTCGGGCAGAAAGCCCAGAAAGTCGCCACTGAGCACGAAGGTGGCCACCGATTCCTGGTCAAACGCCGTGGCACTGCGCTGCAATCGCTCGCGGTGGCTGACCTCCATGTTGGGCGAGTGGTAACCCAAGCCCGCAAATGCGTGCTGGCGCACGTCGGCCCAGGTCAGTTCGTCGGTGGACGCACCAAACAAGGGGTGCCCCTGGGCGCAATACAGCAGCATGGTCTCACCAAACAGTTCGTCATACACCAGGCTTTCGCTGCGGCGGTGCTCGGGAATGATGCCCAGCTGATAGGCCCCGTCCATCACCCCGCGCTCGATGGCCTGGATGGTGGCCACGTGCAGGTTCAGCACCACGTCTGGCGCCTGGCGGCGAAACAGCGCTACTGCCTGGGATATGCGCGCCTCAGGGTTGCTGGCGGTTTTGTCAAACACTGCCACATGAATGGCGCCGCCCAGCCGCTGGTGCAGTTCGTCAACGCTGGCGCGAAAGCTTTGCGTGGCGGCCAGCAACTGGCGCGTTTCGGCGTGGATGCGCTCGCCTTCGGGGGTGAGAGCGAAGCCACCCCGCCCCCGGCGGCACAGCGTGAGGCCCAGGCGGGTCTCGAGGTCTTTCACGTGGCGGCTGATGGTGCTGGTGCTGATGTTCAGCTCCAACTCGGCGGCGGTCATGCCGCCGCAGTCGGCCACCGCCTGGAACACGCGCAGCAGGCGAATGTCGGCATCGCTGATCTGGCCCAGCACGGCTCGGCGCTTGGTGGCGGCGTGGCTTGCGAGTGTCACGAACCGCCAACCTTCAAACTTGCATAAATCCACAACCAAAGCTTCATAACTTTCACTTTAACGCAATTGAACTTGGTCTGCACAATGCCGCTCCGCTTCACTTCTGCCAGAGCACGCCATGGACATGACCGACAGCCACCACCTAACCACCCCCAGCACCGCAGGCCCCGCCCGCACCGATGCCGCCTGGCTGGAAGCGCACTGGATGCCCTACACCGGCAACCGCCAGTTCAAGGCCAAGCCCCGGCTGATGGCCAGCGCCAAGGGCGCGTACTTCACCGACGTCGATGGCAAGCAGATTTTTGACGGCCTGTCTGGCCTGTGGTGCACGGGCCTGGGCCACGGGCGCGAAGAAATCACCCGCGCGGTTGCGCAGCAAATGGGCACGATGGACTACTCGCCAGCGTTCCAGTTTGGCCACTCGCTGTCGTTCGAGCTAGCCAACCAGGTGGTGGAGCGCATGCCTGAGGGCCTGAGCCATGTGTTCTTCACGGGTTCGGGCTCCGAGTCGGCCGACACGTCTTTGAAAATGGCCCGCGCCTACTGGCGCACCAAGGGCATGGGCCAGAAAACCCGCCTGATTGGCCGCGTCAAGGGCTACCACGGCGTGAACTTTGGCGGCATTTCGGTGGGCGGCATTGTGGGCAACCGCAAGCTGTTTGGCCAGGGCGTGGAGGCCGACCACCTGCCGCACACCCAGCCGCCAGCGGGCTCGTTCTTCAAAGGCATGCCCCCGGCCGAGGCCAACAGCGCGGGCTGGCAAGGCGCGGCGCTGGCTGACGACCTGCTGAACATCATCAACCTGCACGACGCCAGCAACATTGCAGCCGTGATCGTGGAGCCGTTTTCGGGTTCTGCGGGCGTAGTCATTCCGCCGATGGGCTACCTGCAGCGCCTGCGCGAGATTTGCACGGCCCACAACATCCTGCTGATTTTTGACGAGGTCATTTCAGGCTTTGGCCGCAGCGGTGCCTGGACCGGCGCCGAGGCCTTTGGCGTGACGCCCGACATCCTGAACTTTGCCAAGCAGGTCACCAACGGCACGCAGCCGCTGGGTGGCGTGGTGGTGAAGAAGGAGATTTACGACACCTTCATGGCCGCTGGCGGCCCCGAGTACCTGCTGGAATTCCCCCACGGCTACACCTACGGCGCCCACCCGGTGGCCTGCGCAGCAGGCGTCGCCACCATGAAGCTGCTGGCCCAGGAAGACGCGCCGCAGCGCGTGCGCGAATTGGCGCCCCATTTCGAAGCCGCTGTGCACGGCCTGAAAGGTGCGAAACACGTGGCCGACATCCGCAACTTTGGCCTGGCCGCCGGGTTCACCATTGCGCCGGTGCCGGGCGAGCCGCTGAAGCGTCCGTTCGACATTGCCATGACCATGCTGGACAAGGGCTTTTACGTGCGTTACGGCGGCGACACCATTCAACTGGCCCCGCCGTTCATCAGCACGCCTGCCGAAATTGACCGACTGGTGAGCGCGCTGGGCGACACGCTGCAGGCCACCGCCTGAGCACCTGGCAACTCGCGCCATGCACATCGCCATCCTCACGTTCGACGGGTTCAACGATCTGGACTCTCTGATTGCCTACGGCATGCTGGGCCGCATCAAACTCCTGGGTGATGTGAACTGGCGCGTCAGCATTGCCAGCCCGACGGCCCGCGTCACGTCGATGAACGGGCTCACGGTCGATGCCCACGTGGGCTTGCCCGAAGCCTGTCAGGCCGACGCCGTTCTGATTGGCAGCGGCATGAAGACACGGGAGGTTGCAGCCAATGCCGCCATCATGGGTCAGTTGCAACTGGACCCTGCCAGGCAACTGATTGCTGCCCAGTGCTCGGGCACCTTTCTGCTGGCCAAGCTGGGTTTGCTGCGTTCCACGCCCGCCTGCACCGACAACACCAGCAAGCCCTGGGTGCAGGCTGCGGGCGTGAACGTGGTCAACCGGCCCTTTGCAGTGAATGGCAACGTGGCCACGGCGGGCGGCTGCCTGTCGGCCCAATACCTCGCAACCTGGTTGATCGCCCGCCTGAAAAGTGTCGAAGCCGCACGCGAGGCCATGCACTACTTCGCCCCAGTGGGCGAGAAAGAAGCCAGCGTTGAACGGGCCATGGCGCATGTCGCCTTGGACGAGTCCCTCCAAGCCATCGCCTGAATATCGGCCAGCGCCAACGATGTACCAACCCAAACAATTCGACGTCAGCGATGCAGCCACCCTGCACGCGGCCCTCCGGGCACACCCGCTTGGCACAGTGGTCACGCTCCAGGATGGCGAGCTGGTGGCCGACGAGGTACCCTTTTTTCTGGATGCCACACCCAGCGCCGAACACCCACTGGGCGTGTTGAAGGCCCACGTGGCCCGTGCCAACCCGCTTTGGCAGCGGCACGATGCCGCGCACAAGGTGCTGGTGGTTTTCAAAGGGCCGCAGGCTTACGTGTCGCCGTCGTGGTACGCCACCAAGGCTGAACATGGCAAGGTGGTGCCCACATGGAACTACATCGTGGTTCAAGCCAGCGGGCACATGACCCACAAGGATGGCGATGCCAGCTGGCTGCGCGCCCAGCTCGATGCCATGACACACAGCCAGGAAGGACAACGCCCGGCCCCTTGGGCAGTGAGCGACGCACCGGCCGACTACATTGCCCAAACCATGAAGGCGATCGTGGGCATCGAGATTCCCATTTCCACGCTGGTGGGCAAATGGAAAGTCAGCCAGAACCAGCCTGCGCCCAATCGCGAGGGCGTGGTTCGGGGGTTGACTGGCACCACACTCCGCACGCCAGACTCGGTGGCGTTGGCCGTGGCGCAGGCCGTGCGTGACCGCAGCCCCGCCGCCACCTGAATTACAAGCATTTATTGCCTCCACCGCTTAATTCATATCATTTTTCAGCTATACAAATCATGACATCCATCGGACACCTGATCAACGGCCAACGCGTCAACGGCGGCACCCGCACCCAGCCGGTTTACAACCCGGCCACCGGGGCCTCCAGCCTGAACGTGCAACTGGCCGATGTGGCCACCGTGCAGGCCGCCATTGCCAGCGCTGAAGCCGCTTTCCCTGCCTGGCGCAACACCCCGCCACTGAAACGCGCACGGGTGATGAGCAAACTGAAAGAGCTGCTGGAGGCCAACGCTGACACCATTTGCAAACTCATCACAGACGAGCACGGCAAGGTCCTGGCTGACAGCCTGGGCGAGTTGCAGCGCGGCATTGAAAACGTGGAGTACGCCAGCTATGCGCCCGAACTGCTCAAGGGCGAGCACAGCCGCAACGTGGGCCCCGGCATTGACAGCTGGAGCGAGCACCAGGCACTCGGCGTGACTGCGGGCATCACGCCCTTCAACTTTCCGGCCATGGTGCCGCTGTGGATGTGGCCCATGGCCGTGGCTTGTGGCAACTGCTTCATTCTGAAGCCGTCCGAACGCGACCCCAGCAGCACCCTGTTCATTGCCGAGCTGGCCCTGCAGGCCGGTCTGCCACCCGGCGTGCTGAACGTGGTCAACGGCGACAAGGAGGCTGTGGACACCCTGCTGACCGATCCCCGCGTGAAGGCCGTGAGTTTTGTGGGCTCCACCCCCATTGCCGAATACATCTATAGCACCGGATGCAAGCATGGCAAGCGCGTACAGGCCTTGGGAGGTGCAAAAAACCATGCCGTGGTCATGCCCGACGCCGACATTGCCAACGCCGTCACCGCGCTCATGGGTGCGGCCTATGGTTCGTGCGGCGAACGCTGCATGGCCATTCCGCTGGTGGTGGCTGTGGGCGAGGACACCGCCGACAAGGTGGTGGCTGCGCTGAAGGTGGAAATCGCCAAAATGAAAGTAGGCCCTGGCACCGATGCCACCAGCGACATGGGCCCGCTGGTCACCAAACCTCACTACGAAAAGGTGAAGGGCTATGTGGACCAGGGCGTGAAAGAAGGCGCCCAACTGGTGGTGGACGGCCGGGGTCTGAGCGTGCCCGGCCATGAAAACGGCTACTACCTGGGCCCCTGCCTGTTTGACCACGTCAAGCCCGGCATGGTGGTGTACCAGGAAGAGATTTTTGGCCCCGTGCTGGGCGTGGTGCGTGTGCAGAGCCTGCAAGAGGCCATGGCCATGATCGACGCACACGAATACGGCAACGGCACCTGCATCTTCACCCGCGACGGCGAGGCCGCCCGCCACTTCACCGACCACATTCAGGTGGGCATGGTGGGCGTGAACGTGCCGCTGCCCGTGCCGGTGGCCTACCACTCGT
>JAIFMP010000065.1 GCA_020048405.1 Hydrogenophaga sp.
CAACGTCGGTATCCTGCTGCGCGGCACCAAGCGCGAAGACGTGCAGCGCGGCCAAGTGCTGTGCAAGCCCGGCTCCATCAAGCCACACACACACTTCACCGGCGAAATCTACGTGTTGTCCAAAGACGAAGGCGGCCGCCACACCCCCTTCTTCAACAACTACCGTCCCCAGTTTTATTTCCGTACCACCGACGTGACCGGCTCCATCGAGCTGCCCGAAGGCAAGGAAATGGTCATGCCTGGTGACAACGTGTCCATCACCGTCAAGCTGATCGCTCCCATCGCCATGGAAGAAGGTCTGCGTTTCGCCATCCGCGAAGGCGGTCGTACCGTCGGCGCTGGTGTGGTGGCCACCATCCTGGCCTGATTCTGCGAGGGTGCCAACCATCGGGTTGGCACTTTCAATGCTCACAAAGCTGAAACCTCAAGGAACAGACCATGTCAAAACAAAAAATCCGCATTCGCCTGAAGGCATTTGATTACAAGCTGATCGACACTTCTGCTGCTGAAATCGTTGACACCGCCAAGCGCACCGGCGCGATTGTCAAGGGTCCTGTGCCCCTGCCAACCCGCATGAAGCGTTTTGACATCCTGCGCTCGCCGCACGTCAACAAAACCAGCCGCGACCAGTTCGAAATCCGCACGCACCAGCGCCTGATGGACATCGTGGACCCTACCGACAAAACGGTTGACGCCCTGATGAAGCTCGACCTGCCTGCCGGCGTGGACGTCGAAATCAAGCTGCAGTGAACTGCGGTGCGCATGAAAGCCTTGCATCCTTGAAGAATCCTGGCTAGAATGCGCGGCTGTCTCAGAAACGGACAGCAATGAAAACAATGGCAGTTGTGCCCAGTGAAAACTGGGTGCGGCTGTCTTTTCTGTGCTTTTCAGAGCACGTTATCAGCCCCGGCCAATTGAAGTCGGGAACGGAGAAAACAATGAGTCTTAGCAACTCCCTCGGGTTGTTGGGTCGCAAGGTGGGCATGATGCGCGTGTTCACTGATGATGGGGATGCAATTCCTGTCACGGTGGTCGACGTGTCTGACAACCGGGTGGCTCAGGTCAAAACCCAAGCAAACGACGGCTATGACGCCTTGCAGATCGCTTTTGGCAAGCGCCGCGCTTCTCGCGTGACCAAGCCTGAAGCGGGCCATCTGGCCAAGGCGGGTGTGGAAGCCGGGGAAATCCTCAAGGAATTCCGCGTGGCCGCCGATGTGGCAGCCCAATACCAGGCAGGTGGTCTGATTGCTGCAGCAACCGTGTTTGCTGCTGGTCAGAAAGTGGACGTGCAAGGCACTTCCATCGGCAAAGGTTTTGCCGGCACCATCAAGCGCCACAACTTCAAGTCCCAGCGCGCGTCGCACGGTAACAGCCGTTCGCACAACGTGCCTGGTTCCATTTCCATGGCTCAGGATCCTGGCCGTGTGTTCCCAGGCAAGAAAATGTCTGGCCACATGGGCGACGAAACCGTCACCACCCAGAATCTGGACATCGTTCGCGTTGACGAAGCACGCCAGCTGTTGATGATCAAGGGCGCTGTGCCCGGTTCCAACGGCGGTTTTGTGACCGTTCGCCCCGCTGTCAAAGTCAAGCCGACCCAAGGAGCAAACTGATGCAAGTTGAACTCCTGAACGAACAGGGCCAGGCCGCATCCAACGTGGATGTGCCGGACACCGTGTTTGGTCGTGATTACAACGAGTCGCTGATTCACCAACTCGTTGTTGCGTACCAAGCCAATGCCCGCCAAGGCACTCGCGCTCAAAAAGACCGCGAGATGGTCAAGCATTCGACCAAAAAGCCTTTCCGTCAAAAAGGCACGGGCCGCGCCCGTGCCGGTATGACTTCGTCGCCCCTGTGGCGCGGAGGCGGTCGCACATTCCCCAACAGCCCCGATGAAAACTTCACCCAGAAGCTGAACAAGAAAATGTTCCGCGTGGGCATGGCTTCCATCCTGTCGCAGTTGGTGCGTGAAGGCCGTTTGGCCGTGGTCGAGTCCATCAAGCTGGACTCCCCCAAGACCAAGCAACTGGCTGACAAGTTCAAGGCCATGAACCTGAAATCGGTGCTGCTGATTTCCGAAGAGGTTGATGAAAACCTGTACCTGGCTTCCCGCAACCTTCCCAATGTGTTGGTTGTAGAGCCTCGTTACGCTGACCCAGTGTCACTTGTTCACTACAAAAAGGTGATCGTGACCAAGGGCGCGATTGACAAGCTCAAGGAGATGTACGCATGAGCACCCAACAGTTCGACGAAGGTCGTTTGATGGCGGTTCTGGTCGCGCCCATCGTGTCTGAAAAAGCCACTTTGGTTGCGGAGAAATCCAATGCCGTCATGTTCAAGGTCCTGCGCGACGCCACCAAGCCTGAAATCAAGGCTGCCGTGGAGTTGATGTTCAAGGTTCAGGTCAAAGGCGTGTCCGTTCTCAATCAAAAAGGCAAAACCAAGCGTTTTGGCAAGTCGATTGGTCGGCGTGACCACGTGCGCAAGGCATTCGTGACCTTGATGCCCGGTCAAGAGCTCAACATTGGCGGGGAGGCTGCGTAATCATGGCTGTCGTAAAGATGAAACCCACCTCCCCCGGCCGCCGTGCCGTGGTGAAGGTGACGCGCGACCACCTGTACAAGGGTGCTCCGCACGCTCCGTTGCTTGAGCCGCAGATGCAAAACGCTGGCCGCAACAACAACGGTCACATCACGGTTCGCCACAAAGGCGGTGGTCACAAGCACCACTACCGCGTGGTCGATTTCCGTCGCAACAAGGATGGCATTCCGGCAAAAGTCGAGCGCGTTGAGTACGACCCGAACCGCACCGCCCACATCGCCCTGTTGTGCTACGCCGACGGCGAGCGCCGTTACATCATCGCCCCCCGTGGCGTTGAGGCCGGTGCGACGCTGCTGAGTGGTTCCGAAGCGCCCATCCGCGTCGGCAACACGCTGCCCATTCGCAACATCCCCGTGGGTTCCACCATTCACTGCATTGAGTTGCAAATTGGCAAGGGTGCGCAAATCGCCCGTTCCGCCGGTGCATCCGCTGTGCTGATGGCCCGCGAAGGCGTGTACGCCCAGGTGCGCATGCGCTCGGGTGAAGTGCGCAAGATCCATGTGGATTGCCGCGCCACCATCGGCGAAGTGTCCAACACAGAGCACAGCCTGCGCCAGTTGGGCAAAGCCGGTGTCAAGCGCTGGATGGGTATTCGCCCAACAGTGCGCGGTACCGCCATGAACCCAATCGACCACCCGCACGGTGGTGGTGAAGGTCGTACGGGTGAAGGCATGGCTCCTGTGGATCCATGGGGTAACCTGACCAAGGGCTACCGTACCCGCAACAACCGCCGCACGCAAGGCATGATCGTCTCGCGTCGCAAGAGCAAGAAATAAAGGGGTAACGGTATGACTCGTTCACTCAAAAAAGGCCCGTTCGTTGACCATCACCTGATGGCCAAGGTCGAAAAAGCGGTTGCCACCAAAGACAAGAAGCCAGTGAAAACCTGGTCACGCCGCTCCATGATCCTGCCCGATTTCATCGGCTTGACCATTGCCGTGCACAACGGCAAGCAGCACGTGCCCGTGTACATCACTGACCAGATGGTCGGGCACAAGCTGGGCGAATTCGCCCTGACCCGTACCTTCAAGGGTCACCCGGCTGACAAAAAAGCCAAGAAGTAAGGACACAGCATGGAAACACAAGCAATTGTTCGCGGTGTTCGTCTGTCTGTTGACAAGGGCCGTCTGGTTGCCGATTTGATTCGCGGCAAACAGGTTGACCAGGCTCTCAACATTCTGGCTTTCACGCAGAAAAAGGCCGCAGGCATTGTCAAGAAGGCGCTTGAATCCGCCATTGCCAACGCCGAGCATAACGACGGTGCCGACATCGACGAACTGAAGGTCAAGACCATCTACGTCGAACAGGGCACCACGCTCAAGCGTTTCTCGGCCCGCGCCAAAGGCCGTGGTAACCGTATCAGCAAACCCACCTGTCACATTTACGTGACGGTTGGTAACTGAGGAAGACAGACCATGGGACAAAAAATCCACCCAACCGGCTTTCGCCTGGCTGTTTCCCGTAATTGGGCCAGCCGCTGGTACGCAAGCAACCGTGACTTCGCCGGCATGCTGGCCGAAGACATCAAGGTGCGCGAGTACCTGAAAATCAAGCTGAAGAACGCGTCTGTCTCTCGCGTGCTGATCGAGCGTCCTGCCAAGAACGCCCGCATCACCATTTTTTCCTCACGTCCTGGTGTCGTGATCGGTAAAAAAGGCGAAGACATCGAGAAGCTGAAAAAAGACCTGGCTGCCAAGCTGGGTGTGCCAGTCGCAGTGAACATCGAAGAAGTGCGCAAGCCCGAAATCGATGCCAAACTGATCGCTGACAGCATCACGCAGCAGCTCGAAAAACGCATCATGTTCCGCCGCGCCATGAAGCGCGCCATGCAGAACGCGATGCGCATGGGCGCCCAAGGCATCAAGATCATGTCTGCCGGTCGTTTGAACGGCATCGAGATCGCCCGTACAGAGTGGTACCGCGAAGGCCGCGTGCCATTGCACACACTGCGCGCCGACATCGATTACGGCACGTCCGAAGCCAAAACCACCTACGGCATCATTGGTGTCAAGGTGTGGGTCTACAAGGGTGACACGCTGGGCCGCAACGATGCGCCTTCGCTGGACAGCACCCCACGGCCAGAAGAAGAGCGTCGTCCACGCGGTCCCCGCCGCGACGGTGCACGACCTGGATCTGACCGTCCCGCGCCCCGTGGGGCTCGCCGCCCTGCCGGTGCCAATGCCGCACCTGCCGATGGCAGTGACAAACCCGCAGAGGCTGGAGCCAATGCAAATGCTGCCGTTAAGCGCGTACGCAAAGCCGCGCCCGCTTCAGCTGCGGACGGCAAAGGAGAATAAACATGCTGCAACCAGCTCGCCGCAAGTTCCGTAAAGAACAAAAAGGCCGCAACACGGGTGTCGCCACCCGTGGTGCAACGGTTGCGTTCGGTGACTTCGGTCTGAAGTCCACCGACCGCGGTCGCCTGACAGCCCGCCAGATCGAATCTGCCCGTCGTGCCATTTCCCGTCACGTCAAGCGCGGCGGCCGCATCTGGATCCGCGTGTTCCCCGACAAGCCGATTTCCAACAAGCCAGCCGAAGTCCGTATGGGCAACGGCAAGGGCAGTGTGGAGTACTACGTGGCTGAGATCCAGCCAGGCAAAGTGCTCTACGAAATCGTCGGTGTGCCCGAAGAACTGGCACGCGAGGCATTCCGCCTGGCTGCTGCCAAGTTGCCTCTACGCACCACGTTTGTTTCTCGCGCTTTGGGCGTTTGATCAGGAGAACCCTATGAACACGACCGAACTGCGCCAGAAAGACGTTGCCGGCCTCGAAGCCGAAGTGAAGGCTCTGCAAAAAGCTCACTTTGGCCTGCGCATGCAGAAGGCTACCCAGCAACTGAACAACACCGGTACGCTGCGCATCACGCGCCGCGCCATCGCTCGCACCAAGACCATCTTGGCCGAGAAAAAGCAAGCCCAATAAGGAGTGACCATGACGGAAGCTAAAACATCCCTCAAGCGCACCTTGATTGGCAAGGTGGTCAGCCGTCACCGTGATGGTGGAGCGCAGCGTCAAGCACGCTTTGTACGGCAAGATCGTGGTGCGCTCCAGCAAGTACCACGCGCACGACGAAACCGGCGCTTACAAAATGGGCGACGTGGTGGAAATCACCGAGAGCCGTCCCCTGTCTCGCACAAAAAACTGGGTCGCCACGCGCCTGGTTCAAAAAGCCGAGGCTGTGTAAGCCTGTTTGCAGCGCACACTGCGCCGCACCGAAAAGCGACTGACAATTCAGTCGC
>JAIFMP010000005.1 GCA_020048405.1 Hydrogenophaga sp.
TCCTTGTGCCAACTTTGTTGCAGAGTATGGTGGCACAGCCCGCCCGCTGGCTGCTTGTGTTTCCACGCCAACCCTGGAGCCCACATGCCCATTCCATTGAGCCCCCTGAAACGCCTGCTGAACACCGCCGCGCTGGTCGGCACACTCTGCCTGGGCAACCACACACTGGCGCAGGCCAACGCTGCCGTGGGCCAGCCTGCTCCGGCGTTCACCGCCACGGACACATCGGGCAAAACGGTGCGCCTGGCCGATTTCAAGGGCAAAACGGTGGTGCTGGAGTGGGTCAACCCCGGCTGCCCGTTTGTGCGCAAACACTACGACAGCGGCAACATGCAGGGCACCCAACAAGGGGCCAGTGACCAGAAGGTGGTGTGGCTGGCCATCAACTCCACACACGACGAGTCAGCCGACCACAAAACCCCTGCCGCCATGGCGCAATGGATGAGTGAACACAAAGCCGCCGCCACCGCCACGCTGATGGACACCGAAGGCCACGTCGGCCGGGCCTACGGCGCGCGCACCACGCCGCAGATGTTCATCGTCAACAGCGCAGGCACGCTGGTGTACGCCGGAGCCATCGACAGCAAAGCCACTGCCAGAACAGCCGACATCGCCACAGCCACCAACCACGTGAAAGCCGCACTGGCCGAGCTGGCGCAAGGCAAACCCGTCAGCGTGCCGTTGACGCAGCCCTATGGGTGTTCGGTGAAATACAAGGTGTCTTGAGATGGTGCGGGATGGCTGGAGTCGGCCATCAACAGCCAACGCAATCGCAAATCCGAACGCCCTGAACGGTTGCTTTAAAAAGGCCTGCACTTGTGACTGGGCCAAACTCTCTCAACTCAATGCTGCAACGACCAAAACAGGTGCCCAAGCGCCATCAGCGCACAAGCACTCGCGAAAAGCCCAGCACCTCGGGGTGTTCGTGCGCACACGGCCAGAGGCATCAGGCCAAAGATGGCAATGGTGATGCCGAAACTGACAGCAACATCACCAAACATCGGCCCCGTCATGCCAAATCGAGTGCTGCGTTCGGGTGCATATTCCGTGAACACAGACAACAGGCCGGAGCCCGAAAAAACGATGCTCATCAGCACGCACACCACGCGAACCAAGGGGTGGGGCACTCGCGTGACCTGTGTCTGTGCTTTTGGTGCTTGCGGTTGCAAAGGGTCCGACATCGAATCTCCTCAGTTTGCTGGCGCGTCACCCAGTGTGGCATGCGCTGAGTGAGGGCATTTGACCAGTTGGCACCCGGCTTTGGGCGCGATCGTCCAGGTAAAGGACGAGAGGGTGGGCATGTCAAACGTTCCGTTTGGTGGATTCAACAACTCGCACAGAGTCCAATGAGCCATCAGCCCCGGTAGATCTGCACTCACAGGTCGTCGTCGGTCTTGCGGGCGATGTAGTACCCGTAGCTGACAAAGGCCCGATGTCGCGTGTACAGATCGATTTCCAACTGCTCCCCGGCGACGATTGCCTGGGCGCCAGCGCTGGATTCATGCCTGACCAAGAAGTCTGGGAATCTTTGCTGCATCGGCCGGTAGTAGGCGTCAAGCCAGCAATGCTCAGCCAAAGTGAAGTACCCCAACGGCACATAGCCATTGCGCTCAATCACAGCCATTTTTGAAGAGGCCGTCCCGACTTCGGCGTACTGCGCGCGCCAGTGATCCTCCAGCTCGACAGGTCGGCTGGCTGTCAACCAGGTCAGCTCAGAGACGGCAAGGATGCCCCCTGGCTTCAGGAGGCGGCGCCACTGCCTGACGCCGTTTTCGAACCCCATGTTGTAGATCGCGCCCTCCGACCAGATCGCATCCAGGCTTTCGGGCTCAAAAGGGAGCGCGTCCATCGCTGCGTTCACAGCTTCGATGCGACCGGCAACACCTTCAACTGCAGCGCGTGATCTCAGCACGTCGAGGAATTCAGGCAAGAAGTCGACAGCGAAGATGTGCGCATCCAGGGCTTTGGCAAGGACCAGCGTCGACGCGCCCGTGCCACAACCGATATCTGCAACCTTCAGGTTCCGCCGATGGGACAGTCCAGACAGTTCGATGGCGCGTTGTGTTTCCGCCTCACCTCCAGGGCCTTGGCGGTCCGCCGTGATGTGAAGGTCAATCAGAAGCTTGAGGTCGTCCATCGGGTCATCCAGTTCCGTTGCGAATCCGACGCTGCACCCGCCAGTGCGGCCCAGCGTTGCCTGATGCAATCGATGATAGCTACCAAGCATTGGGGTGATCGCCGTGTGCGCCTCTATTGGTGCTCATCGGCTGCAGACACTGCAACGCCGCAATTGACCGGTGCGGGCTGCTACCGGTTTGCTAGCCCCCATGATCAACAATGCGGAACAACAAAGCACCCGCCCACCCCCAACCGCCTATGCAGAAACAAAGCACGAGCCTGACCATCCTGCTGCGGTGCCACGACACCGAACAAACGCGGTTCTTTTACGAATCGGTGCTGGGCTTCCACACCACGGCCACTGCCGAAGACACCGTTACCGTTGCAAATCATGGCGCGCAGCTCATCTTCACCAGCCAGGATTTGTGGCAAAAGCCCCCAGGCATGTCGGGAACCATCTACATCCATGTCAAGGACGTAGAAGAGTACTTCGCGACCCTGCAAAACAATGGCTGCGTGGCCTGGCCTTTGCAGGCAATGCCTTATGGCGGGAAAGAGTTTGCCGTCACCGACTGCAATGGCTATCTGGTGGCCTTCAGGCAGTTGACGCAAGCTGCGGGCTGAGCAAGGCCACGTGCCCCCGCACGGCCTCCAGAAACGCCGCCAAAGCGGTGTGAGCGCCGCCCTCGCGTTGCGCACGCCACAGGCAGCGGGTTTCGTAAGGCGGGGTCGCTTGGGTCAGCGGCACAAAAAAGGCCCCCGCCAAGCCGGAGCGTTGCAACGCCTCAGGCACAAGCGCCACACCCATGCCCTGCGACACCAGGCTGACCACACTGAGCCAGTGCCGCAGCTCGTGCCGCACCTGTGGCGCCCAACCCGCCTGGGCGCACAGCGCCAGGATGCGGTCGTGGTAGTCGGGCGACACGTCTCTAGACACCAGGGCCAGCGGCTCGCCGGCCAGTTGTGCCAATTCAATGGGTTGCGTGGGCACAGGCCTCTGGGCCAGTGCGTGGGTGCCGGGCACCTGGCTGGCCACCAGAATGTGTTGCAGACCCGGAGGCACCAGCGCGGTGTGGGCAAAACCCACGTCCAGCCGGTCGCGGGTCAGTTCGGCCAGTTGTTCGGCAGAACTCAGTTCGCGCAGCTCCAACCGCAAACGGGGGTGGCTGGCCTGAAACGCTTGCAGCATCTGCGGCAAGCCCCGGTACAGCATGGCGCCCACAAACCCAATGCGCAGGCTGCCGGCCTGGCCCAGATCGACATCGCGCACATGCTGCAGGGCCTCGTGCGCCTGGGACAGCAGGGCGCGGGCCTCGGGCACCAGCGCCTGGCCCGCTGCGGTGAGTTGCACCGACTTGCTGTTGCGCAAAAACAGCCGTGCGCCCACAGAGGCCTCCAGCTGCTGGATGGCCACACTCAGGGGCGGTTGAGACATGCTCAGGCGCTGGGCGGCACGGCCAAAGTGCAGCTCTTCGGCCAAGGCCAGGAAGTAACGAAGGTGGCGCAGCTCCATAAATTTGATTTGGCTATGGCTGAATAGGTATTCAATATTAGACAAACATCGTTGAAACTTCAACAATCACGCTCGCCATCCCATTTGCCAACCCGTGCAGGACAACACGCCATGAAACCCAGCTTCCAGTGGAACGATGCCTTTTTGCTGAATGAACAACTGAGCGACGATGAACGCGCCATTCAAGAGGCGGCCCGGCAGTACTGCCAGGACAAGTTGCAAACCCGCGTGCTGATGGCCGCCCGCAACGAGCACTTTGACCGGGACATCATGAGCGAGATGGGTGCGATGGGCCTGCTGGGCTGCACCATTGAGGGTTATGGCTGCTCGGGCCTGAATTACGTGAGCTACGGCCTCGTGGCCCGCGAGGTGGAGCGCGTGGACAGCGGCTACCGCAGCGCCATGAGCGTGCAAAGCAGCCTGGTGATGCCAGCGAAGCACAGCGCGCCAAGTACCTGCCCAAACTGGCCACTGGAGAGTGGGTGGGCTGCTTTGGCCTGACCGAACCGAACCACGGCTCAGACCCGGCCAGCATGCTCAGCCGCGCCCGCCCTGTGGACGGCGGCTACATGCTGAAGGGCCAGAAGATGTGGATCACCAACTCCCCAATAGCCGACGTGTTTGTGGTGTGGGCCAAGCTGACCGACCCCGATGGCCAAACCGGCGGCCAGGAAGCCATTCGCGGCTTCATTCTTGAAAAAGGCATGAAGGGCCTGAGCGCACCCAAGATCGAAGGAAAAATGAGCCTGCGCGCCAGCATCACCGGCGAAATCGTGATGGACGACGTGTTTGTGCCCGAAAGCCAGCTGCTGCCCAACGTGAGCGGCCTGAAGGGCCCGTTTGGCTGCCTGAACAAGGCCCGCTTCGGCATTGCCTGGGGCGCCTTGGGTGCGGCAGAAGACTGTTGGCACCGCGCCCGCCAATACACCATGGACCGCGTTCAGTTTGGCCGCCCATTGGCGCAGAACCAGCTCATTCAAAAGAAGCTGGCCGACATGCAAACCGAAATCACGCTGGGCCTGCAAGGCTGCCTGCGCGTAGGCCGCCTGATGGACGAGGGCAAATCGGTGCCCGAAATGATCAGCCTCATCAAGCGCAACAGCTGCGGCAAGGCGCTGGACGTGGCCCGCATGGCGCGCGACATGCACGGCGGCAATGGCATCCACGACGAATACCACGTCATTCGCCACATGATTAACCTGGAAACCGTCAACACCTACGAAGGCACGCACGACGTGCACGCGCTGATTCTGGGCCGCGCACAGACCGGGCTGCAGGCGTTTTGTTGATGACATGACCAACAAGCCACGGGGTCATGCCCGCGCCGTTAACCTGACGACATGACCGATGTCGCCGCTGCGCTCAACACCGACTTTCTGAACCTGCCGCTGATGGCGGCGGCCGGGTTGTTGCTGGCCAGCGCTATCGCAGCGGTATTCTCGGCGCGGCTGGGGTTTTCGTTCCTGCTGGTGTTTCTGGTGGGCGGCATGCTGGCCGGTGAAGATGGCCCAGGCGGCTATGTGTTCAACGACCACCGCCTGAGTTTTGTCGTGGGCAACATCGCGCTGGCGGTCATCCTGATGGACGGTGGCCTGCGCACCCGGTTTGCCACGTTTCGCACGGGGCTCAAGCCTTCGCTGTGGCTGGCCACAGTCGGCGTGCTGACCTGCACGCTGGTCACTGGCGTGGCGGCCCACTGGCTGCTCGACTTGCCGTGGGCCATGGCGCTGCTGATGGGAGCCATCGTCGGCTCCACCGACGCGGCAGCGGTGTTTTCGCTCATGAAAACCTCTGGCGTGCGCCTGAATGAACGGGTAGAGGCCACGCTGGAAATCGAGTCGGGTATGAACGACCCCATGGCCGTGTTCCTGACGCTGGCACTGGTGGGTGTGGTGCTCGGGGCATCGGCAAGCGCCGCCGCACCACCCAGCGGTTGGCAACTTGCAGGCCATTGGGCAGAAGCGCTGCTGATGCAACTCGGGCTTGGGCTGCTGGTGGGGATGGCGGCGGGCTTTGGCCTGGCGGCCCTGCTGAACTGGCTGCGTGCCACAGCCCACCCTGCCGCTGGGGTGGTGGGCCTGGTGCTGCTGGCAGCCGGGCTGCTGCTGTTTGCGGCCTGCGGCTGGCTGGGCGGCTCGGGCTTTTTGGCCGTGTACGTGGCGGGTGTGCTGGTGGGCAACCGGGCGCGCAAGGCGGTGTTGCCCGCCATGTCCATCATGGACGGCTATGCCTGGCTGGCGCAGGCCAGCATGTTTTTGCTGCTGGGTTTGCTGGCCACGCCGAGTGAGGTGCTGCGCACGCTGTGGCCCGCCCTGGGGGTGTCTGCCGTGCTGATGCTGGTGGCCCGCCCGCTGTCGGTGTGGCTGTGCCTGGCGCCGCTGCACTTTGCGCGGCACGAGATGGCTTTCATTTCATGGGTGGGGCTGCGCGGGGCGGTGCCCATCGTGTTGGCCGTGTTCCCGCTGATGGCCGGATTGCCCGGTGCGCAGGTGTTTTTCAATGTGGCGTTTGTGGTGGTGCTTTCGTCACTGCTGCTGCAGGGGGCCAGCATTGCGTGGGCAGCACGGCGGCTGCAGGTAGCCTTGCCAGCAGCGCAGGACGAAGAAGGCATGCGCCACATTTTTGGCGACTTTGAACTGGACGCCAAACGCCCGCTGGAACCCCTGTGCGAGTTTTACGGCCTGCCCACACCCGACCACGACGGAGAACGCCTGGGTGACTGGATGGTGGCCCAACTGCACTGCCCACCCGTGGTGGGCGACACACTGACACTGGGACAGGCGCGGTTGAGCGTGCGCAGCATCAATGACGAGGGCCAGATCAGCACCGTGGGCTTGAGACTGGGCAACACCCAGACAGAGGGCTGAAACAGACGCTGCGGGGCATCAGCGGCGTTCGGGCACGACGCCTGCGGGGGTGGGAGCCTGCGAGTGCAACCCGAGGTGCAACGCGGCCTGCGCCAGCACATTGGCCGACACCGGCGCGGTGACAAACACAAACAGCGTGATCAGCAACTCGGCCACGCCGGGACGACCCTGGACAAAGGCCACCAGCATGGATGCCAGCAGCACCCCGCCCACCCCGAGGGTGGATGCCTTGGTGGGTGCGTGCAGGCGCATGTAGAAATCGGGCAAGCGCACCAGGCCGATGGCACCCACCAGCAAAAAGAACGAAGCCCCGACCACCAGCGCAGCGGCAAGCCACTCCAGCAGCAGATTCATTGAAAAGGTCATGCTCGCTCCTTCACTCCACCACGTCACCGCGGCTGATGTACCTGCCCAGCGCGACGGTGGACACAAAACCCAACATGGCCACCAACAGTGCGGCCTCGAACCACAAGGCATTGCCCCACAACATGCCGAGCAGCACGATCAGGGCCACCGCGTTGAGGTACAGGGTGTCCAGGGCCAATACCCGGTCGGCCACCGAAGGGCCACGGAACAGCCGCACCGCACACAGTGCCATGCCCAGCGCCACCGCACCAATGCCCACATGCAAAGCCCACTCAAGCACTCCCATGACCTGTCCTTTCGGGCTGGACGCTGAACACATCCATCAGAGCCGCCTCGTACCGTGCCTTCATGTCGGCGACCATCGCGGCCTCATCGTCACCGTCGATGGCATGAACCCAGATGCAGTGTTCAACCTCGTCCACAACACATGACACCGTGCCAGGCGTGGTGGTGATGATGGTGGCAAACAGGGCATTCACCTGAGGGTGGTCGCTGGCCAGCGGCACCCGCAACCACATGGGTCGCATGCGCGCCAGCGGCCCCAGCACCAGGCGGGCCACCACCCAGTTGGCCACCACAATGTCATTCAGCACCACAACCGCCAGCCGCATGGCGGGGCCCCAGCGAACCGTCGCCGGCGGCGGCAGGAATGCGGAAACCAGCCTGGGCACACACAGGCCGATCAGCAAGGCCGACAGCAGGTGGACAGGCTCCACGCTGCGCACCAGCGCCAGCCACGCCAGGCCCAGCAACAACGACAGGCCCGGCCGCGACCACCAACCCGAAGCCGGCTTCACCGGCAGGCCAGCGTGGCGATCAGTCAATGGCGAGGGCTGCTTCATGGCTGGGCCTTCACGTCTGTGGCGGGGGCTGGGCGAAGCACCCCATCGTAGGGGCGCGTGCTGTTGGACGGGGCGCCAGCAGGCAGACCCAGCACGGCACGGGCATAGGCAGCGGTGTCGGCCAATTGGAGCGCAGCGGCCTGGGAATACCGCACCAGGGGCGAAGCCCACACGGCCATGGCCAGCGTCAGCGCCATGAGCGCCCACACCGCCGACAGCAGTTTGACACTGGCACCGGCCCCCGGCTCAGCCTCGTTGGCATTGGGCTTGATGTGCCAGAACACCACCACACCGGCACGCGCCAGACCCACGATGGACGCAAAGCCGACGGCCAACACCACCGTCCATACCCACGGTTGAGCAGCCACGCCTGAGGCTGACTCCAGCACCATGAGTTTGCCCAGAAACCCCGGCAGCGGCGGCAATCCGGCGGCCGATGCGGCGCCGAAAATGAGCATCAACCCCAGCAACACGGGCTCGTGCACCGCCATGGCCGGGCGCAGCTTGTCCTGCGCTGCACCGCGTTGGGCGGCCAACAGTTCGGTCAGCAAAAACAGCGCGGCAATCACCACCGTGCTGTGCACCATGTAATACAAGGCAGCGGCCAGGCTGGCAGGTGTGAACAGGCCGACCGTGGCCAGCACAGTGCCCACCGACGACACCGTGAGGTACGCCACCATGCGCCCAAGGCTGTGGGCGGCCAACGCACCCATCACTCCCAGCACGCTGGTGGTCAGCGCCAGGGGCAGCAACCAGTCTTGTGCCACCAACGCGGCTTCGCCTGCGCCAACGCCAAAAATGCCCCAGTGCACACGCACGATGCTGTAGACCCCCACCTTGGTCATCAAGGCAAAGAGCGCAGCCACCGGTGCACTGGCCGCCGCGTAGGCACCCGGCAGCCAGGCATGCAGGGGCACGAGCGCAGCCTTCAGCCCAAACACCACCAGCAAAAGCAAGGCGCCAGAACGCGCCAGCACCGCGCCGTCGCCCGTGAGAGCGGCCACGCGCAGCGCCATGTCGGTCATGTTCAGGGTACCCGTAGCGGCATAGAGCAGCGACAAGCCCATCAGGAACAAGGCCGATGCTGCCAGGTTCAGCACCACATAGTGAACACCCATGCGGAACCGCTCGCGCCCCTGACCGTGCAGCAGCAGCACGTAAGAAGCGATCAGCAGCACCTCGAAAAACACAAACAGGTTGAACAGGTCACCTGTCAGGAACGCACCGCACAGCCCCATCAGTTGGAACTGGAACAGCACATGGAAATAGCGCCCCCGCGTATCCCACCCGCCCATGGCATACCACAACACCGGCAATGCTACCAAATAAGTGAGCAACACCATCAATGCAGACAAGCGGTCAAGCACCAAAACGATACCAAAAGGCGCTGGCCACTCGCCCAGGCGATAGACGAGCAGGTCCCCCTGCGCCGCAACCGACACCAGGCCCACCGCCATGGCAGTGCCCACCGCAGCCGAGCCCAACGCCACGGCCCGACGCCATCGCAAGCGGGTGTCAAGGCGCGAGCCCCCCTGCCCTGCGGAGCCCGAGCTTTCGCCCAGCAACAGCAACACCACGGCCGTGAACGAAGGCAGGAGCGTGCTGAAGCCAGAAGCCGTACAGCGCTTCCATCACACAGGCCCCTCGTCAGTGGCGCGGGGCTGTGCGCCACCAGCAGGGCCGGGCTCATGGCCATCCACATGGTCACTGCCGGCTTCGTGGTGGCTGCGCAAAGCCAGTTCGATGAGGAAGCCGGTGGTGGCAAAACCGATCACGATGGCCGTCAGCACCAGCGCCGGGGGCAAAGGGTCTGCCACTGGCCCTTGGCTGGTCAGGATGGGCGCAGCGTTGCTCCACAGCCTGCCCATCGCGAAAATGAACACGTTGACGGCGTAACCCAGCAACGACAAACCCAGCACCACCGTGAACGTGCGCCCACGCAGCATCAGATAAAGACCCGTGGCTGTGACCAAGCCCAGACCGGTGGCCAGCAACAGTTCCATGCTCATGCTGTTGCCCCTTGATTGTTCGACGCGTTGGGCGCCGCTGCGGTGCCTTGGCTCACCGAGCCCAGTACGGACAAGGTGAGCAGCGTCGAGCCCACCACGGTCAGGTACACACCGAGGTCAAACAACGCAGCGGATGCCAGCGGCAGTTCGCCCAGCAGGGGCACATGGGGGTGGCCAAACGCACTCGTCAGAAACGGCCGACCCCATACAAACGCCCCCACCCCGGTCAACCCAGCCACGGCCAGCCCACTGCCCAGCCAGCGCACGAAACGCTGGCCGCTCTGGGCGCGCAACCACCACTCTGCCTGGGCTTGACCCAACGCCATGAATTGCAACACCAGCGCCACAGCCGTGATGAGCCCCGCAATGAAGCCACCGCCAGGCAGGCCGTGCCCGCGCATGAAGATGTACACCGTGAACACCAGCGCCAGCGGCAGCACCACGCTTGCGGCCACCCGCAACAGCAGCGGCTGGCGGGCAAACGTCCAGGCGCGTCCTGCGCTGTCTGCGGCCGGGCGACGGGTGCGCATGCCCTCCATCAGCGCATATACACCGATGGCGGCAATGGCCAGCACGGTGATTTCGCCAAAGGTGTCATAACCCCTGAAGTCCACCAGGATCACGTTGACCACGTTGGTACCACCGCCCTTGGGCACGGCGTTGTCCAGGAAGTACCAGGCGATGGAATCCTGAGGGCGGGTGAGCACCAGCCACGCGAACCAAGCCACACCCGCCCCGCCTGCCAGCGCAAGACCCGCATCTCGCGCCTGGCGGGTCCACGTAGATTCTTTGGGGGACTGCGCTGGTAGCAGTGCCAGCCCCATGAGGAGCAGCGCGGTGGACACCACCTCGACCGATAGCTGCGTGAGTGCCAGATCGGGCGCGGAAAAACCCACGAACACCAGCGAGGTGACCAGGCCCACCAACCCGACCAGCACCACAGACACCAGCCGCTGGCGGTGCATCACCACCAGTGCCCCACACGTGGCCAGCAATACCACCCACACCACCAGCGCCAGGGGTGTGACAGGCAGCGTCGGCCGGGAACCGGTGCCCAGGCCAGACCCCCACAGGGGCCACGCCGCCACGACTATGGCCGAGGCAATCAGCCACGCCAGATACCGCTGCAACGAGCCGTTTTCGAGCCGGGTGCTGATACGGGCTGACAACGCAAACAAACCGTCGATGCCGCGCTCGAACAACGCACGGCCCGTGACAGGGCCAAACCAGTCTTCCGACAGGATCCCGTGCAACCGGCGGGCATGCGCCAGCAACAGGTACAAGGCAACCCCGCCAGCCAGCGCCACAGCGCTCATCAGCAGCGGCAGGTTGAAGCCGTGCCACAAGGCCAGGTGGTACTCGGGCAAGGCTTTGCCTGCCATGGCGGTGGCAGCAGCGTGCACCAACGGGCCCGCCACCATCGAAGGGAACAGACCGACCACCACACACACCACGGCCAGCAGCACCACAGGTGCTTTCATGCCCAGCGGTGGCTCGTGGGGGTGAGGGTTGGGCACGTCGCCCAACGTGCCATTGAAATACGTGTCGTGCACCAGCCGCAGCGAATACGCCACGCTGAACACGCCAGCCAGCGTCACGGCAATGGGTACCGCCCACGCCCAGACACCTGATGTGCCATTCACAGCCTCGGTGAATGCCATTTCCTTGGACAAAAACCCGTTGGTCAGTGGCACACCGGCCATGGACGCAGCTGCCACCATGGACAGCGTGGCCGTCCACGGCATGAAGCGCCACAGCCCCCCCAGCTGGCGCATGTCACGGGAATGGGTCTCGTGGTCCACAATGCCCGCGACCATGAACAGAGCGGCTTTGAAAGTGGCATGGTTCAGCACGTGGAATACGGCGGCCACGGCAGCCAACGGGGAGCCCAGTCCCACCAGGAAGGTGATGAGCCCGAGGTGGCTGACGGTGGAGTAAGCCAGAAGCCCTTTCAAGTCATGCTTGAACAGTGCGATGAAGGCCGCAAACAGCACGGTCACCAGCCCGACAGCCGTCACGGCCAGCTCAAACCAGCCCGAGCCAGCCAGCACCGGGGTCAGGCGCATCAGCAAAAACACCCCGGCCTTGACCATGGTGGCCGAATGCAGATAGGCCGACACCGGCGTGGGCGCGGCCATGGCGTCGGGCAACCAGAAATGGAATGGAAACTGCGCGCTCTTGGTGAACGCGCCGATCAGTATCAGCACCAGCGCAGGCACGAAGTGAGGGTGCGCCTGAATGTCTGCCGCACGCGACGCCATAGCACTGATTTCGTAGGTTCCCGCGATCTGCCCCAGCAAGACAAAGCCTGCCAGCATGGCCAGCCCGCCCCCCCCTGTCACAGCCAAGGCCTGGCGGGCGCCGGCGCGCGCATCAGGCCTGTGCCCCCAGTAGCCCACCAGCAAAAACGAAGAAACGCTGGTCAGCTCCCAAAACACGATGAGCAGCAACAGGTTGTCCGACAGAACCACCCCCAGCATGGCCGCCATGAACAGCATCATCTGGCTGTAAAACTTGCCCACCGAGTCAGTGGGGCTCAGGTAGAAATGCGCGTACACCACGATCAGCAAACCAATGCACGTAATGAGCCCGGCAAACAACAGCGACAAACCGTCCAGCCTGAACGACAGCATCAACCCCAGCTCAGGCACCCACGACCAGGTCTGCAGCACCGCTTGACCGGCCAGCACGGCGGGAGCCTCGGCCAGCAGCAGCAACAGGCTGCCAGCGGTCACGGAAAAAGCCCCCACCGCCGTCAAGGCCCGCGAGCGCGAACCCAACCACAGGGACAGCCCGGTGCCCACCAGCAGGGGCAGCAAGACCATCAGCAGCAACATGGAGCGTCTTTCATTTGCGCCGCAGTCTAGCAAGCCGCCTGTTCAACCCGCCCGTGTGGGCGGAGAAATCCACATCAACCGCGAGCCCAAACCCACGACGCCACCCACCACCCAAAAGACGGCCCCGACGCCCACCAGGGCACCCAACGATCCGAACAGGATGGGCATGAGCACGCTCGATGCATTGATGGCCATGGCGCGCAGGGCCAGCGCCTCGCCATGTCGGTGGACCGGCGTGATCTGGTGCAGGGTGCTCATGATCATGGGTTGCACCGACCCCAAGGCCAGGCCCAGCAAGACCGAAAGTGATGCCATGGCCCAGGCGGTCTGGGCCAAGGGGTAAAGGCCAAACAGCGCAGCGGTGCACACCATGGCACTGCCAATCACCACCGGCTCGCGCAAGCGCGATGCAAGCCACGGCATCAGCACCCGGATGGCTGTGGCAGCCAGGGCAAAGGAGCCAAGGATGGCGCCGATGGCCGTGGCGCTCAGCCCCCGCTCATGGCCGATCACCGGCACCATGAAGGTGTGCACATCCCAACATGACGACAACAGCCAGTTGACCAGCATGAGGCGGCGAAAGCCGGGCTGGCGAAGCAAATTCCAAGACGAACCACTTGGTTCGCTGTGTGTCTGCGCCCTGGGCTCGTGTTCCGTGGCCCCTCGCACGGCCAGCCACGCCAACAAGGGTAGAAAGGCCAGCAGGAGGTAGGCAGCCCTGAAGCCGTGAGCATCGATCAACAGCCCAGCCAGAAAAGGGCCGATGAAGTTGGACAACGATGGGCCAATGGCCATCCAGCTGAACACCTGTTTGAGCTGCGTGGCGTCAGAGGCTAACAACCCCACATGGCGCTGCAGCGCAATCATCGCCAGCCCGGTGGCCGCACCACACACCAGGGCCGACACACACAGCACCCCGAACACCGGCCACGCCACAGCCAGCGCAGCACCCAGCGTGGCCAGTTGCACAGCGTGCTTCAGCGGCTTTTTCAGGCCGTGACGGTCGGCAAAGCGCCCCGCAGGCAATGCCAGAAACACCTGGGCCAACGCAAACAATGCCAGCAGCGCGCCCACAGCCAGGGGGCTGTGCCCGGACCGCAAAGCCATCAACGGTGCGGCCATGCGCAGCCCGGTCATGCAGGCGTGCAAACACACCTGGCCCGCAATCAGCCGCGCCAGCTCGGCACGCAGGGTGGGCCTCAAGAGTCCCCTTGTTCGGTGGAGTCGAATGGCAACAAGGCGGCGGCCTGGTCCGTGGGCAGTGCCTCGACGGTTTTGAGCGCGCGGCCCATCGCGCGGCTGCGGGTTTCAGCGCTGTCCAGCGTGTTGAGCACGGTTTGTGTTTGGCTTTTGACCTTGGCCAGCACGTCACCGAACTTGGTGAACTCGGTTTTGACGGCGCCCAGCACCTGCCACACCTCGCTGCTGCGTTTTTCCAGCGCCAGGGTTCTGAAGCCCATTTGCAGCGAATTGAGCATGGCCATCAGCGTGGTGGGCCCGGCCAGCGTGACGCGCATGTCGCGCTGCAGTGCCTCCATCAGGCCAGGGCGGCGCAGCACCTCGGCGTAAAGCCCTTCGGTGGGCAAAAACAGAATGGCGAAGTCGGTGGTGTGCGGCGGCTCCAGATACTTATCGGCCATGCTTTTGGCCTCCAGCCGGATGCGGTTTTCCAGCGCTTTGCCTGCCGCGTCTGCCGCTGGCGCATCCGCGCGCAACTGGGCGTCCAGAAGGCGCTCGTAGTCTTCATTGGGAAACTTGGCATCGATGGGCAGCCAGCAGGGTGCTCCGTCGTCGCCCCGACCCGGCAGACGGATGGCGAAGTCCACCACGTTTTTGCTGCCAGGGCGGGTGACCACCTGTGTTGCGTATTGGTCGGGGGCGAACACCTGCTCCAGCAGGGCAGCCAGTTGTGCCTCGCCAAACATGCCCCGGGTTTTGACGTTGGTGAGCAGGTGCTTCAAATCGCCCACGCCCTGGGCCAACGTTTGCATTTCACCAAGCCCCTTGTGCACCTGCTCCAGCCGGTCAGCCACCTGCTTGAAGCTCTGGCCCAGCCGGGTTTCGAGCGTGGTTTACAGCTTTTCGTCCACGGTGGCGCGCATTTCGTCGAGCTTGGTGGCGTTGCTGGCCTGCAATTGGGCCAACTGCGCCTCCAGCGTGGCGCGCACCTCGCCCATGCGGCGGGCATTCGATTCGTTCAGAGCCTGCAGCTGGCCGGTGAGGGTTTCACTCAAAGCCCCGCGCAACTGGGCCAGTTGCTGGGCAAAAGCATCAAGCTGGGCGTTTTGCGTGCGGGTGGTTTCCTGGGTTTGCTGGGTTTGGGCCAGCAGTTGGGCGTTGAGGGTGTCGGTGAGTGAGGTTCGCAACTGCTCGATCAGCGCCTGCTGGGTGCGGGTGGCCTCGGCGCTTTGGCGACTGAGGGTCTCGCCAAAGGTGGCCAGGGTTTGCATGACATCCTGCCGCCCGCCACGGGTGCCTTCGACCACGTCCTGGCGCATGTCGCGCTCCAAGCGGTCCAGGCGTTCCAACACTTGCTTTAATTGCTGGGCCTGAAGCTGGGATTGCTGCTGTTGTGCAGCCTGCCACTCCTCTGCACTGGGGCCGCTGGGTTTGCGCAGCCACACCAGCAGGGCCAGCACGGCGGCCAGGCCGGAGAAAGCAAACACCAGCCAGAGTTGCAGCTCGGCACTCATCCGGCAGCCGCGCCCAGCACCTCGGGATTGATCGGGGTGAGCGCCCTGCCCTGCGTGAGGAAGGCAATGACGTTGTCGGCCGCCAAGTCGGCCATGGCACGGCGGGTTTTGAGCGTGGCGCTGGCGATGTGAGGCGTCAGCACCACATTGGGCACGGTGAGCAGATCAGGGTGCACACTGGGTTCGCCTTCAAACACGTCCAGCCCAGCGGCGGCAATCTGGCGGTTTTTGAGGGCTTGGGCCAAGGCTGCGTCGTCCACGATGCCGCCCCGAGCGATGTTCACCAGCGTGGCGGTGGGCTTCATTTGCGCCAGCTCGGCCGCGCCGATGGCGTGGTGCGACGCAGCGCTGTACGGCACCACCAGCACCAGGTGGTCGGCCTTGGCCAGCAGCTCCGCCTTGCTGACATAGGTGGCTCCGCAGGCTGCTTCGGTCGCGGCATCGAGCCGCGAGCGGTTGTGATAGATCACCTTCATGCCAAATCCGTGTGCACCTCGGCGTGCCACGCCCTGGCCAATCCGGCCCATGCCCAGAATGCCCAGGGTGGTGCCATGCACCTCGGCCCCGGCAAACATGTCGAGCGCCCACTGCTTCCACAGCCCTGCACGCAGGTAATGCTCACTCTCGGCCACGCGGCGGGCGGTGGCCAGCACCAGCGCAAAGCCAAAATCTGCCGTGGTTTCGGTCAGCACGTCGGGCGTGTTGGTGGCGAGCACGCCCTGCGCCGTCAGCGCAGGTACGTCGAAGTTGTTGTAGCCCACAGCGATGTTGGCCACCACTTTCAGGCCAGGGCAAGCAGCCAGCAGTTCTGGGCCGATGCGCTCACTGCCAGTGGTGAGTGCCCCCACCTTGCCTTGCAGGCGCTGGACGAGTTCGTCCTGCGACCACACACCGTCGGTGTCGTTGGACTCCACATCAAAGTGCTCGCTCAGGCGCGCCAGCGTTTCAGGGAAAACGCGGCGCGCCACCAGGATGGGGGGTTTGGCAGGTGTGTTCATGACATCAGCGTAGGAGGCAACGGAAAGCCGAACCTGCGGGCACAGGCGCGAGGGAATGGCTGGCGCTTAAACGCCCAGCAACTCAACTTCAAACAGCAGGGTGGCGTTGGACGGAATCACGCCGCCCGCACCGCGTGCGCCGTAACCCAGCGCAGCAGGAATGACCAGGCGACGGGTACCACCCACGGCCATGCCTTGCACGCCTTCGTCCCAACCCTTGATGACGTGACCGGCGCCCAACGGGAATTCAAACGGCTGGCCACGGTCTTTGCTCGAGTCGAACTTGTTGCCCTGCTGGCCATCGTTGAACAACCAGCCGGTGTAGTGCACTTGCACATGCTGGCCTTTTTCGGCGACAGCGCCCTGGCCCACCACGGTGTCTTCGTATTGCAGGCCAGATGGGGTGGTGATCATGCTCATGGAAATTCCTTTTGATAAATGAAATACGCCTCTACCGCTTGATGGTATTGGGTTTACAGCTACTGATGATGAATCTACCAGCAGGCCTTTTCAGGCCAGCCAGGTGGTGAATTCAGCCACGGTTTGGCGGGGCGTGTGCAGGGTGTTGACCTTGTCGGTCTCGTCGGCGTAGCCCAGCGACATGCCACACACCAGCATCTCGTCGGGACCAGCGCCGATGTGGGGCAGAACGATTTTCGCAAACCCGTTCCAAGCTGCCTGCGGGCAGGTGTGCAGGCCGCGCGCGCGGGCTGCCACCATGATGTTTTGCATGAACATGCCGTAGTCCACCAGCGAGCCCCGGCCCATCACCTTGTCTACCGTGAACATCAGGCCCACGGGGGCGTCGAAGAAGCGGAAATTGCGCTGTTGCTGTTCGTGCATGCGGTCTTTGTCTGCCTTGCCAATGCCGAGCAGGCCGTACAGGCTCCAACCGTTTTCGCGGCGGCGGTCAATGTAGGGGCTGACCCATTTTTCGGGGTAGTAGTCGTATTCCTCGCGGTACTCGGCCGCCAGGGCAGGGTTGGCGCGCATGGCGTCGTGCACCTCCACCACCTTGGCCACCAGGTCGTCACGGCTGGCACCTTGCAGCACGTACACCTTCCAGGGCTGGGTGTTGGTGCCCGAGGGAGCCCGGCTGGCAACTTGCAGGATGTCGGTCAACGTCTCGCGCGGCACGGGCTGTTGCGTGAAGGCGCGGGTCGACATGCGACTGGTGATGGCGGCATCGACTGCTGCGGTTGCCACAGCGGTGGTTTCGGGGGTGGGGGTGGTCATGTGAGGGTCTCCAGAACGGTTTTCAGGGCAATGGGCAATGGCACCGGGCGGCGGGTGGTGCGGTCCACATACACATGCACGAAGTGGCCACGGGCGGCACAGGTGTCTGCACCTTCGGCAAAAAGCCCCACTTCATAGCGCACGCTGCTGCTGCCCAAGCGCGCCACGCGGATGCCTGCGTGGATCGTTTGCGGGAAAGCCAGTGGTGCAAAGTAGTTGCACTGGGTTTCCACCACCAGGCCAATGACCTCGCCGTGGTGAATGTCCAGCGCGCCGTGCTCAATCAGGTGGGCGTTCAGTACACGACGTTGTTCACGTGGCCGTACACGTCGTTGTCCATCCAGCGGGTGGTGATGGGCCGCAACGCACGGTAGCTGGCCCGCGCGTCGGGGCCCAGCTTGGCTGATGTGGGGGCTTGTTCAGACATGGCGGCGCATTCTGCCAGCGCCCATCGTCAGACACAGACCAGCGCGAGACACCCTTGGCGGGCCAGGGCATTCGTTCACTGATCAACGCTGTGCGTGAACGCCCGCCAACGGTCTGCATATGTGCGGGCCACCCGGTACGTGTTGAGTTGCACCGCCACCGTGTCTTCAATGCGGTGGCCATAACCCCCAGCCATGGCAAACACCATTGGCAGGCGGCGCTGCCAGGCCCAGTCGAACACCTGGCGGTCACGGGCCTCCATGCCATCGGCGGTGAGCTTGAGGCGGCCCAAGCGGTCGCCCTCAAACACATCTGCCCCGGCCAGGTACATCACAAAGTCAGGCTCGAAGCGCTGGTCCAGGGTGTCAAGAGCCACGGTCAAGGCTTCCAGGTAGGGCCCGTCGGTGCAGCCGTCTGGCAACTCCACATCGAGATCACTGGGCTCCTTGCGGAACGGAAAATTCTTTTCCCCATGCAACGACAAGGTGAACACCGATGGGTCTCGCTGGCAAATGTGGGCCGTACCGTTGCCTTGATGCACATCCAGGTCCACCACAGCCACTTGCAGGGGTTTTCGCGATACGCCGCTCTGTGCGGCGGCGCGTGCGGCCTCGGCCTGCATCAACCGCGCAGCCACCGCCACATCGTTGAACACACAAAACCCGCTGCCTTTGTGGGCATAAGCGTGGTGGGTGCCGCCAGCCAGGTTGGCGGCCACACCCTCCCCCGCCAGTGCACAGCGGCTGGCGGCCACCGTGGCCCCCACTGATCGGCGCGCCCGCTCGGCCATGCCGGGGCTCCAGGGAAACCCGATTTCGCGCTGCGCTGCGTCGCTGAGGCTTCCATTCAGCACAGCGTCGATGTCCAGGGCCAATTCGCCCTCGGTGGCCGGGGGTGCCTGGCGCAACACAACACCGGGCAACTCCGCCAAGATGCGGTCGCGCAGCATGGCGTACTTCTGCATCGGAAACCGGTGACCTGCAGGGAGTGGCAATACAAAGTGATCTGCGTAAAAAGCGTGCATGTAAGACCTGCCAAAGCGCAACACATCACTGCTGCAACGGTGTGAAAGAACGCGGGTCAGCCGTGTTTTTAGGGGACTGTGACTAATTTGCTGCAGCGCAACAAAAAATGCTTGCAGACTGGTTCAATTGGCCTATACTTGCATCCATGTTGCAGTGCAGCAAAAACGAAAGGGCACTTGAGGCCCCACCGTTGACCCGCAGCCCTCGACTGAATTTTTTCCTCTTTTTATTTATTGGAGTATCTATATGTTGACCGCTGACCAAGTTGTTGCCGCACAAAAAGCAAACATCGAAACCCTGTTTGGCCTGACCCAAAAAGCCTTCGAAGGTGTGGAAAAGCTGGTTGAACTGAACGTTCAAGCCACCAAAGCCGCCCTGGCAGAGTCCGCCAACCACACGCAAGCCGTTCTGAGCGTGAAAGACGCCCAAGAACTGTTGGCCCTGCAAGCTGGCCTGATGCAGCCCCTGGCTGAGAAGACCGCTGCTTACAGCCGTCACCTGTATGACATCGCCTCAGGCGCTGGTGCCGAGTTCACCAAGGCTGCTGAAGCCCAAGCTGCCGACGCACAGTCCAAATTCATGGCTGTGGTCGACAACGCCGCCAAAAACGCACCTGCCGGTTCTGAAACCGCTGTGGCCGTGATGAAGAGCGCCGTGAGCGCCGCTTCCAACGCCATGGAATCCGTGCAAAAGGCCGTCAAGCAAGCCACCGAAATGGCTGAAGCCAACTTCAACACCGTTGCAGCTTCTGCTGTGAACGCTGCGAAAACCACGACAGCCACTGCCAAAAAGCGCGGCTGATCAGGGGTTTCTCCCGGTTGTCTCCTCGGGTCCTTCCAGAAATTCAGTTTCACGGACCCCTTGAGGCCCTGTCTTGCGACAGTGCCTTTTTTTGTCTAAACGGCGCAGCTGCGTCAGCGCGTGACCCGCACGGCCCGCAGGGCCAGTTGCTGGCGCAGCGCAGGCATGGCTGCCAGCATGGCATCGCGGCCTGCGGCAATGGAGCGCTGGCGCTCGCCAAACGCAGCGCTGCCAACGCCTTTCAGGGCAGGCCGCACCACCACTTGGGCGCTGGCCAGTTCGTGCCGGTTGATGGTCTGGCCCATGATGGCAAAGGTTTGCAGCAAGACCTTGAAAGTGTCGGTGGCCGCATTGCCATCGGGTGCGCTGGAAATGTCCACAGCCACCACCAGTTCTGCGCCCATCTGTTGGGCGTATCTCACAGGCACGGGTGCCACCAGTCCACCGTCCACATATTCCCGCCCGGCTATTTCCACGGGCTGGAACACACCCGGCACGGCGCTGGATGCGCGCACCGCCGTGCCCGTGTCTCCGCGGCGGAACAACACACCTTCGCCATTGGCCAGATCGGTGGCCACGATGCCCAGCGGCAGAGCCATGCGCTCGATGGTGCGGCCCTGAACCTGGGTGTTCACGTATTTGGCCAAGGCCGTGCCGCGCAGCATGCCCCGGTTGGCAAACGGCAACGTCCAGTCGGTGAGGGTGGTTTCCTCCATGGCCAGGGCCGCAGTCTCCAGCTCGGCGGCGGTTTTGCCACTGGCGTACAGCGCGGCCACCAGGCTGCCCGCCGATGTTCCCACCACCAAGTCGGGACGCAAACCCTGCTGCTCCAGAACTGCAATCACCCCGACGTGCGCGAATCCACGGGCAGCACCACCACCCAGTGCCAACCCCAAGCGAGGTGGTCGCATGGCAATGGAGGGAGCCAATGGTGGCTCCGCAGGCGGTGGGGCAGGCGCAGTGTCCAAGCCCCGCACAGCACACCCGCTCAACGCCGCCACGGCTGTTGCCAACCACAGGCGCCGCACCGGGTCACAATCGCACGCCTTTATACCAATAGGAATTATTCGCATTTGTGATAAGATTTTGTACAAGCCACTCAACACAATACGCAGTTGAATGCTCTGAAGAATGTTTGACACCCCGCATCTGACATGAAACACCCATTTCGCCCCATTGCCACCGCCGCAATTGCACTGATCACCGCAACAGCGTGTGTGCTGTCTGCTCAAGCGCAGGAAAAGGTTTTAAACCTTTACTCCGCACGGCACTACCAGACCGACGACGCGATGTACGACCAGTTCACCAAGGCCACCAGCATCAAGATCAACCGCGTGGATGCCGACGATGCAGGCATTCTGGCTCGCCTGAAGGCGGAGGGCTCAGCTTCACCAGCCGATGTGATTTTGCTGGTCGACGCCGCGCGCATGGCACTGGCCGACAGTCAGGGGCTGTTTCAGCCCATCAAGTCCAAAGTGCTGGACGACGCCATCCCCGGCCATCTGCGCGCCACACCAACGGCCGCCGGTGTGACATGGACCGGATTCTCTACACGTGCCCGAATTGTGGTGTACGACCCGTTGCGGGTAAAGGCCGCCGACGTTGCCACCTACGAGCAACTCGCCGACCCCAAACTGAAGGGCCTGCTGTGCATCCGAAGCGGATCTCATCCCTACAACCTGTCCCTTTTTGCCACCGTCGTGGAGCGCCTGGGCGATGAAAAAGGGGAGGCTTGGCTCAAAGGCATGGTGGCCAACATGGCCCGCGCCCCGAAGGGCGGCGACACGGACCAGATCAAAGCCGTGGCCTCAGGTGAATGCGGCGTGGCCGTCACCAACACCTACTACGCTGCCAGATTGATCAAGTCATCCAAGGCCGAAGAGCGCGAAGCCATGGAAAAAGTGCGGGTGGTGTTTCCCAACCAAGGCACATCCGGCACCCACGTCAACGTGGCGGGCGCGGCGGTGGCCAAACACGCCAAACACCGCGACAACGCCATCCAATTCATGGAGTACTTGGCAAGCCCGTTTGCGCAAGGCTATTTCGCCAACGGAAACCATGAGTTTCCAGCGGCCAAAGGTGTGAAAGTAGACAATCCTGCACTCAAATCCATGGGCGGAGACCAGTTCAAAGCCGAAAATATCCCCTTGGGCGTGGTGGCGCAAAACATGACCAAAATTCAGCAAATGCTGGACCGTGTCGGCTTCAAATGAGCGCCATCAGGGCGATGCCTCCCGGTGCATAATTGACGTTTACGTCAACGTCAACCGGAGGCATCCATGGAAATTGCAGGCAGAGTATTCATCGTCACGGGTGGCGCCTCAGGGCTGGGTGAAGGCACGGCGCGCATGCTGGCCGCTCAAGGCGGCAAGGTGGTAGTGGCCGACATGCAGGCCGACAAGGGCGCTGCGGTGACTGCCGACATCGGTGGCGCATTTGTGAAATGCGACGTGTCCAGCGAAGCCGACGGCCAAGCCGTGGTGGCCCAAGCGGTTTCCATGGGCAAACTGGTTGGCCTAGTGAACTGCGCCGGCATTGCACCCGCCGAGAAGACCGTGGGCAAAAACGGCCCACATGGCCTGGGTGCATTCAGCAAAACCATCATGGTCAACCTGGTGGGCAGCTTTAACATGATCCGCCTCGCCGCCGATGCGATGTGCAAAAACGAGCCCGAAGCCACCGGCGAACGTGGCGTGCTCATCTCCACGGCCAGCGTCGCAGCCTACGACGGCCAGATTGGCCAAGCCGCATACGCAGCATCCAAGGGTGGCGTGGTGGGCATGACCCTGCCCATTGCACGCGATCTGGCCCGCAACGGCATCCGCAACATGACCATCGCACCCGGCATTTTTGGCACTCCCATGTTGTTTGGAATGCCGCAAGAGGTGCAGGATGCTCTGGCTGCAGGTGTGCCCTTCCCCAGCCGACTGGGCACCCCCACGGACTATTCCAAGCTGGTGAGGCACATTCTGGAAAACGACATGCTCAACGGCGAGGTCATCCGGCTGGACGGTGCCATCCGGCTCGCACCTCGCTGAATCCGTCTGAATTTCCACACACCGGGCACCACGTGCAAGAGTTGGCAAGCCAAAAATGTCACGAAATGCGTCCACAATGTCGGGTTGAGAAGCTTCACACCGGAATGCATCTCTTAACCGACCTTGCCACCTGACGCGCCCCACATGTCCGACAGAAAACCGGCCGAAATTGCCCGCGATGCGTTCAAGCTCATAGCTGATCGCAAACAGCAGCCCTCGCCCGCGAACTACGAGGCGGCGTACCACGAAATAGCGGGCACCAAGTCCACCGACATCCCGTTCCCCGAGGACGCGTTGCGCAAGGTGGTGCTGTCACTTCCAGCCCATGAGGCAGGCCTGGCCAAAGCTGTGGCATCGGTGGAGAGCGCCATCGCGAAGCACAACTGGGCGGCCTTCCGGAACAGCTTGCTCGATTACGTCTCCAAAGTCGACACCCACGGTGAGCAAGCAGGCCGACCGGCGGACAAGCTGAACGTCGAAGTGCGCGAACAGGTGGCTCGCTTGATGGAACATGTCGCTCCCGCACTGGGCACGGACGACGAGCGCTTCACCAGGCAGGTGCATGAGCTCATTGCCCTGCTGCGCAACCCCTCCATTGACATGGCTGCAGCCAAAACAGCGCTCTCCAACTTCAACCTGAAGCTGTCGTTTGTGGGCGAGGAGCAAGGAGCCATCAGAAGCACCCTGTTGCATTTGCTCAGCCTGATGTTCGAGAACATTTCGGCCTTGGGCATTGAAGACCGTTGGCTGGTCGGACAGGTTCAGGTGCTCATGGAAGCAGCCACACCGCCGCTCAACCTCAAGCGCCTGGACGACGTCAAACGCAAACTCCTCGATGTGATTGCCAAGCAGACCGATGCCAAAGCGCGTTCGATAGAAGCGCAGGCCCAGGTCAAGATCATGCTGGCCACGTTCATTGAGCGCCTCTCGCAAATGACCGCAACTACCGGTCAGTTCCGCAACGAGGTGGATGACTTTGCCAAAGTAGTGGAACACGCCCAGGCGCTGGAAGAAATTGGCCCCGCGTTGCAGACCGTGCTGTTAGCCACCCGCAACATGGAAGAAAGCGCCCGTCAGGTGGGCAGTGAGTTGACCAGCATTCGCGAACGCGCCATGCAGGCGGAAGAAGAAATCATCAAGCTCCAGGGTGAGTTGGACAAAGCCAGTGTGCAGGCACGCCTCGACCCACTCACCGGGGCCTTGAACCGGCGTGGTCTGGATGAGGCATTTGCCCGCGAAATCCAGATGGCCCGACGCAAAGGCAGCCAACTGTGCCTGGCCATGCTGGACATTGACAACTTCAAAGTGCTCAACGACACGCACGGACACAAAACCGGCGATGCCGCGCTGTCTCACCTCGTGGCAGTGGCTCGCACCTGCATGCGCCCTCAGGACACTATGGCTCGCTATGGCGGCGAGGAATTCGTGATCCTGTTGCCGGAAACCAGCCTTGAACACGCCGTGGAGACCACACAACGCCTGCAGCGGGAGCTGACCAAACGCTTTTTCCTGCAAAACAACGAGCGCTTGCTGATCACCTTCAGCGCAGGCGTGGCGCTGCTGGAAGCCAATGAAACACCAGACGACGCAGTCAAACGCGCCGACCACGCCATGTACCTGGCCAAACGCGCGGGCAAAAACCGCGTGTTTGCTGCCACCTGATTTTTAAAGCTTTTTTCTGCCTCTACCGCTTGATGGTATTGGTTTGTTAGCTATTTTTTGGCGAACACCATCGAGCCGTGAGCATTCCGCAAACATTTATCCAAGAGCTTCTCTCACGCACCGACGTGGTGGAGGTCGTGGGCAGCTACGTGCAGCTCAAAAAGGGTGGCGCCAACTTCATGGGGTTGTGTCCCTTCCACGGCGAAAAATCTCCTTCTTTCAGTGTCAGCCCCACCAAGCAGTTCTACCACTGCTTCGGTTGCGGGGCCAATGGCAACGCCATTTCGTTCCTGATGGAACACGCGGGGATGGGCTTCGTCGAGGCAGTGAAGGAATTGGCGCAGCAGGTTGGGCTGCCAGTGCCAGAGGACGATGCGAGCCCCCAGGACCGCGCCCGCGCGCAGCAGCAGCGCCAACAGCAAGCTTCCCTCACGGAGGTACTGGAGCAAGCCGCCCGTGGTTATCAGAAGCAACTGAAAACCACTCCCCGCGCCGTGGCCTACCTGAAAGGGCGCGGCCTCTCGGGCGAAATTGCCAAGAACTTTGGACTGGGTTACGCGCCCGAAGGTTGGCGCGCTCTGGCCAGCCTGATGCCCGACTATGCCGATCCGAGGCTGGTGGAGTCCGGCCTGGTGATTGCCAGCGAGGGAGTCGAACCGGAAGCCCAGTCCAGCTCAACCATCGCACGGGAAGGCAAGCGCTACGACCGCTTTCGCGACCGCATCATGTTCCCCATCCGCAACGTCAAGGGCGAAACCATCGGCTTTGGCGGGAGGGTGCTGGACAAGGGCGAGCCCAAATACCTCAACAGTCCCGAGACCCCGGTGTTCAGCAAAGGCCGGGAGTTGTACGGCCTGTTCGAGGGCCGTACCGCCATCCGCGTCAAAGGCTACGCCTTGGTGACCGAAGGCTATATGGACGTGGTGGCCCTGGCCCAGCTCGGCTTTGCCAACGCTGTGGCCACTTTGGGCACGGCATGCACAGCCGAACATGTACAAAAGCTGTTTCGCTTCACTGAGGCGGTCATTTTCAGCTTCGACGGCGATGCGGCCGGTCGCCGTGCTGCGGGCAAAGCCATGGTGGCCGCGCTGCCCTTTGCCCAGGACACGCGCAGCATCAAATTCCTGTTTCTTCCTCCCGAACACGACCCAGACAGCTTCATTCGGGCCAACGGGCAAGAAGCCTTCGCCCAGTGCGTGAAAGACGCCATGCCGCTGAGCCGCTTCATGCAAGAAACGGCCTCGGCGGGCTGCGATCTGGCCACTGCGGAAGGCCGCGCCATGATGGCCAGCCACGCCCGCCCCCTGTGGCAGGCCTTGCCCGACGGAGCTCTGAAACGGCAATTGCTGGGCGAACTGGCTCAACAGATAGGCCTTGGTGTGACCGAACTGACCGACCTCTGGCAGACGCCCTCTGCACACCAGGGTTCTCGCACACCCCACTCGGGCCGCGGCCAGGAGTGGGGAGGCACCGACACCGGCTATGGCGAGCCGCCTGAGTCACTCAACAGGCCTTGGCCAAACAATGGGTATGCCACCGAGAGTCGATTCCCCAGGCAGGGCAACTGGAAAGGTGAACGCACCGGTCGCTTCAGCGGGCGAAAAGGTTTCAATGGCCCTGGCTATGCCACGGCACGCGGCCCGCGCGCCACCCCCACCTCGCGGATCGACATGGTGGCCCGTACCCTGCTGAGTCACCCTGCCGCCTGGGACTGGCTCACACCCGAGGACCACCACCTGCTGGCGGTTCTACCCGTCCCCCTGGGGCCTTTGTTTGCGTGGCTGGAGGGCCAGTGGCATGAACACGGGCCACAACCCTGGGCCGTGTTGCAACAGGGCCTGGCGGACCAGCCTTTCGCAGAACTGGCGACACAACTGGTGACACAGGCAATGTCACTGGGAGTGGCAGCGGACGGATCAGGAGCATCCGACACAGAGTCCGAGGCAGACATCCAGCGCGACCTGCGTGAAATGCTCAACCGCATGCTGATCGAAGACCTGAAGCAGCGCGAAACCCAAGCCATATCGCTGGCCGGAAGTCAGCACGAAGCCCTGCAAACCTACCGCGACTTGCAAGCCCGCCGCCGGGAGCTGGAACGATTGGTGCAGCCTCCAAAGGTATAATCCAACGTTTTTCGGCAAGCGCGACAGCAGCACCTCCGGCCACGGCCACCACCTGCAATGGGTGACGGACCTCGATCCAGGCCATTTCCCGCAAGGACTGCACACCAAATGATCGCCCACACAGCTTGTCCGGCCTGCCGCAGTTCGGCCTGCGTCAGGTGATTTGCCTGTGCTCTGCAGGCCTGCCCCTTGTCACCGAGGGTATGGCCCCCACGTTCTGCCGGTCCTGTTTACGCCACCCTTGAGGTCTTCATGCCCACCAAAAAGCCTGCCACACCTGCGCCCGGCCCCACCATCATCGTGAAAAAAGCCGTGCGTGCACTGGCCAAAACGGCAACTGTTCCCGAGCCGGTTGCTGAGCCTGTGGTTGAACCGGCGGCCAAAGCCGCGCCTGTGGTGCGCCGTGTAGCCGTGGTCAAGCCAGCAGACGAAAAAGCCGTCAAGACTGCAAAGAAAGCAGCGACAACTGCCGTTCAACCTGTGGCGGAAAGCACAGACGAAGACACGACCGCCAAGAAAAAGGCTGGGCGCCCCGCCAAAGCAGCGACACCCAAAGCAGCCGCCAAAACGGGTGCCAAGCGCGGTCCCAAAGCAAAAGACAAAGCCACCGACCTAGACGACGCCGATTTGTCTGACATTGACGACGATCTCGAAGGCGAGCCGGAGGCGGCCGAACCGGCAGAAGCCGCCACCGCAGCAGCACCCGCAGAGAAGGTCAAACCCCTGCGCATGAAGATCAGCAAGGCGAAAGAACGCGCCTTGATGAAGGAGTTCGGCCTGGACGAAACCGTCCTGTCCGAAGAAGAAGTGGCCCTGCGCCGCCTGCGCCTGAAAACCCTGATCAAGCTGGGCAAAACGCGTGGCTATCTGACCCACGGCGAAATCAACGACCACCTGCCCGACAAGCTGGTAGAGGCTGAAACGCTGGAAGTGGTGGTTGCCCTGCTCAATGACATGGGCGTGGCGGTGTACGAGCAAACGCCCGACGCCGAAACCCTCTTGCTGAACAACACCGGCCCCACGGCCGCCACCGAAGAAGAAGCCGAAGAAGAAGCCGAGGCTGCCCTGTCCACCGTGGACAGCGAATTCGGCCGCACCACCGACCCCGTGCGCATGTACATGCGCGAAATGGGCACTGTGGAGCTGTTAACGCGAGAGGGGGAAATCGAGATTGCCAAACGCATCGAAGGCGGCCTCAACGACATGATGGCGGCCATATCCGAGTCGCCCGCGACCATCGCCAAAATCCTGGAGATGGGCGAGGAGATCCGCGAAGGCAAGGTCGTGATTTCCACCGTGGTCGACGGTTTTGCCGACGCCAACGAAAATGACGATTACGTGGCCGAAGAAGACTTCGACGAATACGACGAAGCCGACGACGACGATGGCAAAGGCGGCTCGAAAGCTCTGACCAAAAAGCTGGAAGAGCTCAAGCGCGAAGCCCTGTCCCGCTTCGACAACATGCGCGCCCTTCACGACAAGCTGAAGAAAACCTACGACAAAGAAGGATACGGCACGCCCAACTACCTGAAAACGCAGAAGGCCCTGACCGACCAACTGATGACCATCCGGTTCACGGCCAAGAGCATTGAAAAACTGTGCGACATGCTGCGCACCCAGGTGGACGATGTGCGCAAAAAAGAACGCGAGCTGCGCCGCATCATTGTGGACAAGTGCGGCATGCCGCAGGAGCGCTTCATTGCCGACTTTCCTGCCAACCTGATCAACCTGGATTGGGTGGTGAAGCAGGCGGCAGCAGGCAAGCCCTGGAGCACGGTGATGCAGCGCAACATCCCACCCGTGCAAGACCTTCAGCAAAAGCTGATCGACCTGCAAACCACGGTGGTGGTGCCTCTGGGGCACCTGAAGGACATCAACAAACGCATGAACGAGGGCGAACGTACCTCACGCGGCGCGAAGAAGGAAATGATCGAGGCCAACCTGCGCCTCGTGATTTCCATTGCCAAAAAGTACACCAACCGTGGCCTGCAGTTCCTGGACTTGATTCAGGAGGGCAATATCGGCCTGATGAAGGCGGTGGACAAATTCGAATACCGCAGGGGTTACAAGTTTTCGACCTACGCCACCTGGTGGATTCGCCAGGCCATCACCCGCAGCATTGCGGACCAGGCGCGCACCATCCGCATCCCGGTGCACATGATCGAAACCATCAACAAGATGAACCGCCTGAGCCGCCAGCATTTGCAGGAGCACGGCTTCGAGCCCGATGCCAGCGTGTTGGCTGAGAAGATGGAAATCCCGGAAGACAAGATCCGCAAGATCATGAAGATCGCCAAAGAGCCGATCTCCATGGAAACCCCCATCGGCGACGACGACGACAGCCATCTGGGCGACTTCATTGAAGACAGCGCCAACACCGCGCCTATCGAAGCGGCCATGCAAGCGGGCCTGCGCGAAGTGGTGAAAGAAATTCTGGACAGCCTCACGCCGCGAGAAGCGAAAGTGCTGCGCATGCGCTTCGGCATCGAAATGTCCACCGACCACACGCTGGAAGAGGTGGGCAAACAATTCGACGTGACACGCGAACGCATCCGCCAGATAGAAAGCAAGGCGGTGCGCAAGCTCAAACACCCCAGTCGCAGCGACAAACTGCGCAGCTTCATCGACTCGATTTGACCCTGGCGTCAGATCCCATAAAATGCAAACAGGGCCTTCGGGCCCTATTTTTTTATATATTCTTTAGGGCTCTACCGCTTTTCTGTATTGACTTTGAAGCTACATATTTCAGAATTTCTCGGTGTCGATTTCCGCCTGGGCTTTGGTGTTGTACCGGGGCCCCGACACCGCATCTGGATCGAAGAGTCGGGTGAGTTTGGCCATCATGTCTGGGCCCATGGGCACGTTGAGCGTTGCCATGTTTTCGTGCAAATGCGCGAGGTTTGTCGTGCCAGGAATGGGCACGATGTGGGGTGCGCGGTGCAGCAACCAGGCCAACGCCAACTGTGCTGCAGTGCAACCGGCCTCCTCCACCAAAGGCACGAAACGGTCCAGCAGGCGAAGGTTGGCCGCGTAATTCATCACGTCGAAGCGGGGCATGGTGCGGCGCATGTCGCCCTCGGCCAAGCGCGATGTGTCGATGAGTTTGGTCGAGAGGTAAGCACGGCCCAAAGGGCTGAAAGCCACGAAGGCAACGCCCAAATCGGCACAGGTGTCGAGCACTGCTATTTCTGGGTTTCGGGTCCACAGCGAAAATTCCGATTGCACCGCAGCCACAGGGTGCACGGCATGCGCCCGGCGCACCGTGGTGGCTGACACCTCACTCAGGCCAATCGCGCGCACCTTGCCTGTCCGAACCAGATCAGCCATCGCGCCTACGCTGTCTTCAATGGGCACCTCGCGGTCAAGGCGGTGCAGGTAAAACAGATCGATCACATCGGTGCCCAGTCGCGTGAGGCTGGCTTCGCAACTGGCGCGAATGGACTCAGGCCGCCCGTCAATGCGACGGGCCAAGCCGGTGTCCGGGTGGTTCAGCCCACATTTGCTGGCCAGCACGAATCGCTGGCGGTGAGCACCCAGCACCCGACCCAGCAATGCCTCGTTTGCACCGTTGCCATACAAAGCGGCAGTATCGAAAAAGTTGACCCCCAAATCGAGCGCATCCAACAACAAGGCAGTGGCCTGGGCCTCAGAAGCCGCCGGTCCGTATCCGTGGCTCAGACCCATGCATCCCAAGCCCAGGGGATTGACTTTGAATTCACCGATCACGCGCTCTGACATGCTTCACCTGTCACAAAATGGATACCACATCCCTGATGCGGGTTGCCTACATTTTAATTCATGGGCATACATTTCAAGCTACCAAACTCAGAGCATTGCGGTTTTTGGCTTATAGTCTCGATACCGTTGCGCGCGCGCCGCGATTTGATAAGCAGCAAGCGTTTTGAACGCCGCAATGCGTCACAATAGTGGCAAGAAATGGCGGCAGTAACTGGCTGCCCAGGCCCGTCCAAGAATCACCCAAGACCCCGAGGAGAAGAAGCTTCATGAGTTCCAAAGACAACGTCGCTGTCTCACAACTGTTTGATTTGCTCGAATCTCGCTACGCGCTGCGGGTTCTGTGGGCCCTGCGGGATGGTCACACACAAACGTTCCGCCTGCTGCAAGACAGTGTCGGCGGCGTCACCCCCAACACGCTCAACACCCGACTCAAAGAGCTGCGCGCAGCCGATCTGATCGACCACGCTGGCAATGGCTACGGCTTGACCAAAACCGGGCTTGACCTGCTCAAACGCCTGCGCGATTTGCAGGCTTTCTCCAACAAGTGGGTAGCGGCGCAAGGCAAAGCGGCTGTGGCGTCCAAGTAAAGACCAGCGACCCGCTTCTGCCAACTGGCGGGCCACCATTGCGGCCCAAACCTAAAACCGCTGCTCAGACAGCGGTTTGTTTTTTCGGCGCGGGCATTGAAATGTGCGTTCGCACCACCAACTCTCGGCTTTCCAACCCGCTGTTACAAGACTTGCTGACTTCGGCATCCAGACCATGAGCACCCACGACACCGACTTTTCCGCCAGCCCAACCGCCGCGCAGGCAGCAACTGCCGCACAAACTTACCAAGCCCACATGTCGCCTGAAGAACAAGAAGCAGCGGCGGCTGCGCAACAGGCAGACGACGCCACCCTGCTGGCCGCTGAACTGGCGAGTTTGAAGGCACAAAACGCTGATTTGGCGGACCAATACCTCAGAGCCAAAGCAGAAGCCGACAATGCCCGCCGCCGAGCCGATGAAGAGGTGGCCAAAGCCCGCCGGTTTGCGGTAGACAGCTTTGCCGAAAGTCTGCTGCCTGTGGTCGACAGCCTGGAAGCCGGGCTGGCCGTGCAGGAAGTCACCATCCAGCAGATCCGCGAAGGAGCGGAGGCCACCCTCAAGCAACTCCAAAGTGCACTGACCCGCAACAAGGTCACGCCTATCGCGCCTGATGCTGGCACAAAGTTTGACCCCCACTTCCACCAGGCCATCAGCATGGTGCCCGCCGAACAAGAACCCAACACCGTGGTGACCGTGCTGCAAAAGGGGTATCAGATGGCTGAGCGCGTGTTACGCCCTGCATTGGTGACCGTGTCGGCACCGAGGTAAGCACCGGGCACACGCAAATCCACACATTTGTCAGGGCTTTGCTGGCACCGCCCCCTTGAAACCGGGCGATACAGCCACACCTCTCATCCATCCATTTTTTTCAGTATTCAGGAGTTCACCATGGGAAAAATCATCGGCATCGACCTTGGCACCACCAACAGCTGCGTGGCCATCATGGAGGGCAACACCACCCGTGTGATCGAAAACAGCGAAGGTGCACGGACCACGCCATCCATCATTGCCTATCAGGAAGACGGCGAAATTTTGGTGGGCGCGTCCGCCAAACGCCAGGCCGTGACCAACCCCCGCAACACGCTGTACGCGGTGAAGCGCCTGATCGGCCGCAAGTTCACTGAAAAAGAAGTGCAGAAGGACATCGACCTGATGCCCTACACCATTGCCAAAGCCGACAACGGCGATGCATGGGTTGAGGTGCGCGGCAACAAGCTGGCCCCGCCACAGGTCAGTGCCGAAGTGCTGCGCAAAATGAAAAAAACTGCTGAAGACTACTTGGGCGAAGCCGTGACGGAAGCCGTCATCACCGTGCCCGCGTACTTCAACGACGCACAGCGCCAGGCCACCAAAGATGCCGGCCGCATTGCAGGCCTGGATGTCAAGCGCATCATCAACGAGCCCACCGCAGCTGCTCTGGCATTCGGCTTGGACAAAACCGAAAAAGGCGACCGCAAGATTGCCGTTTACGACTTGGGTGGCGGCACGTTCGACGTGTCCATCATTGAAATTGCCGATGTCGATGGCGAAAAGCAGTTTGAAGTGCTGTCCACCAACGGCGACACCTTCCTGGGCGGCGAAGACTTCGACCAGCGCATCATCGACTTCATCATCACCGAGTTCAAAAAGGACCAGGGTGTTGACCTGTCCAAAGACGTGCTGGCGCTGCAGCGCTTGAAAGAAGCCGCTGAAAAAGCCAAGATCGAGCTGTCCAACAGCAGCCAGACCGACATCAACCTGCCCTACATCACGGCAGACGCATCGGGCCCCAAGCACCTGAACATCAAAATGACCCGTGCCAAGCTGGAAAGCCTGGTGGACGAGTTGATTGAGCGGACCATCGCCCCTTGCCGCACCGCGATCAAAGACGCGGGCATCAGCGTGGCCGACATCCAAGACGTGATCCTGGTCGGCGGCATGAGCCGTATGCCCAAGGTGCAGGAGAAGGTCAAAGAGTTCTTCGGCAAAGAGCCCCGCAAAGACGTCAACCCCGACGAAGCCGTGGCCGTGGGTGCCGCCATTCAAGGGCAGGTGCTGTCGGGTGACCGGACCGACGTGCTGCTGCTGGACGTGACCCCGCTGAGCCTGGGCATTGAAACTATGGGCGGCGTCATGACCAAGATGATCGCCAAGAACACCACCATTCCCACCAAGTTCTCGCAAACCTTCTCCACCGCTGACGACAACCAGCCAGCAGTGACCATCAAGGTGTTCCAGGGCGAGCGCGAAATTGCTGCCGGAAACAAGGGTTTGGGCGAATTCAATCTGGAAGGCATTCCACCCGCACCGCGTGGCATCCCTCAAATCGAAGTCAGCTTCGACATCGACGCGAACGGCATCTTGCATGTGGGCGCCAAAGACAAAGGCACCGGTAAAGAAAACAAAATCACCATCAAGGCCAACTCGGGCCTGACCGAAGCTGAAATTCAGCAAATGGTGAAAGACGCAGAAGTCAACGCCGCCGACGACAAGAAAAAAGTCGAACTGGTGCAGGCACGCAACTCCGCCGAGGCGATGGTCAACAGCGTGAAAAAGAGCCTCACCGAATACGGTGACAAGCTCGATGCATCTGAAAAAGACAGCATCGAGGCCGCCATCAAAGACCTGGAAGAAGCCGTCAAGGGCGACGACAAGGAAGCCATCGAGGCCAAAAACACGGCCCTCATGACCGCCAGCCAGAAGCTGGGCGAAAAGATGTACGCCGACCAGCAGGCAGCCCAGGCTGCAGCAGGTGCCACGGAGGGCGCTGCCCCTGGTGCGGGCCAGTCTTCCAGCCGACCAGCCGACGACGATGTGGTGGACGCGGAAGTGAAAGAAGTCAAAAAAGGCTGACCCCGTGCTTCCGCCGCACCGCGCGCCCTTGGAGGGGTGCGTGGTTGCCGCCCACCCGCCGCGTTGTGCCTGTTCCGGTCAACGCGGCGTTTGTGTTCAAAGACCATCGGTGACCTCACATGGCCAAACGAGACTTTTATGAAGTGCTGGGCGTTCCCAAAAACGCCAGCGACGACGAAATCAAGAAGGCTTATCGCAAATTGGCGATGAAGCACCACCCCGACCGCAATCAGGGTGATGCGGCCAAAGCCGCCGAAGAGAAGTTCAAAGAGGCCAAAGAGGCCTACGAGATGCTCAGCGACCCGCAAAAGCGCGCCGCTTACGACCAGCACGGCCACGCCGGGGTGGACCCAAACATGCGCGGCGGCCCTGGCGCTGAAGGCTTTGGGGGTGGCTTTGGCGAGGCGTTCGGCGACATTTTTGGCGACATCTTCGGTGGGCAACGCGCACGCGGTGGCCGCCAGGTGTACCGGGGCAATGACCTGTCGTACGCCATGGAAATCAGCCTGGAAGAAGCCGCAGCAGGCAAGGAAGCGCAGATCCGCATTCCCTCCTGGGACGATTGCGACACCTGCAAAGGCACGGGTGCCAAGCCCGGCACTTCAGTCAAGACCTGCCCCTCTTGCCACGGCAGCGGCTCGGTGCAAATGCGCCAGGGGTTTTTCAGCGTGCAGCAAACCTGCCCACACTGCCACGGCAGCGGCAAGATCATCCCCGAGCCCTGCACGACCTGCAACGGCCAGGGCAAGCTGAAAAAGCACAAAACGCTGGAAGTCAAAATTCCGGCTGGCATCGACGACGGCATGCGCATCCGCAGCGCAGGCAACGGCGAACCTGGCCAGAACGGTGGGCCCTCGGGCGACCTGTTCATTGAAATCAGGCTGCGCAAGCACGACATTTTCGAGCGCGATGGCGATGATCTGCACTGCCAAGTGCCCGTCAGCATCACCACCGCCACGCTGGGCGGCGAGATCGATGTGCCCACTTTGGGCGGCAAAGCCAACATCGACATCCCCGAAGGCACGCAACACGGCAAAACCTTCCGCCTGCGCGGTAAGGGCGTCAAGGGTGTGCGCAGCAGCTACCCAGGTGACCTGTATTGCCACATCGTGGTGGAAACACCGGTCAAGCTGACCGAGTACCAACGCAAGCTCATGAAAGACTTGGACGAGTCGTTCAGAAAAGGCGGTGGCAAACACAGCCCCAACGAAGGCGGTTGGTTTGAAAAGGCCAAATCCTTCTTCAGCTGAAGTTCACGACTCGTGAGCCAGACACAAAAAGGGGGCACAGGCCCCCTTTTACGCGATGGAGTCACGCCAAATCGGGGCTTGCCAACGCCTGCCAGGCGGCCACCGCATCGCGCACGTTGTCGAACACCGTCACACCCTCCAGGGCGTGCAGGCTTTTGCCGCCTAGTTCCAAGGCTTTGGCCATCGCCGCACCCGCCCCACCTACCCACAGCATGAGATCGGCGGGCAGTGCATCTCTGAGAGTGACAACGTACTGGTGCGCGGCCTCAGGCGACAGATGTGAACTCATCGACACCGCAACCACACCAGCACTGAAAGTCTGCGCCGCCTGAGCCAGATCGGCTGGCGAAGACTGCGCCCCCAGGTAAATGGCATAGGCACCCGCTGCCGCCAAGGCAACTTCCAACGCCAGAACACCCAGCTCATGCAACTCACCGGGTGGGGTGGACAACAAGACACGGGGCGAGGTGCTCGACGTGGACAGCGCTGCCCGGTGTTCCACCAGAAACCGACGGACGGTCTCTGAATAATGGTGCTCTGCATGAACAGGCAATTGCCCCGCCGCCCATGCATCGCCAACGGCGCGGTTGAACCCGGGAAGATGATTGTTCAGAAATGCGTCAAGTCCCTCATTGGCCACCAGTGACCTGAGCCAAGGTTGAACGGCATAGGGAGATGCCCCTGGTTGCAATGTGGTCAGCAGCGTGTCGACATGGGTTTGTGCTCCGCCCTGCCGACCTTCACCCCTTTGATGAATCTGGTCCAGCAGGCACTGCAGTTCCTGCAAGGGCAAATTCACCACTTGGCCAGGGCGCATACCTGCGAGCATCAAACGCTTGATGACCAGGAGCTTTTCAACGTCGGCGTGCGAATAAATGCGCTGCCCACGCGCCCCCCGAGTAGGCAGCGGAAATTTGTAGCGCAGCTCCCACTTTCTCAGCACTTCGCGAGACAAACCGACGAGCTGCTCGACCATTTGTTGATTCATTGTCAAAGGTTGACACATATCAACGCCCACAACCGTGTCCAGGACAAAATAGTGTGCAGCGCCGATCAGATATTTGCCAAAGGTACTCTCACTTTGTCATGCAACTGTCGCATATGGATCGGGAGCATCCATTGTTGGGAGTGGCAGATGTCCAGTGAACGGATCCAGCGCCTGCGTGAACAGGCCTCACAAGCGCTGCGCGAGTTGCCGACGCACGCCCCTGCCCCGGCCGAATCAACCGACATGCAGGGTTTGCTGGAAGACCTCCGGGTGTATCAGGTTGAGTTGGAGCTCCAAAACGACAACCTGTTGCGCGCACAACAGACCGCCGCACTGGCCAGCGAACGTTACCAGCAGCTGTTCGACCTGTTGCCCATGCCCGCTCTGGTGCTCAATGCCAGCGGACAGGTGCGGGAAGACAACCTCCTGGCCCGAGAGTGGCTGGGTCCGCCCAAGGCAGGGCAACTGGGAGACTTCAGGTTGACAGGGTGCATGAGCAAAACCGACCGTACCCGCCTGCTGCGTGCCTTGGCCAGAGGCTCTTCGCATGAGGTCCAACGTGTGGAACAGGTGCGCATCACCGCCAGCCGCAACCACGGCGAGCCGGGGACAGGCACCTCGGGTGACATGTCCGGCCCCTTGGCACCAAGGGTGGCCGACGCGTACTGCATCAAACTTCCACCCAGCTTCCATGCCGATCCGCACTTTGCTGTGCTTCTGATGGACCAGGCCATTGAGATGGCAAGGCAAGCCGATCGGCAGCTGTTTCAAACCCTGATCGACAGCAGCGATGACCTGATTTACGCCACCGATCAGCGCGGGCACATCATGTTGGCCAACCAGGCCATGCTCAATGCCATGAGCCAACCCGCAGACCGGGTGCTGGGCCAGCTTGCCAAACAGCTGCTGAGCACCGCCACCACCGAGCCCAACCCCGCAGAGCCGTTGGAATTGGGCAAAGGTTTACAGCAAACACTCATGCGCTTTCCGGCACATGGTGCAGCGGCACCCCGTACCTACGCAAGCCACCAATTTGCCATGCGCGCACCCGACGGCAAAACGCTGGGGGTGGGCAGCATTGCGCGCGATGTGAGTGCCGAGCAAGCCGCGCACCAGCTGCAGCAACTGAGCGAAACCGTGTTCATGAACGCGATGGAAGCCATCATCGTCACAGACGCCCAAACCCGCATTCAGCGTGCCAACCCCGCTTTTGAAAAGATGTCTGGCCTCGGGCTGAAAGATGTGTTGGGCTTACCCACCCGAATTTTGAACTCTGGTCGACACGACCGTGGGTTTTACCAGGCCATGTGGGCTGCCATCACCAAGCATGGCCACTGGGAGGGGGAGGTGATACCGTGTGGACCACCATTGCGGCCTTGCATGACACTGAGGGCAAACTGTCGGGCTACATGGCAGTACAAACAGACATCACGGCCCTGCAACATGCCCAATCGGAGGTGCTCAGACTGGCCTCTTTTGACACCTTGACTGGCTTGCCCAACAGGGCCCTGTTTCAAGACCGCATCGGCCAGATGATCGCGAACTCCAAACGCAGCGGTGGTAATTTTGCCGTCCTGTTTGTGGATCTGGACCACTTCAAAGAGGTGAATGACACGCTGGGCCACCTCGCTGGCGACGAGTTGCTGAAAGTCATAGCCCAACGGCTTCAGGTAGACCTGCGCGAACAAGACACCGTCGCCCGCATGGGTGGCGACGAATTTGTGGTGCTTCTGCCCGGTGCCTTCCGCGACCAGGGCCTTGCCGTGGCTCAGCAATTGCAAAACACACTCAAACAGCCTGTCGACCTGGCCGACGCACCGGGATACCAGCCCAAAGCATCGGTGGGGGTGGCTGTATACCCTGACGATGGCACCACCACTGACCTGCTGCTGCGCCATGCCGACACCGCCATGTATGCAGCCAAACTGGCTGGGCGCGATCGCGCCCAGCCTTACACGGCTGCCATGGGCGAGGAAGCTGCACATGCTTTTACTCTGCAGACCGAGCTGACGCACGCGCTTAAACGTGGGGAACTGGCCCAAGTTCCGGCTGTCCGACCTGACCCTGTTGGGCGCAGAGGCCCTGCTGCGCTGGGAAAGACCCGACCATGGCATGTGTTCACCAGGTCAGTTTCTGGCGTTGGCCGAAAAATCAGGTTTGCTGCCCGCCATGGACGAATGGGTTCTGGACACCGCCTTGCGGCAACTCGCGACATGGCAACAAGCAGGCCTGTGGCCTGACCACGCGGTGGTGTCTGTGAACCAGACGGCCCAGGATTTGCGCCGGCCGCAATGGAGCGCACGCCTGCAAAGCCTTCTGCATGACCGGCAAGTGTCTGCCCGGCACCTGGAGATTGAACTCACCGAGGGTTCTCTGGCGCAGCGCAATACCGATATGCAAGCCAATCTCGTACACCTCAGCGCGCTGGGTGTGGGCCTGGGCATCGACGATTTCGGCACCGGCTACTCCAGTCTGCCGTACCTCAAAACCCTGCCAGTGAGCACCATCAAAATCGACCAGAGTTTTGTGCGCGACATGCTCAGCGATTCGAGCGACCGGGTGCTGGTGGAAGCCATGCTGGCAATGGCACACAAACTGGGACACGGCGTGGTGGCGGAAGGTGTAGAAACCGAAGCGCAGAGGGTTTTGCTGCTGGATTTGCACTGCTCCGCTGGCCAGGGCCACCTGGTCAGCCCTGCTTTGCCCAGCCGGGAATTTGAAGAGCGTTTTCTGGCCCCCCCTGCTTTGGGTGGAACCAAACCACATGGGCAATCCACTGCCTGCCGAACACCGGTGAACTGATCATCGAAAGCAACTGAACGCAATCCACGCTCTGGCATCTAAACTGCCCATATGAGCGTCAACATCACCTTTCTGGGCGGTACCTGGTGCAGCACGGCGGCAGGCAACTGCTGGTGGACTGCGGCCTGTTCCAGGGCTACAAGCAACTGAGGCTGCGCAACTGGCATCCGCTGCCAACAGAGGCCAGCGCAGTGGACGCCGTGGTGCTCACCCACGCCCACCTGGACCACAGCGGTTACGTGCCCCTGCTGGTGCGCGAAGGCTTTGGCGGCAAGGTGTGGTGCACACCGGCCACGCGTGACCTGGCGCGCATCCTGTTGCCCGACAGCGGTCACATTCAGGAAGAAGACGCCAACTTTGCCAACCGGCATGGTTTCTCCAAACACGCCCCCGCCCTGCCGCTGTACACCGAAGACGATGCGCAGCGCAGCCTGAAGCACCTGCGCACCGTGGCGCTGCACCAGCCATTCGAACCCATTCCCGGCTGGACGGCGCGCTTCACCGGCGCGGGCCACATCCTGGGCGCGGCCAGCCTGCTGCTGGAAGTGGGCGGGCGGCGCATCCTGTTCTCGGGAGACCTAGGCCGCCCTGATGACGTGCTGACGAACCCGCCCGAGCCCCCTCCCCCCGCCGACGTGGTGGTGGTGGAGTCCACCTACGGCAACCGCAGCCACAGTGCAGACACGCTGGCCGACGAGCTGGCCCCGGCGCTGGTGAGGGTGGCCGCACGGGGCGGCACCGCCATCGTGCCGGTGTTCGCCGTGGGGCGGGCGCAGGCGCTGCTGCACACCATCGCGCAGCTCAAGGCGGCCGGACGCATACCGGCCAGCCTGCCCATTTACCTGGACAGCCCCATGGCCATCCACACCACCGGCCTGTTTGCGGCACACCTGAACGCCCACCGCCTGAGTGCCGCCGAGTGCGACGCCATGGAGCGCGTGGCCACCATGACCGTGACACCCGACGAAAGCCGCGCCATTGCCCACCACCACGGGCCCAAGGTGATTTTGTCGGCCAGTGGCATGGCAACTGGCGGGCGCGTGCTGCACCACCTGGCGGGGGGCCTGAGCGACCACCGCAACATGGTCATCCTGACCGGCTACCAGGCTCCCGGCACACGCGGGGCCAGCCTGGCACAGGGGGCCGCATTTCTGCGCATTCACGGCCAGGACGTGCCGGTGCGCGCCGAGGTGGTGGCGCTGCACGCAGCATCGGCCCACGCCGATGGCAACCAATTGCTCGACTGGCTGCGCGCCCTGCCCCAGGCCCCAGCCAACGTGTTTGTGGTGCATGGCGACGCAGAGGCGTCAGACCAACTGCGCCACCGAATCAACTGCGAACTGAAGTGGCCAGCCACCACACCCGAGCATGGCGCCACCTGGCCAGCCTGATACATGGCTATCGTTTTTTTGAAGCACACTTTCTTTACCAAATAAGCGCCAATGGCATTTTTTATTCAACATCTTCAACCCGTTGCCTGTCTGTTGGCTGCAGCAGCCTTTTCCGCTTCAGCGGTGGCACAAACCAGCCCCCCGCCCGAACCTGATGCTGCCGTATGGGCGGCGTGCCTCAAGAAGCTGCGCCCCCAGGCTGCGCGTGCCGGAGTGAGTGCATCCACCTGGACTGCGGCGTTCAAGAACGTGACGCCCGATGGCGGCGTGCTGGCCAAGCTGGACAACCAGCCCGAGTTCAAAACCCCCATCTGGGACTACTTGGCCGGGCTGGTGGACGACGAGCGGGTGGCCGACGGCCAGCGCCAGCTGCAGGCCCACATGCCCACGCTGGAGCGGGTGGCCCAAGCCTACGGGGTGGACCCTGCGACGGTGGTGGCGGTGTGGGGTGTGGAGAGCAACTTTGGCCAGAGCTTTGGCCGCTACCCGCTGGTACAGGCGCTGGGCACGCTGAGTTGCTTCGGCCGGCGGCAGGCGTTTTTTCAGCAGGAATTGCTGGCCACCTTGCACATCCTGCAGCGCGGCGACGTGCCGCCCGAGCGGCTGGTGGGCAGCTGGGCCGGGGCGTTTGGCCACACCCAGTTCATGCCCACCACCTACGAACGACTGGCCGTGGACTTTGACGGCGACGGCCGCGGCGACCTGACCGCCAGCGTGCCCGATGCCATGGCCTCCACCGCCCACTTTTTGCAAAAGGCAGGCTGGAAAAGTGGCCTGCTGTGGGGTGCGGAGGTGAAGCTGCCAGCCGGGTTCAACCTGGCCGGTGAAGGCCGCCGCACCAAACGCCCTGCCAGCGCTTGGGCAGAGCGCGGCGTGACACCGGTGGCTGGCGGCAGCGCCACTGCCGTGTTTGGCGCAGACACGCCGCTGGGCCTGATGACGCTGGCCGGGGCCAACGGCCCCGCCTTTCTGGTGAGCCGCAATTTCGATGCCATTTATGGCTACAACGCCGCCGAAAGCTATGGCCTGGCCATTGCCCACCTGAGCGACCGCCTGCGCGGCGGCACCCCATTTGCAACGCCCTGGCCCACCGATGACCCCGGCCTGTCACGCGCCCAGCGGCGCGAGCTGCAAACCCTGCTGGCCCAGCGCGGCCACGACATTGGCACCGTGGACGGCATGCTGGGCGACAACGAGCAATCCCGATTGGGCCACGAGGCCAACGGCCGCGCAGGCCAAAAGCTGTTGAAAGCGCTGCAGCAGCCCTGAAACAGGCGACCAGGTTGATAGCGAAGAAATGAATACCATCCTGCGCTGGATGGAATTTTTTTATTTAATTTCAGCCCGCCAGCACTTCAAACGAACCCAGCGGCTGCGCCACCCCGTTGACCAGCACCTCCACCCGGTGCGTACCAGGGTGGTGCACCCGCGTCGTCATGGGTGCCAGCGACACACGTTTTCGAAATGCCAACGCGGCACCGGGCGCCAGGGTGGTGGTTTTCAGCTTGAACACCTTGGGCGCGGTCTGGCCACTGGCCTTCACATAGTGGATGCAAAAGTCCACCAGCACGTCCTGTGCGTGGGCCTGGGTGTTGTGCAACTCAAACCCCACCTCCACCGCGCCACCCACCTGGGCCACGGCAGGCTGAATGCGCGGCTGCACCACTGCCACCTGGGCACGGGCACCGAAACCCAGCACATCCAGCGCACCCGCATCACCACGCTTAACGGCAAAGCGCAGCGCGTGCTCTACCAGCCAGCGGCGCTCGGGGCTGGCACCGGGCAACCAGCGCCGGGCGGTTTCCACCAGCACGGTGGGGTGGTCTTTGCCAATGTCATTCAGGTTGTTGGCCACGGAGCGTCGCACGTACAGCTCGGGGTCGTCTTTCAGCTTTTCCAGCAGGGCGAGCACAGGCGTAGGGTCCTGCTGGAAGGCTCGCAGGCGCTGGCCCCAGGGCAAGCGGGGGCGGGTGCCTTCTGACACCAGGCGGCGCACATGGTGGTTGGGGTCGGTGGCCCACTGGGCCAAACGGTCCAGCGTGGCCTGGGTGTGGTGCTGCAAAAACGGGCGGATGCTGAACTCGGCGGTGAACCGCTGAGTCAGCAGGTGCTGTGCGCGCATCGACGCTTCAAAGTGCCCCAGCCCGAACTCCGCCACAAAACAGGTGTGCGGCAAATAGAAAAAGGGGGCCATGGCGCTGGCTGACTCAGACGGTGGTGCCTCCTCAACCGACGCCAGCAGCACCTCCACTGCAGCTTCATAGTCGGTGGGCAGGTGGCGGTGCAGTGCGTGGGCCAAGTGTCGACCCCTGGCCATCAGGTCGAGCGCGTCGTAGCCACTCAAGGCATCGTCCAAAAAAGCGACGCGGTCGAACCCGGGGAGTACGGTGGCCAGCTCACGTGCCAGTCGGACGGGCACCTCTGGGCCGTAGCTGTTTTTCAGTGGTTCTGCCACAGCTTCACAAAAACCGGTCAAGCAGTTTGCGGCTGTGGCGGTCCAGCGCGAACAGGTCGCGGATCAAAAACTGCACGCCGTGGCTGTCGGCCACCAGCAGCGTGCCCGAGCTGAGGCGGCGGATGTCTTCCTCACCTTTCAGCACAAAGTCAAACCGGCCCCGGTCGGTGTCCACCGTCCAGGTGCTGGGCGTGGCGTAGCTGCTCACACCCTCCAGCCGCTGACTCGCGCTCCTGCAGGCCGCGTTGCACAGCGGCCTGGGTGTCGGCAGGCAGGTCGGCCAGCGCGTTGATCCACGCCAATTCATGGCCATCGGCATCGACCAGCGACAAGCCCTCTTCTGCTGCAGAGATGGGAAACGCGCGCACGGGCACCACCCCTTCGTGTTGAGTGCCATCGGCGCGGGTCAACACCAGCTTGCCCGCAGGGCTCCAGTGCAGTGTGAAATCGAAGGTTGCAGTGGTGGTGGTCATGTACGTTCCTCGGCGGCCAGCAGCACGTCTTCGGCGGCCTTTGCCTGACGGGCCTGCGCTTCGTACAAGCGGAAGTAAGCGCCCTGCTGTTCCATCAGTTCGTCGTGGCTTCCCACCTCGACCATGTGGCCCTTGTCCATCACCACCAACCGGTTGGCTCGGCGCAGGGTGGACAGGCGGTGCGCCACGGCAATGGTGGTGCGCCCGCGCACCAAGTTGTCGAGCGCTTTCTGGATTTCTTTCTCGGTTTCGGTGTCCACCGACGAGGTGGCTTCGTCCAAGATGAGGATGGCGGGGTCAATCAGCAAGGCACGTGCAATGGAAATGCGCTGGCGCTCACCGCCCGACAGGCCCTGGCCCCGCTCACCCACCAGCGAGTCATAGCCCTGGGGCAGGCGCAAAATGAACTCGTGCGCGTGCGCTGCCCGCGCGGCGGCCACGATGTCGGCTCGCGTGGCTTCCGGCCGACCGTAGGCAATGTTCTCGGCAATGGTGCCGAAAAACAAAAACGGCTCTTGCAGCACCAGGCCGATGTGGCGGCGGTAGTCGGCCACCTTCAGGGCACGGATGTCCACACCGTCGATCTGAATTGACCCACCGCTCACGTCATAGAACCGGCACAACAGGTTGACCAGCGTGCTCTTGCCTGAACCGCTGTGGCCCACCAGCCCAATAAACTCACCAGGTTGGATGGACAGCGTCAGGTCTTTGATGACGGCGCGGTTGCCGTAGCGGAAATGCGCGTGTTCGATGTCGATGCGGCCAGTGACCGTGGGCAGTGCCACGGGGTGGGACGGCTCGGGCACACTGGAGACGTGGTCGAGGATGTCAAAAATGCGCTTGGCACCGGCGGCGGCTTTTTGCGTGACCGACACGATGCGGCTCATGGAGTCCAGCCGCGTGTAGAACCGGCTGATGTAGGCCAAAAATGCCGTCAGCACCCCCACCGTGATGGCGTTTTGCGACACCTGCCAGATGCCAAATGCCCACACCACCAGCAGACCCACCTCGGTCAACAGCGTGACGGTGGGGGAAAACAGGCTCCAGGTGCGGTTGAGTTTGTCGTTCACCGCGAGGTTGTAGCGGTTGGCATCGCGAAAGCGCCTGGCCTCGCGGTCTTCCTGGGCAAAGGCTTTCACCACCCGAATGCCGGGAATGGTGTCGGCCAGCACGTTGGTCACCTCGGCCCACACGCGGTCGATTTTTTCAAACCCCGTGCGCAGCCGGTCGCGCACCAGGTGAATCAGCCATGCAATGAACGGCAGCGGCACCAGCGTGACCAATGCCAGCCACGGATTGATGGAGAACAGGATGAGTGCGGTCATGACGATCATCAGCACGTCGGTCGCAAAGTCGAGCAGGTGCAGCGACAGGAACACGTTGATGCGGTCGGTTTCACTGCCGATGCGCGCCATCAGGTCGCCCGTGCGGCGGCCCCCGAAATACTCCAGACTCAGGCCCAGCAGGTGTTCGTAGGTGGTGGTGCGCAAATCAGCCCCGATGCGCTCCGACACCAGCGCCAGGATGTAAGTTTTGGCCCAACCCAGGCTCCAGGCCACCAGCGCCGAGCCAAACAGCCCGACCAGGTACAGCAGCACCACGTCCTGCTCAATGGCCTTGCCATTCTGGAACGGGATGAGGATGTCATCCATGAGCGGCATGGTCAGGTACGGCGGCACCAGTGTGGCGGCAGTGGAGGCCAAGGTGAGCAAAAAGCCCGCCAGCAACTGCCACTGATAAGGCCGCGCAAAGCGCCACAAGCGCAGCAACGTCCAGGTGGAGGGGGGCTGCTCCGCCTCGGCGGCAAATCGCGGTGGCTCGTCCGCCTCTTCACTGCCGGGGTCTGCTGCCGCGCTTGCACCGGCGGGATGCCCCAAAGCTGCAACCGTCTGGGCAAACTGCACAACCAGACGCTGGGCGTGCAAGTTGACGCCCAGGGTGAAACGCCACGCGGCCAGTCGCCGCTCGCCGTCGACCAGCGCCAGGGTGCCCACACCGGCATGATCGGTCAGGAGCAGCCGCAAACCCGGGTGCAATGGCCAACTGTGGACTTGGGGCGTGCCTTCGGTGTCTGTTGGAAGCCAGGCCATCAGGCGCTGACCGGTCAGCAACACCAGCGAGCTGGCGGCGTGCAGTCGCTCATCCAGATCGGGCTGCAAGGCAGCCAAGGTGCTTTCGCCCGACAAGAGCGAGAGTTGTATGAGGCTGTGCCAGCGCGGGGGCAGGCCCGTCAGGACGGTGGGCGCGCCCACACCGGGCATGGCTGAAGAGGGGGTTTGCATGGGTCGCAATTGTCACTGCCACCGGGCCGCTGTCGGCCTTGGACCGCACAGTTCGGTTGAATCGATGTAAAAAAATGTTGCTTGCCCGGACTGGTGCCGGGAAGGTCGCAGCACAATGTCGGTGCTAGGAAAATCATTGTAGCGGTGGGGTTTGTCCCGCCGCCCGACTCGGGCCCCAGGCCCACGATCAGCATGAACCACCGCGACATCCGTTTTTTGCGCATCACCTATTTGCGCGGCCCGAACATCTGGACCTACCGCCCGACGCTGGAAGCCTGGATCGACATTGGCGACCTGGAAGACTGCCCTTCCAACACACTGCCCGGTTTCTACGAGCGCCTGACCGCCTGGCTGCCGTCTCTGGAGGAGCACCACTGCAGCCCCGGCGTGCGAGGCGGTTTTCTTCAGCGCCTGCGCGAAGGCACCTGGCCCGGCCACATCATGGAACATGTGGCGCTCGAGCTGCAGAACCTGGCCGGCATGCAAACCGGCTTTGGCAAAGCTCGCTCGACCCACGTGCGGGGTGTCTACAAGGTGGTCATCCGCACGCGTGAAGAAAGCGTGGGCCGCGCTGCCTTGCAGTCAGCACGCGATCTGGTCATGGCCGCCATCGATGACCAGCCGTTCGATGTGGCAGGCACCGTCAGCCGCTTGCGTGCCATGGTCGACTCGCTGTGTCTGGGCCCCAGCACCGCCCACATCGTGGACGCAGCCACAGCGCGCGGCATACCCCACACCCGCCTGAACGACGGCAACCTCGTGCAATTGGGACAGGGCGAACGCCAGCGCCGCATCTGGACGGCCGAAACCGATGGCACCAGCGCCATTGCAGAGGGCATTTGCAGCGACAAAGACCTGACCAAAACGCTGTTGTCCACCTGCGGCATTCCGGTGCCTGAGGGTGAAAAGGTCGACTCGCCCGAAGCGGCGTGGGATGCCGCCCGGGACATCGGTCTGCCCGTGGCGGTGAAGCCCATCGACGGCAACCATGGCCGGGGCATCACGCTGGACCTGATGACCGAAGCAGATGTGCACGCTGCCTACCACGTGGCCAGCGAACAAGGCAGTGGTGTGATCGTGGAGCGCTGCATTCCTGGAGAAGAACACCGTTTGCTGGTGGTGGGTGGCCGAATGGTCGCAGCCACGCGCGGTCAGACCACCGAAGTGGTGGGCGATGGCAGCCACACGGTGCAGCAGCTTGTGGACCAGCAACTGAACACCGACCCCCGCCGGGGAGAGGAAGAAGAATTCCCGCTCGAATTCATCGTGCTGAGCAAGGAGCCACACATGCTGGTGGAACTGCAGCGCCAGGGGCTGGCTCCTGACAGCGTTCCCTCCAGCGGGCAGCGCGTGCGCGTGCAACGCCACGGCAACCTCACCCACGATGTGACCGATCTGGTGCACCCCGACGTGGCCGAACTGGCCGCCATGGCCGCACGCGTGGTGGGCCTGGACGTGGCCGGGGTGGACCTGGTGGTCACCGACATTTCAAAACCCATGGCACCGCAACAAGGGGCCATTGTGGAAGTGAACGCGGGCCCCGGCCTGCTGATGCACATCAAACCCGAAACCGGCACCCCCCGCCCCGTGGGTAAAGCCATTGTGGATCACCTGTTTGGCCCCGAGTCGGACGGGCGCATCCCGGTGGTGGGCATCACAGGCGATGCAGCCGACACTTTGCCCGTGGCGCAATTGGTCGCAGCGATGCTGCGCCTGGACGGCCGCCATACAGGCATGGCTTGCCAACAGGGCGTGTACCTCAACCAACGCCAGCTGCACGATGCCCTGCCCATCAAACCCTGGGATGCAGGCCAGCGCCTGCTGATGAACCGGCAGGTGCAAGCGGCCGTGTTCGAAAACAGCCCGCGCCAGATCCTCGCCGAGGGACTGGTGTACGACCGCTGTCACGTGGGCGTGGTCACCGGTGTGCCAAAGGCCGAAGGATTGGAAGAGTTCTATGTCACCGAGGACGAACAGATGTACAGCATCGTTCGCACGCAGGTCGATGTGGTTTTGTCACACGGTGTGACGGTCATCAATGCCCACGAACCGGCTGCCGCCGAACTGGCAGACCTGAGCGATGGTGCCGTCATCTATTACGCAGCAGATGCCAACCTCCCTGCCGTTCAGGCTCACCGGGCCCAAGGAGGCAAAGCCGTGCTGGTGACCGACGGCCGGTTGGTATTGGCCACAGGTGACACCTGCAAACCCGTGTTCGACGCGCGCCACCCGGACACCGACCCCTTGGCCACACAAGTGCTGCTGGCCAGCATTGCCACGGCTTGGGCCCTGGACATTCCACTGACCGTGGTGCGCGCCGCGATCGAAGCGGACTGGCCCCCCATTGCCGCGCAGATGTCAGCCAAGCCGACCGCCTCCCAGGCCTGATTCCCGCAGAGCCACGTTACTGGACACCCCATGAAAGTCACACGCATTCGCGCCCTGCGCGGCCCCAACCTCTGGAGCCGCACCACCTGTGTGGAGGCCATCGTTCACTGCACGCCAGACGAAAGCAACCTGAATGTTCGCCCGGAAATCGAGGCCCGGTTGCGCCAGCGCTTCCCCGAGGTGGCAGCCTTCCGCCCGTATCCCTTGACCAAACCGCTGTCGCTGGCGCACGTGCTGTCGCAGTGCACCTTGTCCTTGCAAATCAGGGCCGGCTGCCCCGTGTCGTTTTGTCGCACCACACCCACCACCGAAGAAGGTGTGTACCAAGTGGTGGTCGAGTACAGCGAAGAGGCCGTGGGCAAGCAGGCCTTGGACATCGGCCGGCAACTGTGCGAAGCCGCCTGGAGCGATGCCCCGTTCGACACCACCCCACATGTCGAAGCCCTGCAAGAACTGGACGAAGACATCCGCCTGGGGCCGTCCACGGGTGCCATCGTCGATGCAGCCAAGGCCCACGGCGTGCCCATTCGCCGCCTGACCGAAGGCAGCCTGGTGCAATTTGGCTGGGGCAGCAAGCAGCGCCGCATTCAGGCCGCTGAGATGGACAGCACCGGCGCCATTGCCGAAAGCATTGCCCAGGACAAAGAACTGACCAAAAAACTGCTGGCCGCCGCTGCCGTGCCCGTGCCCGAGGGCCGCCCCGTCACCAGTGCCGAAGATGCGTGGGTGGCTGCACAGGAAATTGGTGGGCCGGTGGTGGTCAAGCCTCAGGACGGCAACCAGGGCAAAGGCGTCACCGTCAACGTCAGCACGCGTGAAGCTGTGATGGCTGGCTATGACAACGCCCGCAAGTTCCGTGACGACATCCTGGTGGAGCGTTACCTGGTGGGCAGCGACTACCGCGTGCTCATCGTCGGCGACAAACTGGTGGCCGCTGCGCGCCGCGAACCCCCGCTGGTGGTGGGCGATGGCGACAGCACCGTGGTGCAACTGGTGGACCGCGTCAACGCCGACCCCCGACGTGGGACAGGCCACGCCACCCCCCTCACCCGCATCCGGCTCGACGACATCGCCAAAAACCGGCTGGCCGAACAGGGACTCACGGTGGACTCTGTGCCCGCCAAGGGCCAGCGTGTGATCTTGCGCAACAACGCCAACCTGTCCACCGGTGGTACCGCCACCGACGTGACGGACGACGTTCACCCGGAAGTCGCCGCACGCTGCATTGCAGCCGCCAAAATGATCGGGCTGGACATTTGCGGCGTGGACGTGGTGTGCGAAACCGTGATGCGCCCGCTGGAAGAGCAACGCGGCGGCATCGTGGAAGTGAATGCTGCCCCGGGCCTGCGCATGCACACCAACCCCTCGTACGGCAAAGGCCGCCACGTGGGCGAGGCCATCGTTGCCCACATGTACCCAGCCAGCGCCGACGGCAAAAAGAACGACGGGCGCATTCCAGTGGTGGCGGTCACGGGCACCAACGGCAAAACCACCACGGTACGGCTCATCAGCCACCTGATCAAGTCAAACGGTCAGCGTGTGGGCATGACCGACACCAACGGCGTATCGACAGCGGCGACTGCAGCGGCCCCCGCAGCGCGCGCAGCGTGCTGATGCACCCCGATGTGGATGCAGCAGTGCTCGAAAGCGCGCGTGGAGGCATGCTGCGCGAAGGCTTGGCATTTGACCGCTGCCAGGTGGCCGTGGTCACCAACATCGGGGCGGGCGACCACCTCGGCCTGAACTACATCACCACCGTGGAAGACCTGGCGGTACTGAAGCGCGTGATCGTGCTGAACGTGGCCGACACCGGCACCGCCGTGCTCAACGCCGCCGACCCAGCCGTCGTGGCCATGGCGGGCATGTGCCCTGGCGCGGTCACATACTTCGCGCAAGACCGCCACCTGCCCGTGGTGGCCACTCATCTCGCACACGGCAAACGCGCCGTCTACGTGGAAGACGGGCATGTGGTGGCCCAGGAGGGCCATTTCCAGGTCCGACTCCCGCTGAAAAACGTGCCGCTCACGCGCGGTGGCAGCATCGGCTTCCAGGTGGAAAACGTGCTGGCCAGCGTGGGCGCTGCGTGGGCACTCGGCCTGGCTTGGGACACCGTGGCTCAGGCCTTGGGCAGCTTCGTGAGCGATGCCAGCTCGGCCCCCGGCCGCTTCAACACCTTTGACTACAAAGGCGCCACTGTGATTGCCGACTACGGTCACAACCCGGATGCCATCGCCGCCCTGGCCAACGCCGTGCAAGCCATGCCCGCAAAACGGCGCAGCGTGGTCATCAGCGGTGCGGGCGACCGACGCGACGAAGACATCACCCAGCAAACCGCGATCCTGGGCAGCGTGTTTGACGACGTGCTGCTGTACGAAGACGCCTGCCAGCGTGGCCGCGCCGACGGCGAAGTGCTGGGCCTGTTGCGCAAAGGACTGGATGGGGCAGCCAAAACTACCCATGTGCAGGACATTCAAGGCGAGTTCGTGGCCATTGACACCGCCTTGGGTCGGCTCAACCCTGGTGACCTGTGCCTGATCCTGATCGACCAGGTGGAAGAGGCACTGGCCCACATTGCCCAGCGCGTGGCAGAGTCAAAGGCAAGGGGCTGAGCATGGATATGGACGTGCGCTGGCACCAGCGTTTTGCCAATTACCGCAAAGCCCTGCAAGCGCTGACCGAAGCCGTGGAACTCGCACAGCAGCGACCTCTGAGCCGTTTGGAGCAACAAGGCTTGATTCAAGCCTTTGAATTCACCCACGAACTCGCGTGGAACGTGCTGAAAGACTTCCTCGAGAACCAAGGCATCAGTGGCCTGATCGGCTCACGTGATGCCAGCCGCAGCGCGTTTCGAAACGGGTTGGTCAGCGATGGCGAGGTTTGGATGGACATGGTGAAGGCCCGCAACCTCACATCGCACACCTACAACATTGAACTGGCTGAGGGTGTGGCCCGGGATATCGTTGAGCGCTTTCACCCGGCCCTCGTCGTACTTGACGCCACACTGAACCAGCGCCTGGCCCGCAATGAAGACAGCGAACCCTGAAGCGTTGGCATCCACGGGCTTGAGCCAGGCAACTTGGGCCGCCATACGGGGGGTGTTGGCCACTCACCCTCATGTGGGGCAAGCCATTTTGTATGGCTCACGAGCCATGGGCCGCCACAAAACGGCCTCAGACATCGACCTGACCTTGGTAGGTACCCAACTCACCTCTGGCGAGGTGGGCGACATCGCCGCCGAATTGGACGACCTGCTGCTACCCTACGAGATTGACCTTTCGGCGCGGCACCTGCTCAAGCACCCCGAGCTGGAAGCGCACATTGAACGGGTGGGGCTCATCGTGTTCAGCCAAGCCGCAACGCCCAACGGCCCCAATCGATGCCATCCAAAGTGATTTACGAACAGCCCTCAGGCAAACCAAACGCCGCCGTCAAAGAAGAACAAATCGAATACGGTGTCATTGGCAAGCTCCAAAACCTGAAGTACGAATACCGCCCCGACATCCGCGACCGCGCTGCAATGGAAAAAAATTTCCGCGAAAAGTTCGAAGCATTGAACCGCGTCAAGCTGTCGGATGCCGAATTCTCCCGCCTGCTGGACGAAATCGTCACCCCCAACGTGTTCACCGCCGCCCGCATGTTGCGCGAGCGCAATGCCTTCACGCGCGAAGACGGCACCCCGCGCTTTTGTGCGCGACCCGGTGATGCTGGAGTTTTTGGGCCTGCCCGACACAGGCCGCTTGCTGGAAGCCAAGCTGGAGACAGCCTTGATGGACAAGCTGCAACAGTTTTTGATGGAGCTGGGCAAGGGCTTTGCCTTTGTGGCGCGGCAGCAGCGCATCAGCACCGAAACGCAGGACTTCTACATTGACCTGGTGTTTTACAACTACCTGCTGAAATGTTTTGTGCTGCTCGACCTGAAAACCGGGCCACTCATGCACCAGGACGTGGGGCAGATGGACATGTATGTGCGCATGTACGACGACTTGCGCCGAGGTGAGGGAGACAACCCCACGGTGGGCATTCTGTTGTGCGGCAGCAAAGACAAGTCGGTGGTCCGCTATTCCGTGCTTAACGGCAGTGAGCAGCTTTTTGCCAGCAAATACCGTTTGGTGTTGCCCAGCGAAGAGGACTTGAGGCTGGAACTGCAGCGTGACCGTGAAGAACTGGAAACCCAAAAGGGCCTTCGTGACAAGGCCAGCGACCAATGACCAAAGACATTGAAATCATCCACTCGCCACTTACGCAAACCTACAGCGATGCTGGGCACCGCTTGAGCATCCAGATTTACCGCGGCCCTGGCAGCGCTTGGATTTTGGAGGTGGTGGACGAACACGGTGCGTCCACTGTGTGGGATGACACGTTTGACACCGACGCGGCGGCGCTGGAGGCCGCGTGCTTGGCCATTGAACAAGAGGGCGTTGCGGGCTTTGTGACGCAGGCCCGGCAAACGGCCAAAGCAGCCGAACCCGAGTCGCTTCGCAAGTTGGAGGCTTTGAAGCAGTCACCGCCGCTCGATCAGAAGTACAACATGATGATCGGGCCGCTTTCCGAAGAAGAACTGGACGAGTTGGACCAGTTTTTGCTGTATCTGGACAACGTTGAGAGCATGACGGTGGACATGCTGGACGGCTTTTTGCACGCCATTGCCATTGGGCCGGAGACGGTGATGCCGAGCCAGTGGTTGCCCTTGGTGTGGGGGCAACAAGAAGGCGGCGGCACGATGCCGCCCGCTGACACCCTGGAACAGGTCAACCACTTTCTGTGCTTGGTCATGCGCCACTACAACAGCATTGTGTTTGGCTTTGGGCAGAAACCGCCGTTCGTGGAGTTGCTGTGGACCACGACTGAATACGATGACCTGGGCGAATTTGAAGATGCCGAGATGTGGGCTTATGGCTTTTGCCAGGGCGTCAAACTCAACCCCTCCGCGTGGCAGCCTTTGCTGGATGACGCGAAGGGCGCAGGTTGGTTTCGCCCCATCGGCTTGCTGGGCAAAGAAAATTTTTCACCCGACCAAGACGAACTGACCCGAACGCCCGCACAACGCCAGGCGCTTGCAACACAAATTGAAGACAGCGTGCGACAGATTCACACCTTTTGGTTACCGCTGCGGCAAGCCGTGGCCGAGCGCCAGCAAGCGCAGCGCATGAGCAGCAAAGTGGGCCGCAACGAGCCCTGCCCGTGTGGCAGTGGCAAGAAATTCAAAAAGTGCTGCGGCTCCCCGCTTGCGTTGCACTGAGCTCCGCCACGCGCGTTCACACCACATTCACCCCACATGACCGAACACAACTGGGCAAAACCCTGTGGGCCATTGCGGACCAACTGCGCGGAGCCGTGGACGCGGACGATTTCCGCGACTACATGCTGTCGTTTTTGTTTCTGCGTTACCTGTCTGACAACTACGAGGTGGCGGCCAAGAAGGAGCTGGGCCCCGGCTATCCCAAACTGGAGACGGAAGACCGCCGGGTGCCACTGGCCGTTTGGTACGAGGGCAACCAAAGCGACGCGCCTGATTTTGAGCGGCAAATGCGCCGCAAGGTGCATTACGTGATTGAGCCGCAACACCTGAACAAGACTTCAGACTCTGGCCACGTAATCAAAACTTTCACAAGACTCCCGGCGTTCGTTCATATGGAATGTGCCGAGTATTGTGTGGCGACTGCTCTGATCCTGCCAGTGCAGCGCCAACACGATTACACGATCACAAGAACGTCAACTCAAGATTCATCAAAATACCGTTTATCGTCATTGACGCAGTCTCGCGGATACGCGAATAGGCCCCTAAGCTTGTGACTCTCGCCGAAGAAACGGACGTGTTGGTTTGTCCATTTTGCATGGTTCTTTTGTTAACAAGTTTCAGAATGGCAGTTGAGTCTGAATCAGCCTCCAAAACGTAGGAAACACTGAGACTTCCGGCGGACGTAACTTTGGAACTACTTGTGTAGCATGGTCCATTGAACCAGGTATTGGTATCGCCCACCTTTGCTGCCGCCGGTACAGCAGTTTGATTTGTAACAACACAGTACTCCCCATCTGCCTGACTCCCCAAAGGAGACGAGTTCGCGCCGAAATAACTTGCGGAGGAACCACCGTACGGGACACTGGTACCTGCAACCGTAATAGTCCCTGTCACTGTTGACGTTTTCTTTGTGGCACTGGCGTTCTCAAATGTTGAGGCAGAACTGGAGGTGGAGTGGGTGCCGCTCCCAGTTATCGCCACACTTTGGCCACTAGAACTCGCCGTACCTGTGATCCGAAACTGACCAGAGACCGTTTCTTTTACGACGTTCTCAACAATGACTGATAAAGGGTATGTTGCGGTGCTGGTGACTAGAGGTGTCTCGTCACCTCCTCCACAACCGGCGATTGCAAGGACGAGAGGTATGGCAAGGATCGCGTGAAAGCGGGTCGAAATAGGCATGAGTTACTCCAAAAAACATTAGGGTTTCGGCACTGCCCATGTGGGTCTGAGACCTCTTTTTCAGCGCCAATGGGTATCATAGACCGTGGCATCAAAGACACCGAACCAATACGTTCTTGCCTGTGGCAAAAACGTCTGTCCGACATGCGAAGAATCCTCACCTGGTCGCTTTGGGTGCCGCTATTCGTGCGGTGCGGACCCAGTCTGGCGTCTCACAGGAGGCGTTGGCATTATTGGCAGAAGTTGACAGGTCCTACCTTGGTGGCATTGAACGCGGTGAAGTCAACTTGGCGCTCATCAACATCGTCAAGATAGCCGGGGGTCTGGGGGTTTCAGTGGCCGAGCTGATGCTAGAAGCAAAGCTATGACTTTCAACCTGAGCCGGTTTTTACGGAAGGCACACCTGGTTTATTACTCCGGCCCCATGAAGTCTCAACCAGCGGCACAGTTGACCCTGGGCCCTGAAAGAAGCTCAGTAGTGTCCCAACGTCTTCACATCAGGGCTTCGTAAGTTGATGATTTACTTGCGAAATTTTGCATTCCAGTCTGGTCTCGATTTGAACGTCGAGGGGCAGACTTGTAGCCTTTTGCGCTGGTGCGCGAAGGGCCGTCACCCATGTGCGCAGCTACGACAAGGGTCAGCAGATCGAGATCGCCAAGCATGTTCAGGACTTGGTCCAGCGCAAGGCACAGGCCCGCTCC
>JAIFMP010000177.1 GCA_020048405.1 Hydrogenophaga sp.
GTTGGCCGTGCACCCACGTCGGGCGACATGCCGGTGGTTTCAAAGTCGATGATGGCGATGGTGGGCATGGGTGTGGGCGAATGGTAGCCGCTGGGCCAGGTCAGGCCTGCCACACCCCAAAACCCGCCGAGCGCAAGTCAATGCCCACCTCCACCTCGCGCTCTTGGGCGGCTTTGTACGGCATGGGGTTGAAGCCCTCATACAGGTCGGGCAGCAGGCGCAGGCCGTACTTTTGCACGTAGGCGTTGGCCTGTATGCCGGCCTTGTGTTTGTCAAACCGCACATCGGGGTCAAGGCCTGTCATGCCGACGTACACGCAGGGTTTGCCGTCCACGTAATCGGGGTTGCAGCGCCGGAATTTGGGCTCTTGCAGCACATCGGGGTGCAGCTCAATCACATACACATGGTGGTGGGCGTGGGGCTGGCGGGGGGGCATGGGGGCAGGCCTGGCCTTTGGGCCAGTGGGTCGGTTGTCAATGATGCATGCCGGGCGGGTCGATGATGGAGCGCACCAGCTTGGCCTCACATGCCTTGAACACCACGTACGCCGCCATGCTGACGTAGGCCGTGGCCAGCACCTCCAGCAGTTGCTGGGCCCCGCCCTCGGCCAGGGCTTGCCAGCCGTGTTCGGCAATCAGCTCCATGTTGGCCTTGGCCACAAACAGCAGGTTGAGCGAGCTGCTGCCAAACAGCAGAAAGCTCAGCCCCAGCACCGCAAACGTGGCCCAGCGGCGCGACAGCACCACCCGGTGAAACCATCTTTTCATGGGCAACCCCTCCTGCCGCCAGCATACGCAAAAAAATGGGTGCCTTGCGCTCATCCCCCCCCTGTGCAGGCCGCTCCAAAAAACGAAGCGATTGCTACCCAAGGTGCACACGCCACGCGGCGGTGTTCCGCTTGACACCTATGAGAGTGCGAAGAATTCTTCAACAGCGGCGTCTCGGGTGCGGCAGCAAACACGCACAGCGGGCTCCGGTGCTGCATCATCATCCATGGCCACCTTATTTATCGCTCTGCTGTTGGTGGGTGTGCTGGGGTGGTTTGGCTACACGCAATATGCCCAAAGGCCTTTGGCCACCAGCGTGCCCCCCCAAAGCGTGATCAGCCCCCAGCTAACGGCCGTGCCTCAGGTCACACCGCCAACGTTCCGGTGCGATGGCCGCAAGTACTGCTCTCAAATGACTTCATGCAGTGAAGCCAAGTTGTTCCTCAAAAACTGCCCTGGCATGGAAATGGATGGCAATCGCGATGGCATCCCTTGCGAACAACAATGGTGCACCGGGCCATTGGGGGGGTGAATTGGCTGGTGTGGTCAGTTCAATTTAATGCCAAAATATGTGTCTTATTTGACGTCAAAAATTGCATCTAAATTGGAGCCCAACACCATGGACACCGTTCTCAGCCACCACAGCGTCAGCGTGACCGACCTCAAGCGCAACTACGCCAGCATCCTGGCGCAGGCCGACGACAACCGGCCCGAGGCTTACCTGGTGCCCGCCCCTTACTTCGAGCGGCTGATGCAGCACCTGGAAGACCTGGAGGATGCCAAGCTGGCCCGCGAACGTGCAAACGGCCCGTTTGTCGAAGTCAACCCGCAAGACCTGTGACGCATGGCCTACAAGCTGCGTTTTCACGAACTGGCATGGGCCGAGTGGCAAAAACTGGACGGCAGCATCAAAGCCCCGATGAAAAAGAAGCTGCTGGAGCGTCTGGAGGCACCCCGGGTGCCGTCAGCCGCTCTGTCTGGCTTGGCCGACTGCTACAAGATCAAACTGCGGCAAGCGGGCTACCGGCTGATTTATCGAGTGGACGACGACGTGGTGACGGTGAGCGTGATTGCAGTGGGCAAACGCGACAAGTTGGCGGCGTATGACGCGGCTGCGCAGCGCAATGATGATCAAATTTAATAGCTGCTTGCGCTTGATGAATAAGCGGTAAGCACAGTTTTTATCTAATAAAGTTCTGAGGCAGTCAGAACGAACACCCCGGCCCGCTCAAAAACGCCGGATCTTCTGCCGTGGAGCTACGGCCAACATGCACCCCTCAAACAGGTTTCACCAGCTTGCGCAGAGCCCGAACCTTTTGCCAAACCACCGCTTTGGGCAGCGTCATGGCCATGGCCTGCATGCAGCGCTCAAGCCAGCCAGCGCGTTCTTGCAAGCGGTCGATGGCTTTGGCCAGGTCACGCGCCACAGAGGCGCCGTAAGCCAGTTCGGCCTTGGCCAATGCCGCTTGCAGCAGCGGCAAGCGCAGGTTCATCATGGCCAGGTCAATCACATCGCGGCTGAACACACCGTCGTCTCCCTGCCGGTCTGAATTGGCCAATAACTTTGAAGCCGCCATATCCAGCAATGTGAGGGTGGCAATGCCGCATATCACGTCGCTGTTGCCCGGTGCCTCCAGCGCCATGCGTGCCTCGCGGACCATTTCAAACTTGATGAGTTGCCCGTCCATCTGCACCAGGGTTCTCAACCCATATTGATCGGCGCGCACCTCGCGCCCCACAGTCAGTGGCTCTGCGCCGGGCCTGAGCAGGGCATGGAGCCCTAGGGGGCCTGTGACCAACTGGCGCAGCTCGCGGTAGCCAGCGGCATCAGACACGAGAAAGTCAATGTCCACCGACTCCCGGTACTCGCCATGGCGCAGCGCAATGCAAGTGCCGTCACCAAACAAGCAGCCGTGCTGGCGCAGCAAGGCACCGTTCAGCGCGGCCAGCACATGCGCAATGCGTTGGTGGTGGGGCCGTTCAAACATGGGTGGTGCCTGTTGTTTCGGTACCGCCACCCAGCCCCGTGCGCAAAGCTTGCAGCAAAGCGAGTTCGGCGGGCGACATGGCGGCCATGTCCAAATGCCGGGCATTGCGCTCGTAAATGCCCCACGCCTCTGCCGGTGACAGCGTGTCAGTGCCATGCACCTGCAAGGCCAGCGCTTTGAGCTGTGGGTAGTTTTGCAAGCGCACGCGCATCGGTATCCACTCGGCCATGTTGGCTGGGTTGCCCTGGTTCCCATCGTTGGTGGGCTTTTCTTCGGTGTTGCGGGCTTGCAGCACCATGCCCAGCGCCGCCATGGCTTGCGCCCAGGCACCACCCGCCACCGTTGGCTCGCCTTTTTCTATGCGGTGCAGCGTCACCCGCGACATGCCCGCCGCCTCAGCCGCTGCCGTGCTGCTGACGCGCAAAGCCTTGCGGCGAGCGCGAAGCTGCTGGCCCAAGGCCTGCAACTGTTCTGCGCTTGGGTTGACGGTGGTGGGTGGATGTGGATTCATTTGTATCTCATCATGAACAAAATACAAATTTTGTCAACTATGAGAAACAAATTGACAGTCGATTGACCATCTTGGATGGCGGCACATGAAACGGCTGCGCCGCGCAGAGATCATCAAATTAAATAGCTGCTTTCGCTTATAAATAAAGCGCTAGAGGTACAAAAGATTAAGAAAATCCGGTTCAGTCACTTGCTCCAACCGCTGGTGTCAGAAGATTGGGGTACTTCGCAGTCACGGCGGCCAACGCCACAGCCTTGAGCTCTCCGCGCTTGTATGCATCCAGGCGGTCGTCAGCCTCTTTGGTCCAGAGCGCATCCAGCGCGGTGTATTCCTCGCCCAGCGCGTCAAACGCTTCTTGCACGCCGGGCTTGGCCAGCAGAACATCGCGGAAAGCCGCATCGTGCGGCACGGGTTGGTAGCCAGTTTCAGCCATATGTGTCATGCCGCCTCTTTGTATTCCAGCGGCAGCAGCCCTTCCTTCTTCGCATCCAGCAATACGATTTCCACGATGGTGCCGTCTTCTGCGTAGCTGATGTGGGTATGCCAGCCCTGCGAGGTTTCACGCACGATGGGCTTGTCAGACACTCGAATTTGTAGGATGTCGTCGTCTTCAAAGTAAGTGGATTTCATGGCCATACATCGTTCAGGCACCATCGTTTGAGTGTTGCAACCCAACTTGCTCGGCCCGCAAGCGCAAATATTCCTGCGGGTTGACATGCACAACTTGCCCGTTTTCTGCCACCACCATCTGGGTGTTGGTGCGTTTGGCATCTTCGGCGGCACGCAGCCCGGCGCGGGCCAATGCATCCAGTGCAGCTTGGGCTGGGTCCAGCGAGAAATCGGCTGGGTTTACAACGGTTCTCATGGGTTGGCTCCTTGTGCCAGCAGGGTGGGCTGGCGGTGTTGGTTGTCGTACAGAAACCAAGCGTTGACGATGGGCTTGTAAGTGTTTTCAAACTGGTTCAGACCTGCATCAAACCGCCGCCGAACCACTGCGTCTGGAATGTTATGCCCGCCTTGGGACACCCGCAACCGCACGCGTTCAATGGCCATGTCTGCCGTTGGCAGTTGCAAAAAATACAAACTGACCTGATAGCCCAGCGCCCGCCACTGCACCACTTTTGCTGCATAAGCCCGGCCAGACAGGGTCGTTTCCAGCGCAAAACTGCGGCGATGGGCCACATGGTCATCAATTTCCGCCAGCATGATGCGCCCCGCCTTGATGGCGGCAACCTCAGGTGCAAAGGGCGACAGGCCCGCCGCGATCAGGTCTGCATTGACGAACACCGGGCACTGCGCTTCTGCAGGCAGAAATTCGCGTGCAAAGGTGGTCTTGCCTGCACCGTTGGGGCCGGCAATGATGAGGGCGCGGGGCTGTGCTTCTGTCATGCGGGTTTGGCACCGAGCCACTCAGAACGAAGACCCCGGCCCGCCCAAAAACGCCAGCTCTTCCGCCGTGGAGCTGCGGCCCAGAATGGCGTTGCGGTGGGGGTAGCGGCCAAAGCGGTCGATGATGGCCTTGTGCGCATGTTCGAAACGCAGGTTGTCTTCCAGCCCCGGCTGCGAAAACAGCGCCACGACTTGCTCATGAATCAGCGCCGACTCGCTGTGCATGTAGGGCATGTAAGCAAAGCTGCGCTGCGCCAGGGGCAGGCTGCGGTCTTGCCCGCTGGCCACCAGCTCTTGCGCCAGAGCCAGGGCCAGCGCGTCCTGCGCAAAGGCGCGGGGCGTGTCGCGGTACACGTTGCGCGAAAACTGGTCCAGCACCAACACCTCTGCCAGCCGTCCCTCTGGCGTGGCGCGCCAGCCAAACAACTCACACCGCGCAGCGGCCTCCAGCGTGGCACCGAAGCGGGTGCGGATGGCTTCGTCCAGGGCTGCGTCCTTGGCGAAGTGCTGCTTGGGGGTGAGTTCGGTGAACCAGAAGTGGAGGATGGGTTGGGGTTGCATGTGAAGTCAGTGATGGCGGACATCGGTGACAACTTCTGCCCGCCCGAATCTTTCATATCGGGGTAACGGACTGCCGCTTTACCTCGTCCAGCGTTTTGCCGTCTGGCGTTTTCCACTCAATCCATCCGTTTGCAGAGCGGCCCATCACTGCCATAGCGGCCATGCTTGGGCTGGAGAACAAATGGTCGCGGGTAAAAATCAACTGGCCGTTTAGCTCCGTCAGGATTCCATCAACCACCAGTTGCATACGCAATCTCTCGTTGGACGTCCCCTGGATGGACGCCACGATTTCGGCTCGGCCCCTGGATCCTTTGTGTACGACAAATCCTTCCGGGGTGTATTCACCCACGCCGTCTGCGCCTGAGCCCCTGCAATAGAACAGCTCCGCTTCTCCCTTGGCGGTGGCTGAGTTGGTCAGTGGTTCAAAAAGGGGTTTACCCAGTGTGGCCAAAAGCGCCGCTGCTGTCTCGTGTATCTCGTGACAGTCCGCTTGCAACGGGGCAGGTGTGTACGGTTGCGTACCAGCATTCCCGTTTTCAAGGCTGTAGCGCCCTGCTTTGGTGGCCTCTGCAATCGCAAACCACTCCAAAAACAGTGCGTGTGTTTGGGTGAGGCTGTTTGTGAGAGAAATCACCACCAGCGCCCGGTTCCAGAAGTCCTTGCCCTGGTTGTGCTGAGCCAACCGGTTGCCCACATTGCCAGACTGCCCAATGTAGGCTCGTGGTTGGCCTGCGTCGGATACCTCACCTGTGAGAATGTAGACACCCACCTGTTGGGCCTCTGGCATCTTGAGGAATTCTGGTAGCTGGCTGCGCGGCACCTCGATCACTCGCACGATGCGAGTCGTGATTTCGGCCACGCGTATTCCGCGCGGGTCACCGCTGGGGAGGAAGATTTGTATGGTTTGAGGGCGGGGCATCAATCACTTGCCCCAAGAATCCTTCAACCCCACCGCCAAGTTAAAAACCGGCTTTCCAGCCGCATGGTCCACGCGGTCGGCCACAAAGTACCCGTGCCGCTCAAACTGAAACTTCTGGTCGGGCTGGGCGTTGGCCAGTGACGGTTCAACAATCGCGGTCACCACCTTCAGGCTGTTGGGGTTCAGGCTTTCCATAAAGTCTTTGCCGCCCGCGTCGGGCTGGGCGTCCACAAACAGGCGGTCGTACATGCGCACTTCGGCGCTCACACCGTCGGCCACGCCCACCCAGGTGATGGCGGCCTTCACCTTCACGCTGTCGGCGCCGGGGGTGCCGCTTTTGGTGTCGGGCACCACGGTGGCCAGCACTTCGGTGATGGTGCCGTTGGCGTCTTTGGTGCAGCCGGTGCATTCAATGACATGGCCGCCCTTCAGGCGCACCTTGTTGCCAGGGAACAGGCGCTTGTAGCCCTTGGGGGGCACTTCTTCAAAGTCCTCGCGCTCAATCCACACCTCTTTGCCAATTGAAAAGTGGCGCACCGGGCTTTCCGTGCCCTCGGGCGGGTGGGGCAGGGCGGGCAGGGTGCAGGGGTCCAGGTAGGCTGCACCACCTTGTGCGGCAAACACCTCGTCCCAGTTGGTCAGCACCAGCTTCACGGGGTTCAGCACGGCCATGCCGCGGTGGGCTTTCAGCTCCAGATCTTCTCGCAGGCAGCCTTCCAGGGTGCTGTAGTCAATCCAGCCACGCCAATGCGTTCGGCAAAGGCTTGCAGCGCGGCAGGGGTGTAGCCCCGGCGGCGCAGGCCGACGATGGTGGGCATGCGGGGGTCGTCCCAGCCGTTGACCTTGCCTTCGTTCACCAGCGCGGCCAGCTTGCGTTTGCTGGTGATCACATACGTCAAGTTCAGGCGGGCAAATTCGTACTGCTTGGGGGCGGGTGCGGCCAGCAGGCCACCCTCTGCCAAGCGGTCCATCAGCCAGTCGTAAAACGGGCGTTGGTCTTCAAATTCCAGCGTGCAAATGCTGTGGGTGATTTGCTCCAGCGCGTCCTCAATGGGGTGCGCAAACGTGTACATGGGGTAAATGCACCATTTGTCGCCCGTGTTGTGGTGGGTGGCGCGGCGAATGCGGTAAATGGCTGGGTCCCGCATGTTGATGTTGGGGCTGGCCATGTCAATTTTGGCGCGCAAAACCATAGCGCCATCGGCATGTTGGCCTTGCGCCATCTGCCTGAAACGATCCAAATTCTCAGCCGGGGTGCGTGTGCGGAATGGGCTGTCCACGCCGGGCTTGCCAAAGTCGCCCCGGTTGGCGCGCATGTCTTCGGGGCTTTGTTCGTCCACGTAGGCGTGGCCGGCTTCAATCAAATACTCAGCCGCGCGGTACATGAAGTCAAAGTAGTCGCTGGCCTGGAACAAATGGTTCTGGCCGTTGGCCTCCCAGCCAAAGCCCAGCCACTGCACGGCGTCCAGAATGCTGTTGACGTATTCGGTGTCTTCTTTTTCTGGGTTGGTGTCGTCAAAGCGCATGTGGCACACGCCGCCGTAGTCGCGTGCCAGGCCAAAGTTCAGGCAAATGCTTTTGGCGTGGCCCACGTGCAGGTAGCCGTTGGGCTCGGGCGGGAAGCGGGTGCGAATTTTGGCGGGGTCAAGCGGGCCAGCGGCATGGTGCGCGGCGTCGCCGGGGGTGCCTGCCCAGCGGCGCTGTGCGTAGGTGCCTTGCTCCAGGTCTTTTTCAATGATCTGGCGCAGAAAGTTGCTGGGTTTGTGGTCGGCCGCTGCGGTGTCTGCGGCGGTGCCGGCAGGGTGGGTATTGGTGTGGTTGGAACTCATGGTTTCATTCTATGTGCCGTGTCAGGCGGCTCGGCCATGGTCGCAAAACTCAAGATAATCCAAGGTTTCGCACGGTTGTGCGCTCTAACGCTTCACACCCATGACAACAGACGCACCCGACACCGTGGCGGTTTACGAGTCGACCTTGTGGCTCGACACCAAGATGGGCGATGTTTTTGCCCCTCACGTGCAGGTGCAGTTGGACTGGAATGACATAGAGGCCGCTGTGCGGCGTGGTGCCATCAACCCTTCCGAGGCCCATGCGCTGTGGGCAGAGTGGGCTGCGCCCGGCAACCCCCGCCGCGTGCACCGCAAGGCTGCTGAGTCTTTGCCGAAGCCTGCCACGCAGGCGGCACGGTTCACGTTTTCGCATGTGTTGTATTACTTCGGTGGCTTGTTGACCATTGGGGCCATGTCGCTGTTCATGACGCTGGCTTGGGCGGCTTTGGGCGCCTGGGGCAGCGCCGTGTTGGCCGCTGGCTACCTGTTCGCCGCTTGGCGCGTGGCGGTGCACCTCAAAGACAAAGACCTGCCCATTCCGGCCGGCATTCTGGCCACGCTGGCGGTGTGCCTGGTGCCGTTGGTGGTGTGGAGTGTTCAGGTGGGCCTGGGGTGGTGGCCCGAGGGTGGCAGCAGCCAGTTTGGCCACTACCACCAGCAAATCAACTGGCGCTGGCTCACGCTGGAGTTCGCCACGCTGGCGGCGGCGGTGGTGATGCTGCGCGCCATGCAATTGCCCTTCATGGTGATGCCCGTGGCGGTCACGCTGTGGTACCTGAACATGGACCTGGCCCACCTGCTGATGCAAAAAGAGGGCTTTGACTGGCAGTTCACCCGCGATGTGTCGCTGGTGTTTGGGCTGGGCACCTGTGCATTGGCGCTGTGGGTGGACGTTCGCACCCGCCAGGCCACCGAAGACGCGGCCCGGCAGGACTTTGCCTTTTGGCTCTACATCTTTGGGGCGATCATGTTCTGGGCAGGCCTGAGCCTGCGCGACAGCGACAACGAATGGGGCAAAGCGGTTTACGGTGCCATCAACCTGATGCTGGTGTTCTGGGGGGCTGCCATCGGGCGGCGGGTGTTCACCGTGCTGGGCGGCCTGGGCGTGGCGGGTTACGTGGGGTATTTGTCTCACCAGGTGTTTCAGGATTCACTGGCCTTCACGTTTGCGCTCACGCTGCTGGGGTTGGGTGTGGTGGCGCTGGGGGTGTGGTGGCAGCGAAATGAGGCGGCTATTCATGCTGCACTGGCGGGCTGGTTGCCTGCGCCGCTTCGCGTGCTGGGCGAAAGCCCGCCGCCATGACGTGCCCACTGACAGTGGTGCCACCCCAACGCATGCCTATGGCCGATGCGTTCAAGGCCGTGGCTTCGCAGCTCATCGTGTTGCACCACCTGGCCTTTTACGGGCTGGTGGTGGCCTTGGTTGTGGCTGTGGCAGGTACCACTTGGGCCTGGATTCGCTCTCTGCGGGCGTGTGGTACGTGGCCATCGACTTTCAGTTGTTTGCGCTCATGCTGGTCCTGCTCTGGCTGGCCCGCCGCATGGCTGACCGCACCAGTGCACAGCGCTGGATGACCCTGGTGCTGGTGGGCGGGTTGGCAGCTTGGTCGCTGCTGGTGTTCAACACCGATCCCGGTTGGGACAACTGGGCTGTTTATTTCTTTGCGGCCTATGCACTGGGTGCATTGGCATGGTGGGGCACGCATACCTTGACGGGACCTCATGAACTTTCCGGTGGCGCTGGTGGTGAACGCTGCGTTCACCCGTTTTGCACCTGCTGATGTGGCCGTGCAAACTTTGGGCGTGATGTTGGCCTGGGGGTTGGCGGTGCTGACGGGCGCTGCCTTTTTTCATGGGGTGGAGGACCCATCTCAGGCGATGGATGCAGGCACCGACCTGCGGTTGGGCGTTACGTTTGGCAACGCTTGTGGGCTTCAAAAACCGGTGAACTGGTTGGTTTACCCATGAAATAGCGCTGCGGGCCAAGGGTGGCCCGGTATCAAGGGGTTGCACCATGCGCACACAAGTTTTTCAAATCACTGCAAAGCAAGCTGCCAGTCGTTGGCTGGCCACTGCGGCGTTGGCACTGGCTGGCGGTTTGGCCAGCGTTGCCGGGCATCAAGCCCATGCGGGGCCGCTGGTGTGGTCTGTCGGACTGGGTACACCGGGTGCCGTCGTACAGGTGGGCAGCCACCCACCGCCCCAGGTGGTGTACGCGCCCGTGTTCCAGCCGGTGCCTGTGCAGGTGGTGGTGGCACCACCCCCACGGTGGTATGGGCCGCACGCAGCAGCCAGCCACGGACACCACCACAGAGACTATTTCGACGATCACCGGCGCAGGGGCCACCACCATGGGCACCGTGGTGGTCACAGGGAGGGCTTTTATGTTCAACCCGCGCAACCGCAGTGGAATCACCATCGATGAGCCGCCAAGCGGCGTGCGACACCCGGCTTCAGCGCTCAGTCAATGTCCCGGTAGGTGCGCCGCAACTTGGCGTACATGCCTTTGCTGGCGGCGACAAACTTTGGGAAGTGAGATGCGGCGAGTAATTGCGCGCCCCCAGCGGCTACCGGGGAGTGTTTGAGAAAAGTCCGGCGGCAGCATGGCTTCAATGTCAGGGGCAAGGTCCTGCGGTTTGTCGGTGGGGGCGTAGCGTTTGACCACCTCGCCATCGGGCGACACGAGAAACTTGGTGAAGTTCCACTTCACCGCCTGCGAACCCAACAGCCCGGGGGCTGCCTGCTTCAGGTGCTGGTACAGGGGGTGGGTGTGGGTGCCGTTCACCTCGACCTTGGCAAACATGGGAAAGCTGACGTCGTAGGTCAGGCTGCAGAACTGTTTGATCTCGGCCTCGTCACCTGGCTCCTGGTGGCCAAACTGGTCACATGGAAACCCCAGCACCGCAAAACCCCGGTCTTTGTATTGGCGGTACAGCGCCTCCAGCCCTTCGTATTGCGGCGTGAAGCCGCATTGGCTGGCCACGTTCACCACCAGCAGTGCCTGGCCTGCGTAGGGGGCCAGGGTTTGCCGCTGGCCATCGATGGTGGTGACTTCAATGGAATCGAGAGGCATGGTTTGTTCCTTGTGCATGGGGCGGCGAATACCGGGTTGGCGCATTTTGCGGGGGCACCTGAGGCCCTGCACACGCAAGGGCGCAAAACCTTCATGCCGCCATTGCCGCGTTTTGCGCCGCTTGGCTGCATTTCGTCGCAAGGTGCATGACGCCGTGGGCCGCAAGTCGGACAGTGCACCCCAGATGTTCAACGCCCCCAACCGAACGGACCCGGGGCACCCAATGGAGAAAACCATGCGCAACGTTGTTTCTGTCGCCCTTGTTCACTGTGTTCTGGCCACAGGCCTGTTGGCCGACAACGCCCATGCTGTGCCCGAAGCACAGTTTCAGCCCGCGTTTGCCACATTCATGCAGGCGGCAGATGGCAACACCTCGGCCATTGACAAGGCGGCCGATGCCTTTGCCACCCTGCTGGCAACCGAGCCCACCAACCCAGTGCTGCTGGCCTACACGGGTGCGGCCACCAGCATGAAGGCCAACACCACCTGGCTGCCCTGGAAAAAGCTGGCCTATGCAGAAGACGGCCTGGCCCAACTCGATAAAGCGCTGGCCCTGCTCACCCCCGCCCACAGCGCCGTGGTGCAAAACGGCACCCCCGGCAACCTGGAGGTGAAGCTGGTGGCTGCCAACACGTTTCTGGCGGTGCCCGGTTTCATGAACCGCAATGAGCGCGGTGTGAAGCTGGTGAAAGACCTGTTGGCCAGCCCGGCGCTGGGCAGCACACCCAAGGAATTCCAGGCGTCGGTTCAAAAGGCCGCCGTGCAAGCCAAACTGGCCGGGGCAGCGAAATGACCGCTCACGCCCAAAGCACCCCCGTGGTGGCACTGCACGGTGTGCACAAAACCTACCGCCTGGGCGAACACGTCATTCCCGCGCTGCAAGGTGTGGACCTGAGCGTGGCGCGTGGTGAACTGCTGGCGCTCACAGGCCCCTCGGGCAGCGGCAAAAGCACCATCCTGAGCCGACAGCGGCGACATCGAGCTGAACGGACAGCGCATCAACGGTTTGAGTGAAGACGAGCTGACCCTGCTGCGCCGCGATGCCATGGGCTTTGTGTTCCAGAGCTTCAACCTGGTGCCCGTGATGACCGTGGCAGAAAACGTGGACTACCCGCTGTTTCTGGCCGGGGTACCTGCGGCCGAGCGGCGCGAACGTGTGGCCGCCCAACTGGCCGCCGTGGGCCTGGCCGACCATGCCCACCACCGGCCCGACGCGCTCAGCGGCGGCCAGCGCCAGCGCGTGGCCATAGCCCGTGCGCTGGTGAAGCGGCCCAAGCTGGTGATTGCCGACGAGCCCACCGCCAGCCTCGATTCACACACCGCCGACCAGGTGCTGGACCTGATGCGCGAACGCGGCCACGCCGAGGGCGCGGCCTTTGTCATTGCCACCCACGACAGCCGCCTGACCCGCCGCTGCGACCGCGTGGTGGCCCTGCTGGAAGGGAGAATTCAATGAGCACACACAACGTTTCGTTTTTCAGCGGCTGGTGCCACTGGTTCAAATTTGCGCTGCAAAACACGCTGCGCAACCGCAGGCGCTCGGCCGTCACGGTGTCCATCGCGGCGCTGGGCACTGCCGCCATCCTGCTGGCGGGGGGGTTTGCCCTCTTCACCTACGAAAGCCTGGCGCAGGCCGCCGCGCGTGACACAGGCCACCTGGTGCTGGGCACCCCGGCCAGCTTCACCACCGACGAAGACGTGCCCCTGCAACACGGCCTGGGCAACGTGGACGCACTGCGCCAGCAACTGCTGGCCGACCCTGCAGTGCGCCAGGTGCTGCCCAAGGTGGTGTTCAGCGGCCTCATCAGCAACGGCGACAAATCAACCGTGATGATGGCCACCGGCGTGGACCCCGACAACGAATTTGCCGTCAAAGGCCCGTTCCTCACGGTGACGGCGGGCAGTGTGCTCACATCGGACAGCAACGAGCCCTCCGCCGGGCCGCCCCAAGGAGGGTCGCACCCCCTCGGGGGGCCTGGCGAAGCCAGGGTTGGGGGCCATTCCACAGAAGTGATGCTGGGCGAGGCCCTGGCCCGCAGCCTGAAGGCCACCCCCGGCAGCAGCCTGACGCTGCTGGCCAGCACCACCGAAGGCGCCATGAACGCCATGGACGTGGTGGTCAAAGGCACCTTCACCACAGGGGTGCCCGACATGGACAAACGCGCCGTGTTCACCAGCGTGGCCCTGGCCCAGCGCCTGCTGGTGACCGACCGCGTCAGCAGCCTGGGCGTGTTTCTGGACCGCATGGAGTCCACCCTGCCTGCCCAGTCACGCGTGGCGGCTCTGCACCCCGAGCTGACGGTGCAAAACTGGGAGCAACAAGCTGTTTTCTATCAAGCGGTGAAGGGCCTTTACAACCGAATTTTTGGTGCCTTGGGCATCATCATCGGTGTGATCGTGGTGTTTGTGGTGACCAACGCCATGGCCATGGCCATCATCGAGCGCACCCGCGAAATGCACGCTGCCATCGCAATTGCTGCGCACCCTGGGGCTGGAGGGCATGTTGCTGGGCGGTGTGGGCGCGCTGGTGGGCGCAAGCCTGTCGCTGGGCGTGTCGGTGCTGCTGTATGTGGTGCCGGTCGAGATGCCACCCCCCCCCGGGCGCTCGGTGGGCTACCCGCTGAACATCGCCATCGACCCCACGTTGTACCTGGCCACGCTGCTGGCCATGGTCGGCCTGACCATGCTGGCCAGCTACGCCGTGGCCCGCAAAACCGTGCACATGCCCGTGGTTGATGCACTGGCCCACACCTGATTGAACGTGGAAAGAACACCATGAAACACATCTCCATTCCCTTGCTGCTGGCGCTGGCCGCCCCGGTGTATGCCCAGGACGTGGGCGCTTTGCTGAAAGACGCAGACCGCTTTCGCATGAGTGCCGACAACCTGCAGGTGGACACACAGGTGCAGACGTTCAACGCCGACGGCACCCCTGACAAAGAACGCCGCTACACCGTGTTTGCCCAAGCGGGCCGTCAGTCGCTGGTGCTGATGCAAAGCCCCGCCGAAAAAGGCCAGAAAGTGCTGATGCTGGCAGACGACTTCTGGCTGCTGATGCCGGGCAGCCAGCGCCCGCTGCGCATCACCCCCATGCAAAAGCTGCTGGGCGATGCCAGCACCGGCGACATTGCCACCATGAGCTGGGCGGGCGACTACACCGCCACCCTGGTGGGCGAAGAGCCCTGTGCACCCGACAAAGCGGCTGAAGAGAAAATTCAAACCAAAAATGCCTCCACCGCATTTCCACATTCAAAAGTGTGCTATCGCCTTGACTTGCTGGCCAGCCGCAAAGGTGTCACTTACCAGCGCATTGAGCTGTGGCTGGGCAAACAGCGCCACGAGCCTGTGCGGGCCAACCTGTACGTGCAGTCCGACAAACTGGCCAAACAGGCCCGCTTTGTGATGGACAGCGCCACCGCACCCACCACCGTCAACGCCATGGTGCTGGTGGACCAGCTCAGCAACAAAAAAGAAACACGGGTCACCTATCTCAGCCGCAAAGACAAAACAGTGCCCGCCGAGTGGCTGAACCCCATGTTCCTGGCCCGCAACCCGCAACTGGATTGAGCCATGACCCCCGCACAACTTGGAGCTGCCCTCGTGGGCTGGGCCCTTGCCGCCACGGTGCAAGCTGAAAGCATCGATACCTCTGGCCACCTGCGCGCCTCGTGGGCTGAGCGCCAGGCCGCCAACACAGGCCCGCTGGCGCAGGCCAACGCGCTGTTGCCAGGCATCGCTCCGGCAGAAGGCTCGGCGGCCTCGGTGCAGGCCGAATTGCGCGCCAGCACCAAGGTGGGGGGCGTGGGCCTGAACACCACCTTCACCCTGCAGGGCCAACGCCCCGAAGGCAGTCCCGGCCAGACGCAGGCCTGGGTGAACGAAGCTGTCGCATCGGGTGCGGCAGCTGGTCTGAACTGGAGCGCTGGCAAAAAGGTGGTGAGTTGGGACGTGGGCTATGCCTTTCGTCCCAACGACGTGGTGCAGCTGGAGGCCCGCCGCACCCTGGCCCCCGCCACGCTGGAAGGCCGCCCGCTGCTGATGCTGGAGCACTTCACCGCCACCACGGCGTACAGCCTGGTGTGGGTCAACCCCACCAAGCCTCGTGCA
>JAIFMP010000001.1 GCA_020048405.1 Hydrogenophaga sp.
TCGGGAGTGATGTCCAGCGTGACCTCCAAGCTGTCGCCATCGACCGTGAGTTTCACGCTTTTGTGCAGCTGCGCGTGCAGCTGTTGCTCGTGGCGGCGCACCACCTCATTGGCGGTTTTGACCCAGGTGTAAAACGCGGCTGAGTCCAGCGGCTTGGGGTTTTTCTTGTCGCGGCCCATGGTCCAAGGGGCCACCAGAGCGGGGTCGCGCTCGCCGTCGCGCATCATTTCCACCGCCCAGCCATCGTCGTCTTCGTTTTTGATGACCTTGGCTGTCCATCCGTCGCCCTGCCAAAGCCGAGGCGTTTGAACGGGCTCATCACCGGCCATGGGATCGTGGTTGCTCATGGGTGCAGGCATCAAAAATCACCACTGCCGCCGGAGGCCAAACTTTCAAACCGGGTGAGCTGGTTCAGGAAGGCCAGCTTCACCGTGCCGGTGGGGCCATTGCGCTGCTTGCCGATGATGACCTCAGCCACCCCCGGTTCTTTGCTGTCCTTGTTGTAGTACTCATCGCGGTAGATGAACATGATGATGTCAGCGTCCTGCTCGATGGCGCCCGACTCGCGCAGGTCGCTCATCATGGGGCGCTTGTCGGTGCGCTGCTCGACGCTCCGGTTCAACTGCGACAGTGCAATCACCGGGCATTGCAATTCTTTGGCCAGCATCTTCAGGCCGCGTGAAATTTCGCCCAACTCGGTGGCACGGTTCTCGCCGCTGGAGTTGCCACTGCCGCTCATCAGCTGCAGGTAGTCCACCACAATCAGGCCTAGCTTGCCGCACTGGCGCGCCAGGCGGCGGGCATTGGCGCGCAACTCGCTGGGGGTCAGGCCCGGGGTTTCGTCGATGTGCAGCGAGATGTTGCGCAGCTTCTCAATGGCTTCGGTCAGGCGGGGCCACTCGTCATCGGTCAGTTTGCCGGTGCGCAAGTGGCCCTGGTTGATGCGACCAATGGAGCCGACAATACGCACCGCCAGTTGCGAGGCGCCCATTTCCATGGAAAACACCGCCACGGGCAGGCCTTCGTTCAGCGCCACATGCTCGGCAATGTTGATGGCCAGCGCGGTCTTGCCCATGGATGGACGGGCTGCCACGGCAGTCATGCGGTCGAGGTCATAGAAGCCTGTCGGCACACCGGTGATGTCGTTGGGGTTGTCGGCCATCTCCTGCACGCGGTCCATCAAGTCCACGACCAAGGTGTCCATGCCCTGAAAGCCCTGCTTCATGCGCGAGCCTTCTTCACCGATGTTGAAGATTTTTTGCTCGGCCTCGTCCAAGATTTTGGCCACCGACTTGCCTTGCGGGTTGAAGGCGTTGGTGGCAATTTCGTCGCTGGCGGTCAGCAGTTTGCGCAGAATGGCCCGCTCACGAACGATCTCAGCGTAGCGGCGGATGTTGGCCGCACTGGGCACGTACTGCGCCAACGAGTTCAGGTAAGCCAAGCCACCCACCTCGTCGGCCTTGCCGAGGCTTTGCAATTGCTCGAACACGGTGATCACGTCTGCGGGCTTGGACGCATTCACCAGCGTTGCCACTGCGGCGTACACCAGCTTGTGTTCGTGGCGGTAGAAGTCGTTGTCTTTCACCAGGTCGGACACGCGGTCCCAGGCGCTGTTGTCCAGCAACAGGCCGCCCAGCACGCTGGACTCGGCTTCCAGTGAATGAGGTGGGATGCGCAGCTGCGCCACCTGCCGGTCAACGGGCAGGTCGTCGGGATCGAGGGGGTCAAACGTACGCGAAACGACAGAGGTCATCGGGGGCTTTCCAAGGGAATCCCATGTTACGGACTCAGGGGGCGTCCGTCATTGCACAACCCTGTGGACAAGTCCGGGAAATCAGGTGGGCAAGCCGTGCAAAGGCAGTGCAAAAGAAAAAAGCCGCCCAGAGGCGGCTTTTGTGCGAGAGATCCAGTCAACCAATCAGGCGGACTCGCCCAGCACGGAGACGTTCACATTCACATGCACGTCGGTGTGAAGCGACAGCACGACGGTGTAGTCACCCACGGCCTTGAGGGGGCCATTGGGCATGCGCACTTGCGACTTGACCACGGCGTGGCCCATTTTGACCAGTTCGTCGGCGATGTCGTGGTTGGTGACGGAGCCAAACAGGCGGCCATCAACGCCAGCCTTCTGGCTGACTTTGACTGTGATACCTGCCAGCTTTTCACCCAGGGCAGCGGCTTCTGCGTGCTTGGCAGCAGCAGCTTTTTCCAGCTCAGCACGGCGTGCTTCGAACTCGGCGATGGCGGAAGCGGTTGCGCGGCGTGCCTGACCAGAAGGGATCAGGAAGTTGCGGGCATAGCCGTCTTTGACCTTGACCACGTCACCCAGGGAACCCAGGTTGACCACTTTTTCAAGAAGAATGATTTGCATGGTGTGTCTCCTCAGGCGCGGTGCTGGTCAGAGTAAGGCAGCATGGCCAGGAAGCGGGCGCGCTTGATGGCGGTGTTGACTTGACGCTGGTAAATGGCACGGGTGCCGGTCAGGCGTGCGGGGATGATCTTGCCGTTTTCGGCGATGAAGTCACGCAGCGTGTCGATGTCTTTGTAGTCAACTTCTTCGACGTTGGCCACGGTGAAGCGGCAGTAGCGCTTGCGCTTGAACAGCAGCGATTGGGTGTTGCGCTTGGGGCGCTTGTCTTTGTTGAAACGTTTGGGTGCAGCCATGATGGGCTCCTTCAAGTTCGGTGAATGTCCTGAATGTGGAAAACCACGCCTTTGCCGTTGCGTGACATGCCCAGAAAACCTGTGAACCCCCACTCCGCGTCCAAACTGGCCTTGGCCAGTGCTTCCGCGTTGGCGCCAAATGCAACGGCCCTGAGGCTCAAGCTGATTTGGCGGGGGGTGCCCGCATCGGTGACCTGTGAGCTGTGCGCCAGCAAAACATCCATGGCCGGTAAACCGGCGGGGGTGTACCGCAATGGGTAAACCTGGGATATCTGGGCGGTGAGCTGCAGTTGGTTCAAACCGGTGCCGATGGGCTGGGTCTGGTGGGTGGCGTCACGCCAACCGGTATCAGGCGGCGGTCTCCTGCTGGGAAGACTTGCGTGCTTCTTCGCGTTCCACTGACTTCATCATGGAAGAAGGGCCGGTTTCGGCTTTTTTCTTCGACACGGTCAGGTGGCGCAACACGGCGTCGTTGAACTTGAACGCGTGTTCCAGTTCGGCCATCACAGCCTGGTCGGCTTCGATGTTCACGCACAGGTAATGGGCTTTGCTCAGCTTGTTGATCTGATAGACCAACTGGCGGCGGCCCCAATCTTCCACGCGGTGGACTTTGCCGCCGCCGGTGGTGATCATGCCCTTGTAACGCTCCAGCATGGCTGGAACCTGCTCGCTTTGATCCGGGTGGATCAGCAAGACGATTTCATAATGACGCATACACACTCCTTGTGATTTCCTAAAACCCTAGGTAGGTAGCTGCCCCCAGCGTCGGATGGAGTGCAGCAAGGCGAAGCCTGCGATTATAGCCCGAGCTCCAGCGGGATTGCCTGGTTCACCATTTGCCTTTGGGCTGGGTGGCCTTGTTGTGGGCCTGCAGGATCTCGGCGGAGGTTGGGCGGGAGCCGCGAATGGCAAAGTCCAGTGCGCTGAGTTTTTGTTGGTTGCGCAACAACGGATCGGCACCTTCGGCCAGCAGCAGGCTGAGCACCTCGGGTTCGCCATATTGGGCGGCCATCATCAGCGGTGTGGTTCCGTTGGGGGATTCCGCATCGATATAGGCGTGGTTTTCCAGCAGCAACTCCACCAGTCTTTTGGCTGCTGGCCCGGCATGCGTGGCGGCGTAATGCAGAGGCGTCCAACCGGCCTTGTTGACGTCAGCGCCGTTTCGGATGAGCACTTTGGCTGCTTCTGTGTGCCCCCGCAAAGCGGCAATCATCAGGGGCGTTTCGCCCTGAGGCGTGGTTGCGTTCACGTTGACCCCCGCGAGATTCGCCAGAAACAGCGCCACTTCGAGAGAGTCGGCGCGCAGCGCTACATGCAAAGCATGTTGACCTTTCTCGTCCTGCGTGTTGACGTCAAAGCCGCGCAACAGCGGTGTGAGCAAGGCTGACAGGTTGTTGCGCTTTGCTGCAGCAAAAAAATCGTCGAAAGAACCGGCACGGGCCTCGCCGGTCGCCACGCCCAGCCATGCCATACACAGGCCTGCCTTCAACAGCCTGCGACGTTGTGCCTCGGCCACCAGTTTCATGCAGTGATCGGGGCGGCCGTGGTTTCGCGCCCCAGTGCTTCCGCAGTGATGCGGCTGAACAGCGCATCCACGTTGGCGCTGGTGGCGTGAGCCACTTCCTCAAGCGCCAGACCTTTGGTTGAGGCGATCTGGGCTGCCACAAAGGGCACGTAGGCCGGGCTGTTGGTTTTGCCACGGTGCGGCACGGGCGCAAGGTAAGGGCTATCGGTCTCGATCAGCAGCCTGTCCAGCGGCACAAACCCGGCCACCTCGCGCAAATCAGCGGCATTTTTGAAGGTCAGGATGCCGGATAACGAGATGTAAAAACCCAGGTCCAGCGCCGCCCTAGCCACAGCCAGCGTTTCGGTAAAACAATGGAACACGCCACGAGCCACGGGCCATCCAGTTTGCCCGGCAGACGCAAAACCGCCTGTTTCCCTCAGAATGGACAGCGTGTCGTCAGACGCGCTGCGGGTATGGATGACCAAGGGCAAATCCGTTTGCCGGGCCGCGTTTATGTGGATTCTGTAGCGGTCACGCTGCCATTCCATATCATCCCGTGAGCGATCGCCCAGGCGGTAGTAATCCAGACCTGTTTCACCTATGCCCACCACTTTGGGCAAGCGGGCGCGGGCCAGCAAGTCGTCCAGTGTGGGCTCCTGAACGCCCTCGTTGTCGGGGTGAACGCCTGCTGTGGCCCACAAGTTGTCGTGCGAGGTGGCCAATGCATGGACCGCAGGGAACTCCTCCAGCGTGGTACTGATGCAGATGGCACGGGTGACGCCCGCAGTGGCCATGTCAGCCAGGATAGAGGGCAATCGGCTGCTGAGCTCCGGGAAATTGAGATGGCAATGTGAATCGGTGAACATCAGACAGTTTGTGTGGGGCGGTCAGACGCGAGGTGTGCCCCCAAAATTTGCTCAATGCGCAATTTGAGCTGCTGGGTTTTGTCGTCTGACGGAAAACGCACGCCCACGCCCTGAGTCCGGTTGCCTGTGGCGCGGGCCGGCGTGATCCATGCCACTTTTCCGGCAACTGGGTAGCGCTGAGGGTCGTCGGGCAGCGAAATCAGCACATACAGGTCATCGCCCAGGCGGTATTCGCGTGTGGTTGGCACAAAAATGCCACCTTCGGCAAACAGCGGTATGTAAGCGGCATACAGCGCGGCCTTTTCTTTGATGGACAGCTGAATGACGCTGGGCCGCGATGGCATGGCACCGCCACCGGACGGGGCTGGAGCGCTATTGGCGGGAACGGGCTCGGTGCTCATGCGCGCAGTGTATTCGCGTGGAAGCTGCGTTGGCCACCCAAGGGTTTGAGTACCTGTTGCGCGCGCGCCAGCCACGCCTCCAGCATCAGCCCCGCGCCGACCGGGTGTTCCACCGTGCGGGCGGCTTGCAGCAGGTCGTTCGCCCAGGCTTGCAGCACCATCGGCTGGGTCGTTTTGGGCACATCGGCCGGCTGGAAGTAGCGGGGGGCACCGCCGCTGTGGGTGGCCAGCAGGTCATGCGCGATTTTCTGCAGCACATCCAATTGCTGGGCCGGTGTCCAACCCGACAAGGTGCGGCCGTCACCAGCCGCCACCTGTTGCGGCAGCGCCGACCACATGGCGGGCGTCAGACCCAGGCGACCCCAGGCCAGTGCATCATCTGGGCGGCCCCCGGCGGCTTTCAACCAGGTGGCAACGTTGGCTGGGGTGGCAGGCACATCGGTGTGGGTTTGCAACCATGCCAGCGCCTCTTCGGGTTCGGGCCAGGCCAAGGCGTGGGCCTGGCAGCGGCTGCGGATGGTGGCAGGCAGCTGGTGCGCGGCTTCCGTGGCCAGCACAAAGCGCAGTTCTCCGGCGGGTTCTTCCAGCGTTTTCAGCAGAGTGTTGGCCGACTCCACGTTCAGCCGGTCAGCCGGGTACACCAGCACCACCTTGGTGTTGCCCCGGGCGCGGGTGGTCTGGGCAAAGCCCACCACCTCGCGGGCGGCGTCCACACGTATCCATTTGCTGGGTTTGAGTTCTTTCTTCTCGATCTTGTCGCGGGTCTTTTCGTCCAGTGGCCAATCCAACTCCAGGGCCAGGGTTTCGGGCAGAAGCACCATCAGGTCGGCATGGGTGCGCACGTCGATGGCGTGGCAACTGCCGCAGTGGCCGCAGGCACCTTCAGCCGTGGGCTTTTCGCACAACCAGGCACGGGCCAGGGCCAAAGCCAGTTCGTATTGGCCCAGGCCCGATGGCCCCGCCAGCAACAACGCGTGCCCCCGCTGGCCCAGCAAGCCTTTCAGCTGGCGGGTGATCCACGGCGCCGTCATGCAGGTCCCTGCAAGTAAGGCGACAACATCGCGGGGCTGGTCTGCAGGTATGCGGGCAAAGCGCTGGGGCTGGGCCTGGGCGCGCTGCGCATAGCCTTGGGCCACACGGGTGAAAAATGCGGCCGACTCGCTTTCGAACTTGTCGGGCTCGCGCGCGCCGGCGAGCCGGGCGGCGGCCACGGCAGGGTCCAGATCGAACCACAGGGTGAGATCGGGTTGGCGCACGGAGCCGTCGGGCAGGGCTTGCACCCAGGCTTCCAGCTTGCGCAACACGTCCAGATCAAAGCCCCGCCCTCCGCCCTGGTAGGCAAAGGTGGCATCCGTGAACCGGTCGGAAATGACCACCTCGCCCCGCGCCAGCGCAGGCTCGATCACCTGCTGCAAGTGGTCGCGGCGGGCGGCAAACATCAGCAGCGCTTCACACAGCGGGTCCATGGCATCGGCCAGCAGCAGGCCGCGCAGTTTTTCGGCCAGAGGGGTGCCGCCGGGTTCGCGGGTGAGCGTGACCGCCCTGCCCTGCGCCCGAAACGCGTCGGCTAGCGCACCGATGTGCGACGACTTGCCCGCCCCGTCGATGCCTTCGAAAGTGATGAACAGACCCGTGTCGGAGGCCGCGGCAGGAGGTGTCATGGTTGATTGAGGATGTAACGGCGAACGGCCTGATTGTGGGCGTCGAGTGTGGCGCTGAACTGGCTGCTGCC
>JAIFMP010000167.1 GCA_020048405.1 Hydrogenophaga sp.
GTGCATTCCGTGACTGCATAAAAATTGACAACTTGTGGTATGTGTACCAGCGCGGGATTTTCATTGATGATGGTATTCGGGGCGTACAGTGAGTAAAATTTCCCCTCGCTCCCAAGATGGGGTGATCTGAGTCCAACCAAGCCTTGATGAATATATATCAAGCTTTCCGCTATTTCGCCCCTCTGGGAAACGGGTTCACCCACCTCGTAATTCTTGTAGCGAGTGTGTATGGAGAATTGCTGCAATGAATCGGGGCTCAGTTGCAGGCAGTTGAGAAAGTTAATGAATTGCCTGATCATGCTGCCAATTCAACGTTTTTCGCCTGGTTCCAGTTTGGGCGGTACCCCCAGTTGAACGTTTCGTCCGGTCGAGGTGGTGCTGCGTTTGTCCACATGCTTGCCAACTCATCCAGATCGGAGCGGTAGGGCACACAAGACGCTGATCGGATGGCGTGGACCAACCAACGCCATCTGTTGATGTCGAGCAAAGTGATATGGCGGTAGCCTTTGCTCAGCATGCCATGTGATTCCATTTTTGAGAGCAACGTCGTGATACGAGGACGTGATAAATCACAGAATTTAGCCAGTCGATCGTGATTGAACTGCAGTTCAAAGCGATCCGAACTGCACAGGCTGTCTGCAGATAAGTGCCCGTTAGGCGCATCCGTCAGCTCCAGCAAGTGACACAGACCATGCAGCGTTCTGAAGGCGGCCGACCCATGTTTCAAAGCCAGTGACATCTCGATGTTTCGCCATGACCAAATTCCATTACATTGCCACAAATAGGTGGGAAAGCCAGAGTCGCTGTTCAATAACTCCAATGACGCATCTCGCCCCAGACTGATCACGATGGAATCGCTCAGAAAATGGCGGCATTGGGGGAAGTATTCTGTTGTGAGCAGTTTTTCTTCGCCGAACCATGTTCCAGATGAAATGTAAAAAATGTCATTGGATTTGACTTGCTTGGTCATGGATCCGCAGGCCAATAAACCTTTTGCAAGAAAATGAAGACCTCTGCGTATGTCTGGATCTTCAATGGCGAAGATTTCGTCTTTGCTGTAGATGCCTGTTTTGTACTGTGTTGAGATCTTCAGTGCCAAATGCTGTGGCGCATGCATTTCTCTCAAATAGGAGTAAATCCAAGTGCTGTCGAATTCCATGGGTTTGGTCAGGATGTTTGCCTGTTGTTCTTTGAATTATTGCGAATCAATCGGCAAAAGCCACTCATCGTCTGGCTGCCTGGGCGCCGTAAAACGCAAGAATTGTCTCACTCGCGTTCCATCTTATTACCGTTGGGCTACAGCATGCAAGGCTGTACGTGTCGCTGCACGGGCCAATTGTTCCGCTTTCGACAATTGAGTCCCTCTTCTTTCCAGGCAAAGCCCTGACGTAAATTGGCCTGCTTGGCTCGCAGTGGGGCGCTGTTCTCAGAAGTTTCCTGGTGGTGGCTGCGCCTGCATGACCCACGCAATCCAACGCGGGGGGCGTTTGTGACGGAATCAAGATTGTTCCGTAATGAACAATTCAAGGCGTTGGGGCCCCCGACAGGGGTTGAGCATTGTTTTGAACTGTACTTGACGGAACACTGTTTCGGGCTGTCCGCGGGCATGCACCCGATACTCGATTTTTTACACTTCAAAGCAGTTCGCTGAATGAAAACAATGCAGCACTTTGCGGGTCGATCTTTGTACAGTGAGGCGATCAAGCGATGGGCAGTTGCGTCGGTTCTGGCCATGTTGTCGGCCATTGGTGCAACGTCTTGGGTCGCGTTGACGTTTGTTCAAGAAGATGTGGAATTTGTATCCGCAGAGCTCGACGGAGTCGGCGTTCTCGAGCACTGGGTGCCTGTCTCTTTTGAGCGGCAGTCCGATGCGATGAAGGAGTTGGCCGCTGCGGCATCAAGGAACACGGCCCAGCCGCCCCTCGGCCGTGAAGCCCTTCAAGCAGCCGTCGCCAGTTTGCAGCAGCACTTGCAGGTGACGGGAGATCCTCTGCACTTTCGCCCGTTGTTGCAAGATTTTCTGTCCTCCAGGACACAGTGGCGGGTAGAGGGTGCTGGGTCTCTTGCTGATGGTTTGCCGATGTCGCGCACGGTGTTCCGGGAAATTTCCGAACGCTCCAATTTGGTGTTGGACGGCGAACTTCAGACGTACGCGTTGATGGAAGCATTGATGCTCACCTTGCCGCAAATACAAGATGACTTTGTGTTGCTTTGGGCTCAAGCGATACATGCCTCCGCTGGAGCGGAGCCACTGGCCGACGCGAGGCTGGCTGAGGTACAGAGCGCGAGCAGCGGTTTGTTGCGCCGCACAGAAGAGCTCCGGCGCTATTTGCTCAGTACCCGGGGGAACACCGATTTGGCCACGATCGAAAACCTGCCATTGGCCGAGTTAGATGCATTTGAGAGGTTGGTGTTGGCAATGGAGAAGGTTGTTCAGCAAAGGCTCTCCCCGCCATCACCGGATGTACTGTCGGTTGGCATGGAGGCTACGACTCACTTAAAAGCGTTTTACACCTCCTTGATGCCTCGGCTTGCGAGCCAGTTGGAACAGCGCGCAGCGGCTCTCGAGAAAAGCCAATGGTTGGTGATGGCTTGTATTGGGCTGAGTTTGCTCTGTGTGGTTGCCGCTTTTTTCGGTGTGCGAAGGGCTGCCAGGCAACACTTGGCTGAGCTTGGGCACATGCATTCCCAGTTGCGCATTGCCGCCTGTGCCTTTGAAACGTCTGATGGCATGCTGGTGTTGGACGCCCAGGGCACCGTGCGGCAGGTCAACCCTGCGTTCGTGGCCATGACGGGGCATCCCCCTGCGAAACTTATCGGTAAGACCCTTGCCGAACTGGATACTGACGGCAGTGGGCAGGTCAGCTGGCTCGCTGTGTGGGAAAGTGCGAAAGAACTTGGGTATGTCGAGCGGGAGCTGATGTGCGCCAGATCTGGTTGCGGGTGTCCACAGTGCAAGATGAGTCGGGCTTGACGATTGCATACGTGGCAGTCATGACCGATCGCACGCGGCAGCTCGCTACAGATCAAGCCATTCGTTTGTTGGAGTCGCAAGACCCTTTGACCCTGCTGCCCAACCGCCGCCTATTCATGGAAAGCCTGGAGACGCATCTTGCCGACATACAGGGGCAACCTGGCGTGAGTGGGGCTGTGCTTTTTCTGGATCTAGATGGCTTCCAGGTGATCAATGATGTGGCAGGGCACCAGGTGGGTGATCAACTTCTGCGCGAAGTAGGAAACCGGTTATCCCACGTGGCTCAAGGCAATGCGCTCGTGGCCAGACTTGGTGGTGACGAGTTTGGTTTCCTGTTGACCACGGCACATCTCATTGGCGATACCGCAGAACAAGCCACCAAAGTGGCCATGGATTGTTTGGCAGCCGTCAACAAACGAATGGATCTGGACGGCTCACAGAACGTGACCGCCAGCGTCGGAGTGACACTGACAAGCCACAAAGATACCGTGGTCGATGTCATTCGGCGTGCCGATTTCGCGGTGTACGCAGCAAAATCGGCCGGAAGGAATACCTTCCGTTTTTTCGATGCTCAGTCGCAAGCCAACCTCGTGCACAGGTCCCAGTTGATGGCAGATTTGCGCAACGCGGTGCAGCTGAATCAATTTGTTGTGTGGTACCAACCACAAGTCACCGACGAAGGGCGCTGGGTCGGAATGGAGGCTTTGGTGCGTTGGCAGCACCCCGTTCACGGTTTGATTCCGCCGGCCACCTTCATTCCTTTGGCAGAAGAAAGCGGGGTCATTTACCAACTGGGTCGCTGGGTTCTGAGGACGGCGTGTCAACAATTGGTGGCGTGGTCCGCAGACCCGCAACGTGAGTTGTTGACCGTGTCTGTCAATGTCAGTGGCAGAGAGTTGCAACAAGCCGACTATGTAGAGCGGGTTGTGGAGATACTGCAATCCACGGGAGTCAATCCGTTGTGGCTCAAGCTGGAACTGACTGAAAGTATGTTTGTTGGCGACATAGACGGCATCATTGAAAAGATGCAAGCCCTGCGTGCGCAGGGTATCGGTCTGTCGGTCGATGACTTTGGCACAGGCTATTCATCTTTGTCTTATCTGCGTCGTTTACCCATTGATGAAATCAAGCTGGATAAATCCTTCCTTGACGGTGCGCTGGCCAATCCCAAAGCCGCTGCCCTCGTCAAGTCCATCATCAGCGTCGGCTTGGATATGGGACTTCAGGTGGTTGCAGAGGGGGTGGAAACCGTGGCAGAGCGCAATTTCTTGAAAGCGAATGGCTGCCGAGAGTTTCAGGGTTACCTGTTTGGTCGGCCTGGCCCGGCCGATCAGGCTGCGCCGGCCTTCACAGTGTTGACCGACACATCTGCTTTTCGCCAGGACACGCAGCAACCTGCGGTGCAGGGTGTTTCGTCGAGTACCAGCGGTCAATTGGCACAACGTTGATTGCTGGTGCCCTCCTCAACCCGCGCCAGTAATCGGCCAATCGGCAATTGCGAATTGCGGGGAGTGAGCTGCGTTTTCTAGGTTCAGCCAAGTGGGCTGGCGACCCAAGCCATGCTGTGCCATGTGGGTCTGCAAACGGTACTTCCACCGGGCTACCTTTGCTGTGGATGCCACCAGCCTATCTGGACATCAAGACCGTGATGGTGAGTTGGGCACCTCTGACGACCAATTGCGAGGTGGATTCAGTAGGGCACGCGAAAGCTGTAGCCTCGAAAGAGCAATACGGCAGAGTTTTGCCGTATTTGCTCCACGGTCACGCCGGGCGCGGGTTGGCTGCGTTCTTGAAACACTTCGTTGTTCACAATCAACATGCGCTGTGCAGGGTTGCTGGAGTAAGACCCTCCGCTGATTTTGAGCTGCGGTAGGGTTTGACGCACGTTGTCTGGCAATTCCGCAAGGGTGTACACCCGCTTTGCCGGTTTGGAGGGTGCTGCCTTTTTGGCGGCTGCGGTTTCCGGTGTCGGGGCACCGGTCGCCGTCTGGTTTGCTAGCGGCTGTGGGGGGGGCGCGAGCAGGGGCGCAGCGGGCAGCGGAGCAGCAGTCGATGCGGGTGAGACTGGTGTGGGTAAAGGTGCTGGCGCCGTGCTTGCCAGCGTCTGCGTATCCTCATGGGTAAAGCGCCAAACCATACCCGCCACAATCAGCAGCAGCAAACCTGCTATCAACGCCAGCATGGGTTTCAGATTGGGGCCTGTCTTGGCAGGAATCGGGGCAAAGGGGCGCTGCTGCGACAGCACGCCAGGCACAGCGCCCCGTTCACGTTCGGCATCTGCTTTTTTGAGAGCGTCCAGGATGTACGACATGGTGCTAAGGTTCGGGGCTATGGTGAATCCCCAACGGGGGTGTCTTGGTCTCAAAAAAGGCCATCCAACGTTGGCGTAGGGTTTGCCGTTTGTTCGGCAATGCCGTGTCTGCGTTGCCGAAAACTTCGATAGCGGCTTTGTTGATGATGCTTTTGTCAATCACGGCAGTGCCCGTTGCGTAGGCACCCAGCAGAGCCCGGTCACACAGCAGGTTGATGCGCCTGGGTATTCCGGCGGAAATCTGGTACACGCGCCGCAGGGCCTGTGCATTAAAAGGCAATGCCGTCACCAGGCCTGCGACCAACATGCGGTGTGCGATGTACTGCGAGGTGTCTTTTTCTGAAAGTGCGTCGAGATGGAAGCGGGCCGTGATGCGCTGTGCCAGTTGCTCCAGTTCCGGGCGAGCCACCATGGTGCGCAGCTCCGGCTGGCCAATGAGGATGATTTGCAGCAACTTGCGCTCATTGGTTTCCAGATTGGTGAGCAGGCGCAGTTGTTCCAGTACTTCGGCGGACAGATTTTGCGCCTCATCGATGATGAGCACATTGTTCTGGCCTACGGCATGGGTGCGCAATAAAAACTCGTTCAGTGGGTCAACGAATTGCTTGATGGTTTCTTCCTTGCTTTGGAGAACCGGAATGCGAAATTCCTCACAGATGGAGCGCATCAGCTCTGTGACGGTCAGCTTGGGGTTGAAGATGTAGGCCACGATGCAGCGCTTGGGAATTTGCATCAGAAAGCACCGGCACACGGTGGTCTTGCCGGCACCGATTGCCCCGGTTAACAACACAAAGCCGCCGCTACGCAAGCCAAACAGCAGGTGTGCCAATGCCTCCCGGTGGCGTTCGCTCATGAACAGGTACCTGGGGTTGGGTGCTATGGAGAACGGCTCATGCTTGAGTCCAAAAAACTTCGCGTACATGGGTTAAAGCATAAGTGTTGCCCGTGGTCGGCACAAGGCTGAAGGGTTGTAACGTTGCCTGCGTGTTGCAGCGGTGCAGTTGATATGCTGACCTTCAGATTGCAACCGATGTCGGGCAGTGTTTTTAGGGCTGTTATGGCTGGTTTGAACGCTGGTGCGCCTGCGTCCACGAACCTGACGGTGCATACCCAGTTGTGGGCATTGGAGGTGAACTTGTCTGATAGTGCCAATTTCCGTATCCGCTTGAACTGATGCGGGTGTATTCACCGTCGGCTGAAGTTCACGGCAATGGTCTGAGGCAGGAGTCTTTGCAGACTGGCAAGCACGAGGTGGCATTGACCGGATTGGAGCCAGTTGTGTTTTTTTGCTCAATCAATGGCCGAACAGTACTGCGTATTTGAGCAGGGTTCGTGTCAACAAAACCCAAACTCGGCGGATTCAAAAAAAAGTGCTGACTCGCAGCTCTTGATGGTTCCAAATGACACACAAGGGTTTATACTGAGGGTTCAGTACAGCATTAGCTGAGAGCACACCTGATCGAAAGACAGGGTCGCAAAGCCTCCGGTCCTCGTTCATGTGTTCGACACACATGGACAAGATAGCGGGGTTGCCAGGGCAGGGTTGTGCCGCAACAAGCGGTACACCTCGGCGCTGCGGGTTTTTATACCCGGACATCTGCTTTTCAGACGAGTTGCTCAAGAGTTGCGCTTGACGGCAGTGAAAAGCTTCGATGAAAAAAATATGTTCCCCATGCCCTTTGGGCGTACGCTGGTTGCGGTGCCTGCCTCCCCGATGCAGGCCGCCTGCGCTGAGGTTTGGCACCTCGGCTGGCTCGGGCCTGGCCATCGTGGATGCGCCGGTGGATGCCAAGTGTCCGGGCGGGTTCACTGCCAGCACCACCACCTCGGGGCTGGGGCAGTACCGGAAAAAGCTCCATGGACTTGGAGCATTCAGACTCTCGTCCCCCATCCAACCACCGCATTTGAGTTTTGACTTCAAAAAGTCTGGATCAACGGTGACCCATTTCAGGATTTGACACCAACAAGAGGTGGTGCGCCGTTACAAGGCGCTGGCCGATATCTGGCATCCGTAGCCCTTACCGTAAAAAAGACCCTTTAAAGGCGAACATCATGAAAACCCCCTCCAAGCAGCCCACTCTGGCACGAACGTCTGCGTGCATTGCCACATTGCTAACCGTTGCCGCCTGCGGAGGCTCTGGTTCAGGTTCTGGTTCTGGTTCTGTGAAGCCCATCGACTCTGTGGGCCAACTCAGATTTAGCGGGTCAGCAGCAACAGGACTTGCCATCGTGAATGCGCCATTGGACGCCAAGTGCGTCGGCGACTTCAGCGCCAGTACCCGCACATCAGATGCTGGTCAATACACCTTGGACATGCCAACGCAGTCGCGCCTGCCTTGCATTGTGCGAGTGGCCGGGCCGACAGGTTTCTTGTATGCCGCCGTCGATGAAACCTATGTAGGGGGCGAGGTCAACATCACACCCCTGACCGACCTGACGCTCGCTCGCTCCGGGGGCATGGTGGCGAGTCGGCTGCATGCTGCCCTATCCACCACGGTACCCCAAGGTCTGAATGCGACCAGCCTGAGTGCGGCCCATAAGGAAGTGGTTGCTACCTTTCGTCCACTGGTCAACTTCTCGGGCGTTCGCAGCTTTGTGCATGACCCACTGGTGCCCGCCGTGCCCGGCAAACAAAGCGGCAACGCACTGGATCAACAGATTGACGAGCTCAGTGCCAAGATCATCGCGAACAGCAGCACATTTGAGCGTGTCACCACGACATTGCTGACGGCTGAAACCGGTGAGGTTGCAGGTGCCCAGCTGTGGACTTCACAGGGCACCCAGGGCCCGGTAGCCATCACACCTCCGGTTGCACCAACACCAGCACCAGCTCCTGCACCTGCACCAGCACCAGCACCAGCACCAGCACCAGCGCCAGCGCCAGCACCAGCGCCAGCTCCAGCACCTGCTCCTGCACCTGCACCTGCACCTGCACCTGCACCTGCACCTGCACCTGCACCAGCACCAGCACCAGCACCAGCACCAGCACCAGCACCAGCACCAGCACCAGCACCAGCACCAGCACCAGCACCAGC
>JAIFMP010000127.1 GCA_020048405.1 Hydrogenophaga sp.
GCAAAACGCCGTTGCAGACCATGAAAGACTGGTACGCTTCCCATCCTCATCTCTTTCATAAGCGTCCTTATGATCGTCCGGGATGTGACACGTAATCGGATGCTGTCCTTATGATGATAGTTCTTGAGAAGCACATGAGCGAATGTGTCTTTGACGGCGTACTCCATCAAATGCTTAACCCACAATTCGGTATCGGCGCGGAATTCTGTGTCTAGAGGCTCTGGGCTTAGTAGCCAAAGTTCGATTTGGTAGTTGTCGTGAATCAAGGCAACGGCATGGCCCATAGACGGAGCCTTAGCGACGCGGAGATAGCGGGAGTGGGCTTGGTACTGATTGGCGTGGACATACTGCTCAAAGGCATCTGTAACGGAATGATTGAACACTGCCTGTGGCGTACTGTCTGACGCTGGTCTGTTTCGGTCTTTCTTCTTGCTGCCTGTCAACCTCTTGAGCCATGAAACTTTCTGAGTGGCAGAGTCAATTGCGCCCGCCAAACCATACGGCTTCATAGCGACGCTGAGCGTCAGGTATTTCTTGACTGTCTTGGGACACGTGGCGAGCAGGTCCTCAATGGTTTCCCAATCCCAAAGCTGAATGGAAAATTGTCCGTTTGCTTTGCGTTGTTGGTTGAGGTGTGCAACGTGCTTGTTCAACTGCTCGGAAGCGGCACCTGAAAAAAGCACGAAATAAAGATCAATATATGGGCGAAATCTTGCTGCCACGGCAACCGCTGCATCAATCTGCTCAGGTGTTGGCGATTCGACATCTTTGCCGTGCCATTGGCAATTGATGCCAATAACGCAATCAGTGTCCTTCAGTAGAGTCCAAAAGCGGACTTTTTCGGAACGGTCAATGGACCTGAAATCAAAAGTGAACGAAGTGCGCCAGTGTTCATCAACCAGGCTGTGGCACAGTTGATGAAAATGCTCTCGGTTGAGAGGTCGTGACAAGTGGCCGCGTAAATCTTGCATGCGTTACACAGCGAAGCTACCTGCTGCGATAGTTTGTCGCTTGATGCGTTCGAGCAGCTTTTTTGCGCAATGGACTACATAGCTCATGTGCTTGCTCTAGGACTTGAGCAGCGTTGTAACAGCATCAGTCAGGCTCGCCAAAGTGGGCGCGTGAATTTGCGTAAACGGCAATTTAAGCTCAGTGCAAACGGCCTTTGCATGCGTCAATTCTGCTGCGGCCAATTCGGAAATGGCTTGAATATCAGGTGTCCCCTTATCTCGCAGAGCCAATCTGCTGGCGATGATACTTTCATCCTCCGTGAGGAGAATCACACCAGTCGGGTGCAATTCCTTAAACACCGATGTCGCCAGTGGAGTCAAAATTCCCTGCGCATTTCGCAGGACAAAGTGACCATCTAGCAATATGCTCGGATGGGTCAAGCGTCGTTGACCAACCGCACGTATCAATGCCAATTGGTTGTCATCCAGATCGGAGGTCTTCTTGTCCGTTCCCCATGTGGCTTGTCCCTTTTCTTCTCGGATAAGTTGGCTCGCAGTAAAGTGGCTGATTCCAAGCGCGTTAGCAACAGGTGCACCGAGAAACCCTTTCCCAACGCCATGCACGCCTGCCAAAAATATGACGCTCATTTTTTCACCTCTGATACCAAGAGTTGTTCAAGCTTTTTTAATTCCTTTGGTGTTAGGTATCTAAAAGACTGGGGAGCAGAAAAAGGCTTGAAAACTTTCGTTGGTTGAACAGGCTTGCCATACACGCGGACGTTCTCAAGCATGAGTGCAAAGCCAGTTTTCTTTGACTCGAAGTAGGCAAGCAATTCTGCCTTTGTTAGTCCGCCCCCATTGCCCTTTGAGATATCCCAAAGTTTGGTTGGGCTAGCTTCGATGGTTTCCTTCACGTCAGCCAAAGCAACAATCATCTGCACGGGGGATGAAGAATAGATGGCGATGGTTCCTACGTTCTGAGCGGGAATAGTGCGGCGTAGCTCGACCAGCTTGCTGCCTTCAACTATGAGGTTGGCGAACTTCGGCTTTACGGACAGCAAGATCGCGCTACCGTTGTGAGTGTCTGAGTATTCTGGAAAAAGAGTCATCTGAAATTTTTGTAATCGACTGAATTGGGCCTGACACGATGCCTTCTTGTGTCAAGACCTTATATGGAATGGATGAAAGAAAATGACTTGCTAGCCGGAACAGCATCACCTTGGTGGGAGTCTTTGCCATTGTTTCAATGTCCCTTTGGCTGTAAACCGTGCGACGGCTGACGATCTGCATGATGTTCGTGGCGTTGTCGTGTACCTCGTACCGCTCTACGATGCCTAGCGTTGTCAAAGCCTTCTCGTCGCCTGTCCGGTAAAAAAGAACAATGTCCCCAGGCTTAACTTGGTTTGTCGGTGCTTTGCACAGATAGGCTTGCTTGATGGCGTTTCCAGCAACAGAATTGCCACTGAATAGTTGCCCTTGGCGCGCCAAATCAGGGAAAAGAATTTGATGGTATTGCGGCTGAATGGGGACAAGAAATTTTTGAACGGAAGCATCATTCCGATAGTGAGGGAAGTACAGCTTTGCGTAGTCGAGTGCCGGAACGTCTTCAAAAGGCGGTGAAGACGGGTGAGCTTTAACAAGCATGATGTCGGTGCCATACATGCCGCGCCGTTGAAACCCGAAATCGCTCAGTAGCTCCAAAAGGTAAAACTGGTCGCCGCTTGTATGGACGAAAATGTTTTCGCATCGGTTATCTGTGGCGAAACGAAATGCCGCCTTCAAGAAAAGCTCGCCGATTTTTCGCCCTCGAATTTGTTCCCCGACCTTGAAGGTGCAGAGCTTTAGCGACAACCCTTGCAGCGACTCTTTTGCATCGTTAATTACCTCGTTTGTTTGCATCGTATAGATACAAATCGCCTCAATTGATCCTTGCTCCGTTCGGGCAATCCACGCCTTGCGACCTGTTTGCGCCTTGTCATGAAACCATTTATTGAAGCTGCGTTCTGGCGTGTCATAGTTCGAGCGCAGACTATCGAACAATGCCGAATCAAGCTGGCTAGTGACGCTGTACATTGGTACGTCCTCAATGTTTGGAAGATGAACTTCCGCTGGCTCGTGCAGGCGACGAAGCCAATCCTCAGCAGTCTGGATGTTGTAAACCCGATCACCAAAACCTGCTTGGCGGGCTTTGGTATGTATTTCTTTATCTTCGGTGACAAGGGCATGAACGGCGGAACATTCAAGCGCATGAAGGATGTCGTTGTCACATGCATCATTTGCGGAAGTTTGGGCCGTGTTACGAGGACTTGATGGTGTCCCTTCAAGTTTTGTGTACTGCTGAAGCCGTGCGAGTGTTCGGTCACGCCTCTGTATATCCCTGTCGCGATCAATATCGGTTTTTGATGCCGGGTGGTAGAGCAGTTGATGCCCACCAACTCCGGCCAACCTAACGAAATTGGCAAGGCTCGGCGCAAGAACGAGCATGGAGTCCTGAAGTGGTATCAGGATGTTCGTGTCGAGTAGAAAGCGAAGACGTTGAGTCACGGCAGGCAGATCGCTATTGGGACAGCAACTTGTTCAGCAGGGCAGCCAGTACGACACCGCTTTCAGCTTCGGTGCTGATGCTTTGGATTTGACTTTGATGCAATCGAATAGCCGCGAGCTTTCGCTGTGTCGCCATGCTTGGCACGGGGATTTTTAGCTTCAAAAAATCAGCAGGGTTCAAGCGGCGTCTGCGAACGTTTGTGCCCGTACTGCCACCTTGAAGACTTCCCCATGTATTTGGGTCTCTGAAATACACGTCTAAGACATCAGGCAAAACTTTTGCCTTGTCAATTTCAAATACCGGAAACTCAGGTGAAACCACACAGCCATTGCACTCGTCAGGAACTACACCGAGAGCACCCTCCCATGCCATGAGCTTGGGATATATAAAGTCACCAGCCTTGATGCGTGACAGCTTGGGGTACGCGAATTCAGTGCCGGTTTTTACTCCACCTTTGAAGACACCTCTACCAAACGAATAGACACCCGCGAATTGATAGCTCACATCGGGTTCTACATTCACATCCATCGGCCTTTGTTGGACTAACTCAGCAACCGCTATTTGCTTCGTACTTGGGTCGTTGATAACCAAAGCGCGGCATAGTGCATGTAGTTCCGCAGTCGCTGATTTGCGAAGTTGGTTGGCAACCTGTAATTGGTTATCGACCGCATCTATTCGGGCAACTATGCGCCTTTGTACGTCTATTGGGGGCAGGGGAACCTTCAATGAGAGAAATGATGCTTCTTTCAATCGGTTTCTGCTAGTTGGGGTCGCCCCGTTGCTGAGACCCAAGGCAGCAGTCCAAGATTGTTCCTGCCGGAAGTAGGCGTGAAGGTATCGAACATCTAAGACTTCATCTTCGGAACGAAAGCATGGGAACTCATTGGATACATGGCAATCTGAAACCGCCTTGTCGGCAACCGCGAACGAACCTTTCCACGCAAACAATCGGTTGTAAACAAAGTCGCCGCTTTTAACTCGATAAATTTTTGGAGCAGCAATTTGATGCCCCATCAATTTGTCCTTTGCAAATAGTCCTTGTCCATACCATCGGACACCAAGGGTCGTGTATTCCTGTAGCGGATTGACAGACTCAGGCCTGCTGACTTGATTCAGTACCCCGCCAAGACGGACGAGCGGCCATTCCTGCTTCATACAGGCGCTTTCAACAAAGCCTGTACCTGTTCCAGGATTGCAATGATTTGCCGCTCTTTGTGCAGAATGCTGGCAACAAGTTGTTCAGGCGGCAGGTGTGTGATGTCTTCTTTTGCTGTGGGATTCTTGCGGTCAAGGTTGCATCCGTTTTCCAGAATCTCTTTGGCAGGAATTTTCCATGCCTGTGCATTCACTTCGCGTTGTTTCCACCATGCCAGCAGTCCGTCAAATTCTTCAAATTGGAGCGGCTGGGTCTTGGTGTAGTTCTTGCGGCCTTCGGGCAACGGTTGTTCGTAAAACCAAACATCTTTGGTGGAGCCACTGCGGTCAAAGAACAGCAGGTTGGCGGGGATGTTGGTGTACGGCGCAAACACACCGTTGGGTAAACGCACGATGGTGTGCAAGTTGAACTCGGTCAGCAGCTCCTGCTTGATACGACCGCAGATGCCGTCTGCAAACAAAGTTCCATTGGGCACAACGACGGCGGCTCGGCCGGCGGGTTGCCTGCGTAACTTGCGCATGATGAGTTGCAGAAACAGTAGGGCGGTTTCGGCGGTTTGCTTGTCATCGGGGAAGTTACCAAGAATGCCGCGTTCTTCCTCGCCGCCAAATGGGGGATTGGACAGAATCACGTCCACCCGTTCACGGTCGCCAATTTCCTTGAGTGGAAAGCGCAATGCGTTTCCAGAGTCAATGTCGGGTGATTCCAAACCGTGCAGCAGCAGGTTCATGTTCACCAGCAGATAGGGCAGTGGTTTGGCTTCACAGCCTTGGATACTGCTTTGTTGAAGCTGTTGGCGCTTCTTAACGGTGGTGGCTTGTTTCGCAAGGTGCGTATAGCTTTCCACCAAAAATCCGCCCGTACCGCACGCGGGGTCAAGAACCACTTCACCCAATTGTGGATTGACCAGTTCAACCATCAGACGAACTACGGGGCGAGGGGTGTAGAACTCACCAGCATCCCCGGCCGCATCACGCATTTCGCGCAGCAGGGTCTCATACGTGCGGCCAAGCACTTCCAGTTCTTCGCTGGCATTGAAGTGGATGCCGTCTAACTTGCCCAATACGTCGCGCAGTAGGTAGCCGTTAATCATGCGGTTGACCATCCCGCGAAACACGGCGGCAATGGTGTCGCGTCTGTCATGCGACTTGGTGCCTTGCATTTCGCGCAGGTATTTGAATAATCCGGGGCCGCGTGTGGCATCGGGGCGCATGGCTTCATCTTGATTGATGAACGCAATCAGCGTGTCACCCGTCAAACCTTCTTTTGTTGCACCCCAGTCACGCCAACGGTAAGGCGCTTCAATAGCGGGCTTGAACTTTTCGCCAGCCAGTTGGCTTTCGGCTTCACGTACTTGCTCATGGTCATCCAGAAATTTCAGGAACATCATCCATGTGAGCATGGGCAGGCGGTCGCCATCACCATTCAGTCCCTTGTCCTTGCGCATGATGTCGCGTGCGGACTTGATGATGGAGCCGAGTTGTTGGGCTGTGGTTTGCGGTTGGGTGTTTTTTTTGGTTGCCATCTATGGTTCTTATTCTTGGTCAGAGCCTGCTGTTTCAGGGACGTACATACGGCGTAAAGGGATCAGCCCCTTGTACTTGGAATCGAGTTGCTCATAGTGTTCGAGGATCAATTGCACCAGTGCATCACCATCAATCAGCCGCAGGTTATGTTTGGCGCGAGCGAATTGGACTGCTTGACTTGTGAAAGTGCCCAAAGTGACAAACAGCCCGAACTCAGATTGAGCGACTTTTCCATAAAGTTGGGAGATGACCGGGTCGCCGATACTCCCAACCGAACTTTTCACTTGAACTTTAATGATGGGTGGCTCAAAGCCGAGTTCATCCCTGTGTGCAACTATGTCAATACCACCGTCCACACCGGGAGGTGACACGCGAGTTCGATATCCCATCGTCTGCAAAAGGTTGCCAACAAAGTCAGCGAATGGATGACCCTTTGTTTCCTGGGCCAGAATCTTGAGAATGAAGTCGCTTGTTGACTCCTCAACATCATGTTTTACATCTGCAACTGTCTTGTCTTCAGACGCAGGAATGGGGGTCGGGACACACTTAGACTCAATCGCAGCAAAGAACTCTTCTGAGTAGGTCTTAACAGTGAACAGCGATAAGGCAGAACCGATTTCGTAGAGTGCGCCTTGTGAAAAATGCGTGCGAGGTAATTCTTTCAACCATTTGACCGCACGTTGGTTGGGGTATCCCTTCGAGTTACCGGGGCTGTACTGATACTCCCCAATAATTTCCCCCAAATGAATAGTCTTTGTGTGCTTGGCTGGGAATGCAACCAGATCACCGACTTTCATCTCATTCACAAATCTGAATAGCTGACCAGCCGAGCCGGGTAGCGCAGCGGGTTTCGTAAGAGGTAATTTTGATAAGTAGTGTGATTTGAATGCTTCCCGTGTCTTGGGAATGCTAGTTAGATCACCAACCTCAGCCCAACCGAGCGCGATTATCTTGTTGTCAATAAAAAGCGATTCAGCATCGCCTGTCTTGCCAGCATGAATGCCCCAGAGAGTCGTATCTTGTTCCATCGTTTGCCTATGGGTAAAGGGTGGCTTGCATCTGTGTTACGGCCATGCGCAGTTGTTCTGGCCCGCCAAATTTCGCCGCAATTTCCATCGCGTTGCCGTGATTGGAAATCGGAGCAATGCGCAGCGCGTCGGGTAGGCGGAGTTGGTCGGTGCCGTTTTCGGTGTACCTGTCCAGTAGCTCGTTCAAAATCTGCCGTGCCTCATCGCTGTATTGGTCAAAAAAGTCTGACTTGTCACGACGCAGCTTTTCAGCACGTTGGCGGCGCGTCAGTAGTGGGGCGTTAAAAGCAACATGACACAGCAAGTCCAGCAGATCGGCATCGGGCTGGTTGGTCTGAAGCTGGCCGCGATGCCGTAGCACAGCGTGGCTACCAGACAGGCCACCACAGCCCAACCCGATGCCATGCCCGATGCATCGGGCTTGAAACTGGCTTTGCCCGATGCCAGCATGGCGACGCCTGCGAAACCGACGGCCAGCCCCGTGATCCGCAGCGCATTGGGTCGGTCCTTGAGCCAGATCCATGCCACCAATGCCCCAAACAGAGGCACCGTGGCGTTCAGGATGGAGGACAACCCCGTGCTGATGTACAGCAGGGCGTACGAGTAGCAGGCAAAAGGAATGCCGGAGTTCAGCAACCCGACAGCAAAAACGGGCCGCCAGTGCTGTTTGAGTGCGGGGCTCTGACCCCGCCAATGCAGCAGCGGCCACAAGAACGCAGACGCAATGGCCACACGTACCGCTGCTGTGGGCAGGGCACCGAACTCCAGCGCTCCCATTCGCATGAACAAAAACGATGAGCCCCAGATGGCGGCCAGCAGCACAAAGTCTTTGATCCAGCTGGGGCTGGCGGGCGTGGGTGAGTTCAAACAGCACTTTCAAGTTGCAGCAAGGCCAGCTTGCGGTCAAGCCCGCCAGCGTAACCGGTCAACTGCCCGCCCGCACCCACGACCCGGTGGCAGGGCACCAGAATGCTGATGGGGTTGCGCCCGACGGCAGCACCCACCGCACGGCTGGCTTTTGGCCTACCCAACTGGGTTGCCAAGGCGCCGTAATGGCTGGTGTCGCCAGGCGTAATGCGCAGCAGCGCCTGCCACACCTCTTGCTGAAATTCAGTGCCGTGGCTCAGGTCCAGAGGCACCTCGAACGTCGTGCGCTGACCCAGAAAATAGGCTTCCACCTCGCGTTGCGTTTGCAGCAGTACAGGGTGTTGCGCATCGGTCAGCCAGCCAGTGCTGTCGGGCATGTGACGTTGCCCCACAAACCAGAAGCCTGCCAGGCCATGTGCGGAAGCGGCCATCAACACTGGCCCGAGCGGGGTGGGCGCTGTCATTGACGCCAACGTGGTTCTGAATTTCATATAAAAATGTGCCTTATCGCTTGACTGTATTGACTATTAAGCTATATAAAATTGTCTGCATCAAGCGTCGCTTTGCCCTGCCAAAGGCACATGGCAGCGTAGCTGCGCCAGGGTTGCCATGCGTTGGCACGCGCTTCAGTGGCTTTGGCCGCCTGCGTTTGCTGGCGTGTGCCCAAGGCCTTTTGCAGCGCCACGTCCTGGGCGGGAAAGGCGTTGGGCCAGTGCAGCGCCCGCATCACCACATAGCTGCTGGTCCAAGGGCCAAAGCCCGGCAGGGCGAGCAACGCAGCCTCTGTTCGCTGCGGGTTGGCTGCGGGGTCCAGCAACAAGCCCTCATGCAACACGGCGTGAGCCAATGCCTTCAGGGCCCGCTGGCGCTGGCCGATGATGCCCAATTGGCCCAGCACCTCATCGGGTGTGCGCAACACCTCTGAAGGCGTGGGCACCAGCTTGTCCAAGCCCGGCCAGGGTGTTTCCACTGGGCTGCCCAGTGCATTCGTCAGGTGCGCCATCAGTCGGTTGGCCGCCTTGACGGTGATTTGTTGGCCCAGCACCGCACGCACGGTCAGCTCGAATCCGTCCAGACAGCCGGGCAAGCGAATCCCTGCCGCGGCTGGAAAGTCATCGCACAGTGTGCGGGCCAAGGCGAGTGGTTCGGCATCCAGATCCAACCAATGCCGCACCAGGCGGATCAGGGCAGGGAGGTTGCTGCCCAGGCTTTCGCTGACCTCCAAACACACTTTGGGCTGGTTGGCATCAAACACCACGCGCAACCAGCCGGTGTGCGGCTGGCCAAGGCTGTCAATCGAAGCCATGCGCAGCGTTCGGGTGATGCTCAGATGTTCCAAGTCAATGACTTCCACACCGGGCAGGGCGCGCTGGTGAAGATAGGTCAAAAGGGCTTGGATGTCGTAAGGCGGGCGGTAGGCCGGGGTCAGGCGGGTGTGGGGCTGTGTGCCCTGCGCAGCCTCGGAGCGGCGCATGGCTCCCGGCGTGAGGGCGTAGTGGGTTTTGAGTGCTTGGTTGAAGCGGCGCACGCTGCCAAAGCCACTCTGGTGTGCCACCTCGCTCATGGGCAAGCGGGTGTCGGTGAGCAGTTGCTTGGCGGTCAGCAGACGCTGGGTTTGCAGGTATTGCAGCGGTGACACGCCCAACCCGGTCTTGAACAGCCGCCGCAGATGCCGGTCGCTGATGCCCAGGCGTGCAGCCAGAGCGGCGACCGAGGACCCACCGGCAAGCTGTGACGCCCAGGGCGCATCGGGTTGCCGCAGCAATGTCACGGCCTGACTCAGCAGCACGGTGCCGGCATCCTGCGTGGACCAAGGTCTCGCCTCCGGCGCCAACTCCGGGCGGCAGCGCAGGCACGGCCGAAACCCCGCCTGTTCCGCCTGTGCGGCCCTGTTGAAAAACAGGCAGTTGCTGCGTGTCGGGGTGCGCACGCGGCAAATGGGGCGGCAGTAAATGCCAGTGGAAGTCACGCCGGTGAAAAACAGGCCGTCAAAGCGCGCATCGCGGGCAGCCAGCGCCAGGTAGCAGGCGTCGGGGTTGTCTGCTTGTGCTTCGGGTGTTGGCGGGGCGGTGGGCATGAAGGGCATCGTACACAGCCGAAGCCGGAAATGTGGCCATTTCCGGACCTGTGCCTGCGCCAGATGGGGGGTCGCCAGTCCCGCTGTGGCAGAGGGCCCCGCCTACAATCCTGCGCATAGCCAAACAAGGCCTGTTTTCAGGGATTTTTCATGCAAGTTTCAGCTTCCGTATTCAAAGCCTACGATATCCGTGGCGTGGTGCCGCTCGACCTCAATGAACCCATGGCCGAGGCTTTGGGCAAGGCGTTCGGCACGGCCGCCCGGGCTCAGGGCGAAACGCAGGTGGCCGTGGGCCGCGATGGCCGCCTGAGCGGACCGGCCTTGAGCCAGGCGCTGATGCGGGGTCTAGCCGCTGCCGGCATCGAGGTGCTGGACGTGGGTCTGGTCACCACACCCATGCTGTACTTTGCAGCCCACACCTTGTGCAGAAGTGGCATTCAGGTGACGGGCAGCCACAACCCGAAGGACTACAACGGCTTCAAGATGGTGCTGGCAGGCAAGGCCATTTACGGCGAAGACATTCAAGCGCTGCGCCGCACCATCGAGGCCGACAGTTGGGCTCTGGTGCCCGGCGGAAGCATTCGGCAGGTGAGGGTGGATGAGGACTACGCGCTGCGCATCGCAGGCGATGTGAAGCTGGCCCGGCCCATGAAAATTGTGATCGACAGTGGCAACGGCGTGGCAGGTGCATCTGCACCAGGCATATTCCGCGCCCTGGGTTGCGAGGTGACAGAGCTGTTCAGCGAGGTGGATGGCAACTTCCCCAACCACCACCCCGATCCCAGCAAGCCCGAAAACCTGGAAGACCTGATGGCCGCGCTGGCCACCAGCGGGGCCGAACTGGGGCTGGCGTTTGACGGCGACGGCGATCGCCTGGGCATCGTCACCCGCCAGGGCAACAACATCTTTCCTGACCGGCAAATCATGCTGTTTGCCCAGGACGTGCTCAGCCGCGTGCCCGGTGGCACCATATTGTTCGACGTGAAATGCACCCAGCGCCTGGCCCCAGCCATCGAGGCGGCCGGTGGTGTGGCCGAAATGTTCAAAACGGGGCATTCGCTCATCAAGGCCCGCATGAAGGAAATCAACTCGCCCTTGGGCGGGGAAATGAGTGGCCATATCTTCTTCAAGGAGCGCTGGTATGGCTTTGACGATGGCACCTACGCCGGTGCACGCCTGCTGGAAATCCTGAGCCGCTCTTCCGACCCGTCGGCCGTGCTGGATGCGCTGCCCACCAGCTTCAGCACACCTGAACTGAACGTGGCGTGTGCCGAGGGCGAACCCCACGAGGTGGTGCGCAAGCTGCAGCACACGGCCTTTGCTGCACCTGCCAGGGTGTCCACCATCGATGGCCTTCGGGTGGACTGGCCCGATGGTTTTGGGCTCATCCGTGCCTCGAACACCACGCCCGTGCTGGTGCTGCGCTTCGAAGGGCACACGCCTGAGGCCTTGCACTGCATCGAGGCCGAGATGCTCTCTCTGCTCAAAACCGTCAAGCCTGACGCCGTGGTTGGCGCGTCTGCGCACTGACCGACGCCTGTACGCCGAATGTCACTTCATCCCGGCCTCAGCGATGACCCTGAGGTCATTGTGTTCAACCTGAAGAAGCGCTACACCGGTGTATCCGCTACGGTGAATGCCTTGGTGCCGCTGCAGATGACGCAGTGGCGGCTGGGGTATTGCGGCACCACGCAGTCAAACGGGGTACCCGGCCTGACACTGGGCCAAGCCATTCGCCTCTCAAGAAAACCACCGGCCGGTCGGCCTTTTCGCATCTGGCATGTGCGGCGCGACCACGAAATGATGGCAGGCCTCTGGGCCCGCGATGTGCTTCGCCTGCCCGTCAGGTTGGTGTTCACTTCGGCGGCGCAGCACGTGCATGGGGCTTTTCCGCGTTGGCTCATTTCGCGCATGGATGCGGTGATCTCCACCACGCAAAAGGCGGCTGACTGTGTGCCCAACACGACGGCTGTGGTACATCACGGCATCGACCTCAATCGATTTGGGTTCGTGGACAAAGCATCTGCCTGGGCTGACAGTGGGTTGCCGGGGCGCTACGGTATTGGTGTGTTTGGCCGGGTTCGGCACGACAAAGGCACCGACGTGTACGTGGACGCCATGCTGCAAGCACTGCCGTCTTTCCCGGACTTCACTGCTGTCATCGCCGGTCTCGCCCAGCCCAAACACCAGGCCTACGAGGCCGAGCTCAAAGCCCGCATCGCTGCCGCAGGACTGAGCGATCGCGTCGTGTTTCTGGGCGAAGTGCCGTCGGGCGAAGTGCATCGCTGGTACCAGCGGTGCCTGCTGTGTGTGGCTTGTCCGCGCTACGAGCCTTTTGGCCTGACTCCATTTGAAGCCGCCTCTACCGGTTGCGCATTGGTCTGTTCCCGTACCGGTGCCTTCGAAGAGTTGGTGCAGCCCGGAATCAACGGAGAACTGGTGCCCACCGGCGATGCCAATGCGCTGGCCCAAATCCTGTCCCGGTTGATGGGTGATCCTGTCGCCTTGCAGGCGATGGGCCAGCGGGCCAGGGACACGGTCACACAGCGTTTTTCGCTGCAAGCTGAGGCCGATGGCATTGCCGGCGTGTACCGCCGCCTGTGGGCACAAGGCGACGTCGCGTGAACTTGCGCGTACGCTGCACCCTGTGGGTGTACGGCTGGGTCATGTGGGCGTTGCAGCCGCTCTTGCGCTTCAAACTCTCGCGTCGTGCCCGCCTGGAACCTGGCTACGCCTATGGCGTGGACCAGAGGTTTGGGCACAGCTTGCCTGCCCGACCCATGGTGTCCGTCGGTCAGCCTTTGGTGTGGTTGCACGCTGTGTCGCTGGGCGAAACCCGGGCAGCGGCAGTGCTGCTGAGGGCTTTGCGCGACAAATTGCCTGGCATGCGCCTGCTGCTGACCCACTCCACCGCCACTGGGCTTGCAGAAGGGGCAGGGCTGCTGCAAGACGGAGACGTACAAAGCTGGTTCCCCTGGGATACCCCAGGTGCGGTCAACCGTTTTCTGTCTCACTTCAGACCCCAGGTGGGAGTGCTGATGGAAACCGAGGTATGGCCGCAGTTGATGCAGGCATGCGATCGCCGGGGCATCCCAATGGTGTTGGTCAATGCCCGCCTGAATGAAACCTCATTTGCGAAAGCGTTGCGCTGGCCTGCGTTGTCTGGCCCGGCTTATGCAGGTTTGACCGAGGTGTGCGCGCAAAGCGAACCCGACGCCCAACGCCTGCGCCAATTGGGTGCACCTGCCCGGGAGGCGTGGGGTAACCTGAAGTTTGACGCCGCTCCCAACCCGGCACACCTGGCCTTGGCAAAGTGCTGGCGTCAGGCTTGCGTTGGCGGCTGGCCCTTCACCATCATGCTGGCCAGCAGTCGAGAAGGTGAGGAGTTGTTATTTTTGAAGGAAATTCTGGCTCTGTCGCTTGATGGTATTGACTCTTCAGCTCCGAAAGTTGAATCGATCGATGCTGCGGCCATTCACTGGTTGATCGTGCCACGGCACCCCCAGCGCTTCGATGAGGTGGCGGAACTGGTGTTAGCCCAAGGTTTTGAGTGTTTGCGCCGCAGCACCTGGGGTGAAACCGGCCCACCTCCCTCTCAATCTGCTGCAGGCAAGCCCGTGGTGTGGCTGGGAGACTCGTTGGGCGACATGGCGCTGTACTACACCATGGCAGATGTGGCTTTACTGGGGGGCAGTTTTGCGCCAATGGGCGGCCAAAACCTCATTGAAGCTGCCGCATGTGGCTGCCCCTTGGTGTTGGGCCCCCATACCCACAACTTTGCCGATGCCGCTGAACAGGCGTTGAATTCTGGTGCTGCTGTTCGCGCAGCCGACATGGCCGAGGGCTTGCTGGCTGCGGTGGCGTGGTTGCGTTCACCGCATGAACGTCAACGCGCCTCGGATGCGGGCATGGCGTTTGCCCACGCCCACAAGGGAGCAGCCGAACGGATGGCGGCTGCCGTGGCTCGTTGGGTCAGCGCGCCACCAGCGCGTTGACCGCATTCAGGTCGTCTGCCGTGAGGTTGCCGCTGGCCTGCCGCAGTTTCAATCCGCCCAGCAACACGTTGTAACGGGCTACTGCCAGGTCGCGTTTGGTCTGGAACAGTTGGCTTTGGGCATTCAGCACGTCGATGTTGATGCGAACGCCCACCTGGTAGCCCAATTTGTTGGCATCGAGCGCACTTTGGCTGGAGGCCTCTGCTGCTTCCAGGGCTTTGACCTGTCCCTTGCCCGATTCCACACCAAAGAACGCAGCGCGGGTTGCCTGGGCCACGGTTCGCTTGGCTGCGTCGACGTCTGCGCGAGATTTTTCCTCCAGAGCCAGCGTTTCCTTGACCCGGTTTTGGATGGCATAACCTGCAAACAGGGGCATGTTGAAAGCCAATCCGACGGTGGCCGTGTTGCTGCGCAACTGATTGCCCGTGACGGTGGATGGCGAACGGGCCAATTGGTACTGCGCCGTCAGGTCCAGGGTGGGGCCATGGCCTGCCTGTGCTTTTTGCGTTTCCAGCTGAGCAATTTCAAGGGCCGTTTGCGCCTGCTTGACACCTGGGTGGGTGGTTTCTGCGCGGTTCACCCACTGTGTCACATCATCGGGGACGGTCGCTGGCAACGCGACGGGCATGGCCAGTGGGCGGGGGTCTGTGCCTGGTTTGCCTACCAGTTGATCCAGAGCCAGCTTTTTGACTCGCAAGTCGTTCTCGGCTGCGATTTCCTGGGCAACCACCAGATCGAACTTGGCTTGCGCTTCCCGTGAATCGGTCACCGTGGACGTGCCCACTTCAAAGTTGCGCTTGGCGGAGGCCAATTGCTCCGAGACGGCGGTTTTCTGGGCTTTGACAAACGTGAGGGTGTCTTGCGCAGCCAGAACGTCGAAATAGGCCTGCGTTGTGCGGATGATCAGGTCTTGCTCTGCCGCGTTGAGTTGGGCCTGGGCGACCACCAACGACTTCTGTCCCTGCTCGAAACTCAAGCGGTTGGCGGGGCGGTAGAGCGGCTGCGATGCAGCCACTGCAACGCTCTGGCTGTTGACGTTGCGGTCCGGCACAGGGGACGCGTTGTTGATGTCACTCCAACTGGCGGAAGAGTTCAGGCCCACGGTAGGCAACAAACCGGCTCGGGCCTGGTCTGCTTTTGCCTGTGCGGCGTCATACGCTGACTTGGCAGCTTGGTAGGTCGCATCAAAGCCTCGTGCAGACTCGTACAGCGCTGAAAGTGATTGCGCCTGGCTGGCGGCACCGCTGCACATCAATACCACCGCGAGACCAACGCTCGACCACTTGCCGGTGAATCGTCGGATGGTGAGAGGGGTGCCGCACGGGACGATAGGCAGACTGGAGGTGGGCAGCAAAGCGGTCATTGAAAGGTCCTGAAAGTGTGGGTGTATGGGTCTGATGCCAGCGGCCACGACTCAGTACAAAGGAATCCGTGGATCGTGCTGGCTGGCCCACGCATTGATACCGCCCTGTACGTTGGCCACCTGGGTGAAGCCGTTTTGCTCCAGGAAATAAGCCACCTGCATGCTGCGTGCACCGTGGTGACACAGGCACGCCACTGGTTGGTGACGGTCGATCTCAGGGTAGCGGGCAGGGACCGTGCGCATGGGCATGTGCACGAGCTTGAATCCGTTGCTGGCCTCATCGCCTGGTACCGATGCAGTCTGAACTTCCCAGGCCTCGCGCACATCCAGAACGATGGGCGTCAACGCCGGGTTGGCGGCGGTCATTTTCTGGGCCCAGTCTGACACTTGGCCTGCTTGCAGTTGCTGCATGTGGGTTGCTTCGGGTGAAAGTTTCAGAAACGGAAGGCATCGGCCTGCGGGAAGCCCACCAAGCGCGGCGCCACGTAGTCCCAAGGCTGCTCGGTCGTGAAGGCTTGTTCGGAGGCGCGCGTGACCAACGTGGCACGCATCATGGGTTCATTGCCGACAATACCGACCAATCGACCACCAACCCGCAGAAGGTTCAGCAGGTAAGGGGGTACCTCAGCCACCGAGCCGCCCAGGACGATCACGTCGAACGGTGCGTCGGTTTCGCAAGCCCTGAAACCTTCCGCCGCCGCATTGGCATGGACCACATCCACGTTGGTGATGCCTGCTCTCTGGAGGTTTGCCCGGGCCTGTGCAGCCAGGTTCCCATCAATCTCGATGCTGCGCACGGCTTTCGCCTGACTGCCCAGCATGGCTGCCATATAGCCAGAACCGGTTCCGATTTCCAACACAGTCTCTGTTGCTTGTACGGCGGCGTCTTGCAGAAGACGGGCCTGTACCTTGGGCGGCAGCATGGATTTGCCGGGTTCGGCCGGTGTTGTCAATGGGATGTCAAGGTCGGCGAACGCCATGCTGCGGAAGGCGGCCGGCACGAACTCTTCCCTGGGCAAGCTGCTCAGCAGGCCCAACACAGCTGAGTCGGCCACATCCCACGGCCGCACTTGCTGCTCCACCATGTTGAAGCGGGCTTTGGCGATGTCGAGGTTGGCGGCGGTTGGGCTAGGGCTGTTGGCACTCATTTTGATACTCCGTAGGGTATATTAACCGATGGTCCCTGATTTTACCGGCGCACCGAACCGGCGTCGCAGCCACTGGGCCAGATCGTCCATGTAGCAGTACACGACCGGGACGACCACCAGGGTGAGGATGGACGAGGTGATGACCCCTCCGATCACGGCCTGCCCCATGGGTGAGCGCTGTTCGGAACCTTCCGACAAGGCAAACGCCAGGGGCACCATGCCAAACACCATGGCCAGGGTGGTCATCAGAATGGGCCGCAAACGCACCTTTGCTGCCATCAGCAGTGCCTCAGTGCGGCCCATGGCCGGGTGGTCGGGGGTGCCTTCACGCGCACGGATGGCAAAGTCCACCAGCAGGATGGCGTTTTTCGTGACCAAGCCCATCAGCATGATGATGCCGATGACCGAAAACATGCTCATGCTGGAGCCAAAAGCCATCAACGCCAGCACAACGCCAATGAGCGTCAGTGGCAAGGAGGTCATGAGCGCGAGCGGCTGCAGGAAGCTCTTGAACTGGCTGGCCAGGATCATGTAGATGAAGATGACCGCCATGGCCAATGCCGAGACGGCATAGCCGAACGACTCCTGCATGTTTTTGGTGGAGCCACCAAACTGATAGCGGTAGCCAGGAGGGAAGGGCGTGGCGTCGAGCACCTGGCGTATGTCTGCCGACACTTCGCCCGCCGTGCGCCCGTAAACGTTGGCGTTGATGGACACCTCACGCGTGAGATTGCGCCGGTTGATCTGGTTGGCACCGGTCGATTCGGTCACGGTGGCCACTTGGCCCACGCGTACCACGCGCGCGCTGCCGTCGGCCTGTGCCCCCACCACCAGTGGCAGTCGGGCGAGGTCCTGGGGATCCTGACGGTCTGCACCTGCCAGCCGCACGATCACGTCGTAGGTCTGGTCGTCAGCCGCCCGCCAGTTGCCCACCGTCTGCCCCGCCACCAGTGTGCGAAGTGCAGTGGCCAGGGTGTTCACACCCACACCAAGGTCGGACGCTGCTGCGCTGTTGAGCCGCAGGTCCACCGTGGGTTTGTTGTCTTTCACCGATGAATCCAGATCAACCAGCCCGGCAGTCGGGCGGATCTGTTCCATCACCCGGCGGGTCAGGCGCTCCAGTTCTTTCAGGTCGGGGCCTTGCAGGGAAAACTCCACCTGCTTGTTGCCACCCACCGCATCGAGCAGGCCGACGTGGGTGACGTTGATACCCCCCACGCTGCGCAAACGCTCCCGCAGCTTGGCCGACAGCTTGTCGGCATTGACGGTGCGCTCTTTGCGGTCCACCAGGCGGATGTAGATGTTTGCGTAGATCTTGCCTTGCGCGTTGCCAGTGTTCAGCGTGGCCAGGGTGTAGCGCACTTCTGGGAATTCCCGCACGATGGCCTCCACCTGCCTGGCTTTGGCTTCGGTGGTTTCGAGGGATGACCCGGCGGGTGTGTGGAAGGTGAGCGAGGTTTCCGAGAAGTCTGCCTTGGGCACAAACTCGGTGCCCAGCAACGGCACCAGCGTCACGCTGGCCACGAACACACCCGTTGCCATGGCCACAGTGGCCCGCTTGTGGTTCAGAGACCATGCCAACACTTGCTGATAGCGGTGGGCCAGATCGTCCTGCATGCGGTCAATCCAGCCCGTGACGCGGCCAATGGATTTGTCGTACCAGCCCTTGCGTGCCCCCGCCGGATGGCCGTGGCTGTGTACCGCAGGGTCGTGCCACACGGAGGACAACATCGGGTCCAGCGTGAAGCTCACGAACATGGAAATGAGAATGGCCGCCGCCACGGTGATGCCGAATTTCCCTTCCATGAACCCGATGGGCAGAAACACCGCCACGATGGACAGCGTGGTGGCCAGCACCGCCAGCCCGATTTCCCGCGTGCCATCCATGGCGGCGTTGTAGGCGGTCTTGCCCATTTGCAGGTGGCGCACGATGTTTTCGCGCACCACGATCGCGTCATCAATCAGCAAGCCCACACACAGGCTCAAGGCCATGAGCGTGATCATGTTGATGGTGAATCCAAACAGGTTCATCACCATGAAGGTGCCAATCAGCGCGATCGGCAGCGTCAGCCCCGTGATGATGGTGGAGCGCCACGAGTTCAGGAACAGGAACACGATCAGCACGGTGAGGATGGCGCCCTCAATCAGTGTTTGCCTGACATTGTTCACCCCCACGCGGATGGGGCGTGAGCCGTCTTGCACCTCTTGCAGCCGATACCCGGCTGGCAACTGGGCCTGCATCTCCTTGAGTGTGGCCTGCAGGCCGTTGACCACTGCAATTGTGTTTTCGTCCTGCGTTTTTTGCACTTGCAGCAGCAGGGTGCGTTCACCGTTGTACAGGGCCAGGTTTTCCTGCTCCACCGTGCCGTCCACAACGCGTGCCACCTGACCTAGGCGGACGGCTTGCCCATTGCGCCGTGCAACGATGATCTGCGCAAACTCTGCCGGGTTGGCAACACGGGCCTGCACCTGCACCACGCGTTCCTGGTCGCGGTTGCGCAGCGTTCCCAATGGCGCGTCCTGGTTTTCGGTTCGCACAGCGGTGGCTATTTCGCTGGCGCTCACGCCAAACGCTTCCATGGCCTGCGGCAACAGTTCGATGTTGATGGCCCGGCGTGTGCCGCCCACCACGGTCACGGCACCCACGCCCCGCACGTTTTCAAGCCGTTTTTTGAAGGTCTGCTCTGCCCACTGGGTCAATTCGGCTGCGTTCGGTGCCTTGCCCTGGCTGGCATCGGGCAAGACGGCGACCGACCAGATGGCGCGCGCGGCCGGATCGAAGCGCAGCACCTTGGGGTCGCTCACCTCGTCGCGCAGGCTGGGCTGCAGCAGGGCCACTTTTTCCCGCACGTCTTCAGCCGCTTTGCGCGCCTGCATGTGCAGCCCGAACTCGATGATGACCACCGACTGGCCCTGGTAGCTGCGCGAAGTCAGGCTGCTGATGCCGGCAATGGTGTTGACCGCTTCTTCCACCTTCTGGGTGACTTCGGTCTCGACGATTTCAGGTGCCGCACCGGGATATTCGGTGGTGACCACCACCACGGGAAAGTCGATGCTGGGGAACTGGTCTACCTGCAGGCGCTGGAAGCTGAACAGCCCCATCACCACAAACGCCAGCATCACCATGGTCGCAAAGACCGGGTTGCGCAACGATACCTGGGTGAACCACATGGTGTCGTGCGCCTCAGGGCTTGGTTGCGGGCAGGGTTGCCGC
>JAIFMP010000022.1 GCA_020048405.1 Hydrogenophaga sp.
GGGCGGGCCCGCAAGGCGAGCAGCGGGTGCCCGACGTGCTGCTGTCAGGCAACCACGAGCGCATTGCCCGCCACCGCCGCGAGCAAAGCCTGCAAACCACTGCGGCCCTGCGGCCCGAGTTGCTGGTGCATGCACGCGCCCAAGGCCTGCTGTCGAAGCGCGACGAAGCGTTTTTGCAGACCCTGCCACGCCACACACCCTGAAAAGAGGGTTTGCCCGGGGGAAACACCCGCGCTGGCACAATGCCGCGCATGCTTCAGCACCCCTCTATCGATCCCGTCGCCCTGCAACTGGGGCCAGTGGCCGTTCACTGGTACGGCCTGACTTACCTGGCCGCGTTCGGCCTTTTCCTGTTTCTGGGTTTTCGGCGGCTGTCTCACCCCCCGTTTGCCGCATTGTCTCAGGCGGGCGTGTGGCAGCGGCGCGATGTGGAGGACATCCTGTTTCTCGGCGTGGTGGGCGTGGTGCTGGGCGGGCGCATCGGGTACTGCCTGTTTTACAAGCCAGCCTACTACCTGAGCCACCCTTTGGAAATTTTTGCCGTGTGGCAGGGGGGGATGAGTTTTCACGGTGGCTTGTTGGGAGTGATCGTTGCCATGGTGTGGTTTGCGCGGTCGCGTCAGCGCCCGTTTTTGCAGGTGATGGACTTTGTGACCCCTTGCGTGCCAACCGGCCTGGCCGCCGGGCGGGTGGGCAACTTCATCAACGGTGAACTGTGGGGCCGCGTGGCAGACCCCTCGTTGCCCTGGGCCATGGTGTTTCGCGGTGCGGGCGACTTGCCACGCCACCCTTCGCAGGTGTACCAGTTCCTGATGGAGGGCCTGCTGCTGTTTGTGTTGCTGTGGCTGTACGCACGTAAGGAACACAAGCCTGGCCAGGTGGCGTCTGCTTTTGTGTTCGGTTACGGCGTGTTCCGTTTTGTGGCCGAGTACTTCCGTGAGCCCGATGCCCACCTGGGTTTGTTGGCGCTGGGCATGAGCATGGGGCAGTGGCTGTGTGTGCCGATGATCGTGGGTGGTGCCGCCCTTTGGGTTTGGATGGGGCGCCAGCGCTGACGAGGGCGTTCTTCCCGCTGCGCGCGGGTGTCTTAGGTGTTCAGGTTCTGTGGGCCCGAGGGTATCCACGGTGGTAGATCTGATTGTGATTACGCATAATTACGGCTAATTACAAGAAATTACTCGCTGCTGCCATGCGCCCCATTCCCACACCGCTGCACGATGACGTGGCCCACACGCTGCGCGAGCGCATTTTTTCAGGCGAACTGGTGCCTGGGGCGTTTCTGGACGAGGTGGCTTTGGCCGAGGGCCTGGGCATTTCCCGCACACCGCTGCGCGAGGCCTTGAAGGTGCTTGCGGCCGAGGGTCTGGTGCGTGAACCAAGTGACCGAGCAAGACCTGGACGACATGTTCCCTGTCATTGCGCTGCTGGAAGGGCAGTGCGCCCACCAGGCCGCATTGCGCGCCACCGATGCCGACCTGGCCGCGCTGGAGGTACTTCATACGCGCTTGACGGACCACGCACAGGCCCGCCGCATCAACGACTACTACGCAGCCAACTTCGCCATTCACGAGGCCATCATCACCTTGGCCGACAACCGCTGGCTGGCCCAGGTGATTGGTGACCTTCGCAAGATGGTCAAGCTGGCCCGTTTGCAGCAGCTGCACGCGCCCGGGCGGCTGGACCAGAGCCTGTCTGAGCATCTGGCGGTGTTTGCTGCCCTGAAGGCCCACGACGCGCTGGGCGCTGAAGCGGCCATGCGCACCCACATCACCCGCCAGCGTGCCGCGTTGCGCGAACTGGCCCGCAACCAAACCACAAGGCTGAGCACATGAAGGCGTCCAACTGGCTGTCGCGCAGCGTGGCCATTCTGAAGCGAGACAATGAACCAAAAGTCCGCGTACCGATTTCGGGTATTGATTTGTTTGCTTCAACTTCAGAAGTGCCCCCACAGGCTGAGCGACGCAGCATTCGCGACCGTCTGGCGGCCCAGTTGAAGCTGCCCAACGAGGCTTTGTCGCCCCGCATGCTCAGGCGAACCCTGAAGGAGCTGAAGGCGGTGATCGACCCGCAGGTGAGCGAGGTTGAAGGCGGCCGCAGGGCCCTGGCCCTGGCCGGCTGGTACGCCAAGGCCTCGGCTGCGCAGCGCTTCGATGCCTGGCTGCTGATGAGCGAGCAGTTCATGTCCGACCCCGACGTGGTCAGGCGCGCGCAGGCCGACTACGCCGCTGCCGTGGGCACGCCCGACGAGCCCGTTGCGGAGGTGCTTTTCCGGCGCGCCACCGTGTCTCCCCGTCGGCGCCTGCTGCAGCGCTTCAGTGCGTTTCCCAATGGCATTCCGTTTCTGGTGGCCCTGCGTGCCGAGTTGCTGCCCCACCTGAAAGCCGACCGGCGCCTGCGTGCGCTGGACGTGGAAATGGAATACATGTTTTCCACGTGGTTCGATGTGGGCTTTCTGGATCTGCGCCCCATCAACTGGGACTCGCCCGCATCGCTGCTTGAAAAACTGATCCGCTACGAGGCGGTGCACGACATCCGAAGCTGGACCGACCTGAAGAACAGGCTGGACAGCGACCGCCGCTGTTACGCCTTTTTTCACCCGCGCCTGCCCGACGAGCCGCTGATTTTTGTCGAGGTGGCGTTGATGGACCACATGGCCGACAGCATCACCCCGCTGCTGGATGAGTCTGCCGACGTTGCAGACATCAACCGCGCCACCACCGCCATTTTTTATTCCATCAGCAACACTCAAACAGGTTTACGGGGGGTGAGTTTTGGCGACTCGCTGATCAAACGGGTGGTGGAGTTGCTGAGAGCGGAGTTTCCACGCCTGAAAACCTTTGCCACGCTCTCGCCCATTCCAGGGCTGCGCAGTTGGTTGAGCCGCGAGGCCCCAGCCGACCTTCTGGCAGCAGCCGAGGCGGTGCCCAAGGCTCCGAATGGCCAGGTGCCAGAGTCCGTGAAGCAAGACTTGCTGGCGTGGGCCGCCCGCTACCTGACCCGCGAGATGAGCCAGAACGAACCCCTTGACCCCGTGGCCCGCTTCCATTTGGGCAATGGGGCGCGCGTGGAGCGCATCAACTGGGCCGCAGACCCGTCGGCCCGGGGCATTCGGCAATCGCTGGGCCTGATGGTCAACTACCTTTACGATCTGGACAAGCTCGACGACAACAGGGCGCAATTGGTCAAGGGACGCATAGCCGCGTCCCGGGCCGTGAAGAGCCTGATGCACTGAGTCGGGCACCGTTTTACTCACCACAACAACCGGAGACAAACATGAAACCCCACATTCCTCAGTCTGCTTCCCGGCGCACCGTGTTGCGCTCCGCCCTTGCCGGTGCTGCCGGCTCGCTGGTGCCCTGGGCGCATGCCCAGTCCACCTGGCCCACCAAACCCGTGACCATGATCGTGCCGTTCCCGGCCGGTGGTGGAACAGACGCGTTTGCACGCCCCATGTCGGCCCAGTTTTCAAAGTTGACTGGCAAAACGCTGGTCATCGACAACAAAGGTGGTGCCGGTGGCACCCTCGGTGCAGGTGTGGCCGCCAAGGCCACACCCGATGGCTACACCCTGTTCATGGGAGCCGTGCACCACACCATTGCACCGGCCATGTATGCCAAGCTCGACTACGACCTGGTGCGCGATCTGGTGCCTCTCATCCAAGTGGCCAGCGTCCCACAGGTGCTGGTGGTCAACCCCAAGAACGTGCCGGGCGGTGACTTCAAGGCTTTCATGGAGCAGGTGCGCAAGAACCCCGGCAAACTGAACTACGGCTCGGCCGGCGGCGGCACGTCGCACCACTTGGCCGGTGAGCTCTTCAAGCTGCAAACCAAAACCTTCATCACCCACATCCCGTACCGGGGCGCCGGGCCGGCACTGCAAGACCTGATCGCCGGCAATGTGGACATGATGTTCGATGGTCTGGGTTCTTCTGCCGCCCACATCAAAGGCGGGCGCATCAAAGCGCTGATGGTGTCGGGTGCCAAGCGCAATGCAGCCTTCCCGGACGTGCCCTGTTCTGCCGAATTGGGCCTGCCCGACTACACCGTGAGCACCTGGTACGGCGTTTGGGCCCCCAAGGGCACACCAGCGGACGCGCAAGCCCGTGCCATCGAAGACATCCGCCGCTCATGCCAGACCGATGAGGCCAAAGCCGTGTGGGCCAACCAGGGCGCTGAATTCCCCAACCTGACGGGTGCCCAGTTCGATGCTTTTGTGAAAGCCGAATTGGCCAAATGGGCCACCGTGGTCAAGGCCAGTGGAGCCAAGCTGGACTGAAGCGCATGGCAGGCCACATCCGTTGTGCCGAGGAGGGTGCGGTGGCGTGGGTCACGCTGTCGCATCCGGGCAAATTCAACGCCATGTCCCGGGGCATGTGGCGCGAACTCAAGGCACTGTTCCTGGATTTGCCCGGCCGCTCGCACCTGCGTTGCGTGGTGGTGCAGGGGGAAGCGGGGCATTTCTGTGCGGGCGGCGACATCGCCGAATACCCCGACTTTCGTTTTGACGAAGCCAGCCTGCGTGACTTTCACGAGAACGACGTGTGGGGCGGGCTGTCTGCCATGCTGGCCTGCGACATACCCGTGGTAGCGGCCATTGAGGGCAACTGCATGGGTGCAGGTGTTGAGATGGCCAGTTGCTGCGACCTGCGGCTGGCAGGGCAGAGCGCTCGCTTTGGTGCGCCGATTGCACGCCTGGGCTTTCCGATGGCCCCGCGCGAAGCGCAGCTGGTGGCCACCGCTGTGGGTGACCTGTCGGCCCGCGAAATGCTGCTGGCGGCCGCCGTGCTGCCTGCTGGGCTCCTGCAGCAGCGCGGCTTTCTGAGCACTGTGGTGCCCGATGCCGCTGCGGCCGACGAGGCGCGTGCCCTGGCGGCACGCGTGTCCACCCTTGCCCCGTTGACGGCCCGCGTACACAAGCAAACCTTGCGAGCGTTGGGACCTCTGAACCCGCTTGGCCCCACCCCGGCCATTGCGACCCTGCTGGAGGGCGCCTACGCCTATGCCCCCGACGCGGAACACCGCGAAGGCATCGCGGCCTTTTTGGCCAAACGCCCGCCTGAATTTCAATCAAACCAAACATGACAAACGCCAACTTGTTTGCGGCGCTCAGGTCCGCTTTTCCTGCCGCTCTTGACCAGACCGCCGTTGAAACCGACAGCGGCTTGCGCTATTCGTGGCGCGACCTGGACCATGCCAGTGCCATGCTGGCTAACTTGCTCGATTCACTGGACCTGCCTCCGTCCAGCCGCGTGGCGGTGCAGGTGGAAAAGTCGGTCGAGGCCCTGATGCTGTACCTCGCCACCTTGCGCGCAGGCCATGTGTTTTTGCCGCTCAACACGGCCTATCAGAGCGGCGAAATCGAATACTTTGTGGGCAATGCCGAGCCTGCTGTGGTGGTGTGCACCCCCGCCAACTTTGGCTGGGTGAGCAAAATTGCCTTCAAGGCGGGCACGCAGCATGTGTTCACGCTGGGTGACGACCGCACGGGCTCGCTGTTGGAGCGCGCCAAACACCACAGCAACCAGCACGCCACCGCCGTCAAAGCGCCGAACGACATGGCGGCCATTCTGTACACCAGCGGCACCACCGGGCGCAGCAAGGGGGCCATGCTGACGCACCACAACCTGCTCAGCAACGCCCAGGTGCTTCAAGGCTATTGGGGTTGGCGCAGCGAAGGGCAGGGCGGCGATGTGCTCATCCATGCGCTGCCCATCTTCCATGTGCACGGTCTGTTTGTGGCCATGCACGGCGCACTCATCAACGGCAGCAAGATGCTGTGGCTCAACAAATTTGACCCCAAAACCGTCATCCGCTGGTTGCCGCAGGCCACGGTGTTCATGGGCGTGCCGACGCTCTACACCCGAATGCTGGCCGAACCGGCACTCACAGCCGATGCGTGCCGCCACATGCGCCTGTTCATCAGCGGTTCGGCTCCGCTGCTGATCGAAACCTTTCAGGAATGGCAGCAGCGCACGGGCCACACCATTCTGGAACGCTATGGTATGTCGGAAACCATCATGCTCACGTCCAACCCCTGCCTGCCCGATGACCGGCACCTCAACACCCAGGGCCAGCCCGAAACCGAGCGTCGGGGTGGCACCGTGGGCTTTGCTTTGCCCGGCGTGGGTTTGCGTGTGATGACCGACAAAGGTACCCCTGTGGAGGGCGACGACATTGGCAACATCCAGGTGAAGGGCCCGAATGTGTTCGCCGGTTACTGGCGCATGCCTGAAAAAACAGCCGAAGAGTTCACGGCCGACGGCTGGTTCAAGACGGGCGACGTCGGCAAGGTCGATGCGCGGGGCTACGTGACGATTGTGGGCCGCAGCAAAGACCTGATCATCAGTGGCGGCTACAACGTGTACCCGGCAGAGATTGAGGGCTTCATCAACGACTTGCCCGGAGTGGCCGAAAGCGCGGTGGTGGGCGTGCCCCACCCCGATTTTGGCGAGGTGGGCGTGGCGGTGGTCACGGCCAAGCCGGGGGCATCGGTGGAGCCCGACGCCGTGCTGGCTGCGTTGAAAGCGGCACTTGCCAACTTCAAGATTCCCAAGCGGTGTTTTGTGGTGACTGAATTGCCCCGCAACACCATGGGCAAGGTCCAAAAAAACCTGCTTCGTGACCAGCACAAGGCCCTGTTCAAGGGATGAAAAAAAGCACCTGATGCCCCCCGGCGGGGCGTTTCAGGTGCTTTATTTTTGTAGCTTGAAAACTATGACAGTCAAGCGGTAGGCAGGCTTTTTATCTCAAAACCAAGACGGGAATGTGCGAATGCGTCAGCACCTGCTGGGTTTCGCTGCCCAGCAGCAGGCGCTTCAAGCCACGGCGGCCGTGCGAGGCCATCACGATCAGGTCGCACTTGTGGCGTTTGGCTGCGGCGATCAGGGCCTCGGCAATCAGGTCGGACCTCACGGTGGTGGCCTTGACCTTGACGTTTTGCAACTGGCCAGCCGACTTGACGGCGTTCACGGCTTCCAGTGCTTCGTCGTTCCACTGTTTTTCAATCTTGGCCACTTCATCGGCCGCCAGTGCCACGCCACCTTCAAAGTAGGTTTGGGGGTAGCGGGGCACCACCTTCACGGCGATGAGCTCTGCACCGGTCAGGTCGGCCAGCATGAGGCCGTGTTCCACGGCTTTGTCGGACAGTTTGGAGCCGTCGGTGGCCACGAGGATGCGCTTGTACATGGAGGGTGCTCCTTTGGTTGTGTGAAATGGGCTGCTGCCAGATTGTGGCTGCGGATTCCAAGGGCCTTTGTCAGTAAAGATACCCACATGCACTAGGCTATACGCAGTCGCCCCGCCACTGTTGACTTAAGTCAACGGGCGCGGACGTTGTGTGAAATATCCTCCGCCGCCATGAATCAGGCCACCACCGCACCCTTGCAAGGGCGCAACACGGTCGGCGCGGAGGCCCAACCCGAGGCTTTGGCGTTGGACGCTGTTTTTGCCGAGCGGCCCAAGGGCCCGCTCACCGTTACCGACAACTTCGCGGTGCTGGACGACCCTGTCGAGCAAACCGAGTTCACCCAGTTCGCTGACATCGATGGCAAGCGCATGGCGCAATCGGTGCTGATGGTGCAAGGCATGTACTGCGCCGCCTGTGCAGACACGGTTGAGGGTGCGCTGTGCAACTTGCCGGGCGTTGTCAAGGCTGAGGTGCATGCTGCCACCCGCCGGCTGACCGTCCAGTGGGACCCCGCTGTCACCCGCGCCTCCACCCTTGCCCAGGCGGTGGGCCAGACGGGTTACCGCTTGTTGCCCATGCATGAGGCCCTCAGCATCACCCAGCGCATTGCCGAGTCACGCAAGGTGCTGTGGCGGTTGTTTGTGGCGGGTATCTGCATGATGCAGGTGATGATGTACGCGTGGCCGGCCTACATCACCGAGCCAGGCGACATTCCGCCCGACATCGAGCACCTGCTGCGCTGGGCCAGTTGGGTGCTCAGCGTGCCTGTGTTGCTGTTTGCCAGTGGCTCGTTTTTCGGTGGAGCCTGGCGCGACTTGAAGCAAGGCCGCGTGGGCATGGACACGCCAGTGTCGATTGGCATAGTGGTCACATTCGTGGCCAGTTCGCTGGCCACGTTCGACCCCACCGGGCCATGGGGACACGAGGTGTGGTACGACTCGCTGACCATGTTCGTGTTCTTCCTGATGGGAGGGCGCTACCTGGAGTTCAAGGCACGTGACCGCACAGCAGGTGCCCTCGACAACCTGATGAACCGCTTGCCCGAGGTGTGTGACCGGCGCAAACCCGATGGCAGCTTTGAGCCTGTATCGGTACGCCGCCTGGTGGTGGGCGATGTGGTGCGTGTGCAGGCTGGGCAGGCATTTCCGGGTGACGGCACGCTCACGGCCACCGGTGCGACGGTCGACGAAGCATTGCTCACCGGTGAGTCCCATCCCGTGCTCAGGGCCGTGGGGGAAACTGTGGTGGCAGGCAGTTACAACCTGGCTGGCCCGGTCGAGCTGCGTGTGGACCGCCTGGGCAGAGATACCCGCTTCGCGCAGATCGTTTCCTTGATGGAGCGCGCGTCCACCGAAAAACCGCGCCTCGCAGTGCTGGCAGACCGCATCGCCGGGCCGTTCCTGTCGCTGGTGCTGCTGGCAGCTCTGGCTGCAGGCGTGTACTGGTGGCAGATAGACCACACGCGTGCGCTGGCTGATCGTGACATGCCCTTGTGCACTGTCGTTGGCCACACCGGCGGCGATGCTGGCATCGGCAGGCGCACTTGCCCGGCGGGGGGTGCTGGTGAGACGGTTGCAGGCCTTTGAAACTCTGGCGCAGGTCCATACGGTCGTTTTCGACAAAACCGGGACCCTCACTCACGACAAATTGCAATTGGCATCGGTTCATGTGCGTGAAGGTTCCTCACCTGAAACCGTGCTGGCTGTGGCAGGTGCCATGGCTGCGGGTTCTTTGCACCCAGCGTCCAAGGCTCTGTCCTCCGCTGTGGCTGACCGCTGGGAGGATTGGGTGTTGCCCCGTGCCGAGGTGATTTCGGCCTCAGAAGTGGCTGGACAGGGTCTGGTGGCTGATGTGGTGGGGTGGGGGCGTGTACGGCTTGGATCCGCTTCGTTTTGCACAGCGCCGATCAACCGCACGCACGGTGCAGAGTCACCGCGTGTTTACCTGGCCGACGAATCCGGTTGGCTGGCCACATTCGAGCTGGATGAATGCCTGCGCAGCGATGCCGTTGAGGCGCTGGCTGCACTGAAGGCTGCTGGTGTGAAAACCTGGCTGTTGTCGGGTGACTTGCCCGAGGCGGCACAGCGAATCGCACGCCTCGTGGGGGTCGATCATGTGGTGTCCGGTGCCACGCCCGAGCAAAAGCTGCTGGAAATCACCAAACTGCAAGCCCAAGGGCTGAAGGTGGCCATGGTGGGCGATGGCTTGAACGACGGTCCGGTGCTGGCCCGCTCGGACACATCGTTTGCACTGGGTACTGCCGCGCCTCTGGCTCAGGCCAACTCGGACTACGTGATTCAGGGTGGCAGGTTGATGGATGTGCCTCGTGCATTGATCCAGGCGCGCTCCACCATGCGGGTGGTCCATCAGAACCTGGCTTGGGCTGCGGCCTACAACGCCATCAGTGTGCCTCTGGCACTGATGGGCTACATGCCTCCTTGGGCCGCAGGCCTGGGCATGGCGATCAGCTCATTTTGGGTGATTGGCAATGCGCTGCGGCTGAACCGTGCCGCCGTGACCGATTCGGTTTGATTTTTTCAGGAGCATGACCAGTGGAAATTCTGTACCTGCTGATCCCGCTGTCGGTGATTGTGGTGCTGGGCATCATCGTCATTTTCTGGTGGGCCCTTAATTCCGGCCAACTTGACAACGTGGAGCGCGAAGGTGAACGCATTCTTCGTGCTGATTGACTTAAGTCAAGGCAAATGGAGTGCAGCACCGCGACACTCCGTCGACGACATTTTGAGGAGTTCTGTATGTCACTAACGATGAAGGCCAGTCAGGCGACTGCCTATAACGACAAAGTCGTTCGCCAGTTCGCCATCATGACCGTTGTGTACGGCGTGGTGGGGATGCTGGTGGGCGTGATCATTGCGGCGAGTTGAATTTGGGTATTGAATACCTGAGCTACGGTCGACTCAGGCCGTTACACACCAATGCGGTGATTTTTGCTTTTGGTGGCAGCGCGCTGATTGGCACCAGCTACTACGTGGTTCAGAGAACTTGTCAGACACGGCTGATTTCTGATGGTTTGGCTGCCTTCACATTCTGGGGTTGGAACCTCGTGATCGTCAGTGCAGTTGTTACTCTCCCGCTGGGCCTGACCCAGAGCAAAGAGTATGCTGAGCTGATTTGGCCCATCGATATCCTGATCGCGGTGGTCTGGGTTGCCTACGCCATTGTGTTTTTCGGCACGGTCGGCATTCGCAAGGTTCGCCACATTTATGTGGGCAACTGGTTTTACGGTGCGTTCATTTTGGCTGTTGCGATGCTTCACATCGTGAACAGTGCTTCGCTCCCGACCAGTTTGACACACTCTTACTCCGCTTATGCGGGTGTTCAGGATGCCATGGTGCAATGGTGGTACGGCCACAATGCGGTGGGTTTCTTCCTGACCGCTGGCTTCCTGGGCATGATGTACTACTTCATCCCCAAGCAGGCAGGCCGTCCGGTTTACTCCTATCGCCTATCCATCGTCCACTTCTGGGCGCTGATATTCACCTACATGTGGGCGGGTCCCCACCACCTGCACTACACGGCGTTGCCTGACTGGACGCAGTCCGTTGGCATGGTCTTCTCCCTCATCCTGCTGGCTCCCAGCTGGGGCGGCATGATCAACGGCATCATGACCTTGTCTGGCGCATGGCACAAACTGCGCGATGACCCCATCCTGCGCTTCCTGATCGTGTCTCTGTCGTTCTACGGCATGTCCACGTTCGAAGGCCCGATGATGTCCATCAAGACCGTGAATGCCTTGTCGCACTACACCGACTGGACCGTGGGCCACGTGCACTCCGGCGCTCTGGGTTGGGTGGGTCTGATCACCATGGGTTCCATCTATTACCTGATCCCCAAGTTGTTCGGTCAAAAGCAAATGCACAGCATGAAAGCGGTTGAAATCCACTTCTGGGTGGCCACCATCGGCATCGTGTTGTACATCGCTGCAATGTGGATTGCCGGTGTGATGCAGGGCTTGATGTGGCGCTCGGTCAACCCCGATGGCAGCCTGACATACACCTTTGTTGAGTCTGTTAAAGCCACTTTCCCCTTCTACGTGATCCGTCTGTTGGGTGGCTTGTTGTACTTGGGTGGCATGGTGTTGATGCTGTGGAACGTGTTGATGACGGCCTTCAAAGGCTCGATCGTTGAAGTTCGCATCCCTGCGGTCACCGCAGCTCACGCTTAAGGAGAAGAACAATGGCACAAAACCATGAAATCAAGGGTTTCACGCATGAGCGGATCGAGACCAACAACTTTCTGATGATCGTATTGATCGTCGTGGTGATCGCTGTGGGCGGATTGGTGGAAATTGTTCCCCTGTTCTTCCAGAAGTCCACCACACAGCCTGTGGAAGGCCTGAAGCCTTACACCGCGCTGCAGTTGGCGGGTCGCGATGTTTATGTGCGTGAAGGTTGCTACAACTGCCACTCACAGATGATCCGTCCCTTCCAGGCCGAGACACTGCGTTATGGCCATTACTCGCTGGCTGGCGAATTTGTGTATGACCGGCCTTTCCAGTGGGGCAGCAAGCGCACAGGTCCTGATTTGCACCGAGTGGGTGGCCGCTACAGCGATGAGTGGCACCGTGTTCACCTGAACAACCCACGTGATCTGGTGCCTGAATCGAACATGCCTGCTTATCCTTGGTTGCTGAAGGCCCCCGCTTCCTATGCAGAGATGCCTGCCAAGATGAAAGCACTGCGCACGCTCGGTGCTCCCTACACGGACGAGGAGATTGCCAAGTCGGCTGAAGAAGTCAAAGGCAAAACTGAGATTGAGGCTGTGATTGCATACCTCCAAGTCTTGGGCACCGCTGTCAAATAAACACGTAAAGGTACTCACATGGACATCAATGACATGCGCAGCGTGGTCACCGTGGTCAGCTTTCTGACCTTCGTGGGCATCGTGGCTTGGGCGTGGTCCAAGCGGAACAAATCCAGCTTTGACGAGGCAGCCCAGTTGCCTTTCAAAGACGAGTAAGCCGCTGAGAGTCAACAGAGAGAAAAATCATGAGCGACTTTGTAAGCAATTTCTGGTCAATGTATGTCACTGTTGCGGTGTTGGTGAGCGTCGTTGCTTGCGCCGTGCTGTTGTGGGTGTCGGGCACCACCAAGGTATCGCCTGCCGCTGACAACACCACGGGACACGTCTGGGATGGTGATCTGCGTGAAATGAATAACCCATTGCCAAAGTGGTGGGTGTATCTGTTCATCATCACCGTATTGTTCGCCTTTTTGTACGCCGCGCTGTACCCAACCCTAGGCAACTACAACGGCGCGCTGGGCTGGTCTTCACGTGGTCAACATGCCGCTGAAGTCGACAAAGTGGAAAAAGCCATTGCGCCTATTTACGCGGCTTACGTCAAGATGGATCCAGCGGCCGTGGCGGCAGATCCCAAGGCCATGGCCATCGGGGAGCGGTTGTTTATGAACAACTGTGCACAGTGTCACGGATCAGACGCTCGGGGCAGCACAAGTTTCCCCAACCTGACCGACGGTGATTGGCTGTACGGCGGTGCGCCTGAAGTGATCAAGGAAACCATCACCAACGGGCGCAATGGCGTGATGCCACCCATGGCTGCTGCCGTGGGCACCGCTGAAGATGTGGCCAACTTGGCGCAATACGTGCTCAGTTTGTCTGCCAGCCCTCACGACGCGGTGAAGGCCACACTGGGTAAAGACAAGTTTGGTGCTTGCGCAGCGTGCCACGGGGCCGACGGCAAAGGCAATGTTGCGATGGGTGCCCCTAACCTGACTGACCAAATATGGCTGCATGGTTGGGGAGCTGACGCAATCGTTAAAGCCATCAATGAAGGCAAAAACAATGCGATGCCAGCGCAAAACCGCCTTTTGAACGAAGCACAGATCCACGTGTTGGCCTCCTACGTCTGGAGTAAATCCAACCAACCCGCTTCCAAGTGATGAGTCTGATTGCAAGCCAGGACTGGCGTGATGCCAGCGATGGCTTGCAGTTTGCGTTTTTGGGTTTCCATTTACTCGGATAGTCTGGCACTGCCAAACGGAAAGTTATCAATGTCCACCTCTTCAGCTTTTGTCGTTCAAGCCTCTCAAGGTGTTGGTAAAGTCTGGTGGCGCGAGCCTTACGTGTGGCTCGTGATTGGCGGACCGTTGGTGGTTGTGGTGGCTGCCGTGTGGACCGGCGTCATTGCGTTCACCAACCCTGATCCTGTTCTGGATCCGCGCAATATCGGCCAGGCAGAATTCATGGTGCAATCCAAAAAAGCCCAGTACGCCAAGGACAATTTGGTGAACATGCAACCCGCTATGGTGGGTCGAAACCACGCGGCGTCACCCTTACCTTTGGAGCCTGTTGGCACCAAGTGATCGCGGGCCATAATGTTTGCCCGGTCAGTACTCAACAATCAGGAGACATATATGCTGGGGCAACGTCTGATGTGGGTCGCATGGCCTGCCTTTTTGGTGGCAGCCGTGCTGGAGATGCTGATTTTTGCCGTGGTCGATCCTGCGGATCTGCACTGGGCCGGTGGCGGGCTGGATTTGTCCCGTGAGGCGGTCTACACGGTCACATTTTTTGTCTTGTGGGGTTTCACCATGTTGTCCAGCTCGCTGACGACATTGCTGTCTATGTCCCCATTTGAGATCAACCGTTGCCCTATACCCGCAGACCAAAGGCCGGTTGACTGTGCCAAGAACTGCGAACAAGGCAGTTGCCAAGGATCTTGAAACTGAAGGCGCTGCTGGAGCCTGCTGAGTTAGGGCTGCCTTGAGGCGGGCTGAAACTGCTTTTCGACACGCCGTCCACAGTCACCGGAAACTGGGCGAGTTCACGATTTGACGCAGGCTGTCTGTCTTTTTGATGTGAACGTAGCGCTGTTTGACTTCGATGATGCCGTCATCCACAAACTTGGAAAACGTACGGCTCACCGTTTCGAGCTTCATTCCCAGGTAGCTGCCGATTTCTTCGCGCGTCATGCGCAATATCAGTTCGGACTGTGAAAAACCCCTGGCATGCAGTCGCTGCACGAGGTTGAGCAAGAAGGCTGCCAGGCGCTCTTCTGCACGCATGCTGCCCAACAGCAACATGACGCTGTGGTCACGCACGATTTCCCGGCTCATGATTTTGTGCACGTGGTGTTGAAGCGTGGTGAATTCGCGCGACAACTGTTCCACTTGGTCAAACGGCATCACACACACTTCCGCGTCCTCCAGTGCAATCGCGTCGCAGGAATGGTGATCGCTCACAATGCCATCAAGTCCAATGATTTCCCCAGTCATCTGAAAACCTGTGACCTGATCTCTGCCATCGGCGGTTGTGACACAGGTCTTGAAGAAGCCCGAGCGGACAGCGTACAGGGAAGTGAACTTTTCTCCTGCACTGAACAATGCTGTGCCGCGTTTGATGCGCTTGCGCGTTGAAATCACGCTATCGAGTTTGTCAATTTCAACCGCGTTGAGCCCCATTGGGAGGCACAGTTCGCGCAAGTTGCAACTGGAGCAGGCGACTTTGATGCTATTAATGTCCATAAATTTGGTTGACCTTGATTTGTATCAAGCTTACCGCAGCTTTGCTGCTGTTGGGTGGGCACGCCGGAGAATGGGCATACGACACAGGGCGTGGTTCAGGGAACGGAAGATACTTGATGCAAGTCAATCGGTTTAGGGCAGCTTGGTGGCACATTGGCGGGACATTGGAGAGTTGCCACGTGACACACGTAATTTCAGAAGACTTGCTGCGCCGTTTCGACATTCCCGGCCCACGTTACACGTCGTACCCCACGGCGGACCGGTTTGTGGAGGCTTTCGTCGAAGCCGATTACATCCAGGCACTGGAACAGCGCAGCGCTGGCTCCATGGCGCTTCCCTTGTCCTTGTATGTACACATTCCGTTTTGTGAATCGGTGTGTTACTACTGTGCGTGTAACAAGGTGATCACCAAGCACCATGAGAAGGCGGCCGAGTATTTGCGGTACTTGTCTCGTGAAGTCGAACTCCAAGTCGAGCATTTTGGGCGTGGCCACAGCGTTTCGCAGTTGCACCTGGGGGGCGGGACGCCCACTTTCCTGAGCGATGAGGAAATCGAGGACCTGATGGCGATGATTCGCCGCAATTTTTCCCTTGTACCCGGTGGTGAGTACTCTGTGGAGGTGGACCCTCGCACCGTGACTCCGGAGCGGCTGAAAACATTGCATCGCCTGGGCTTCAACCGCCTGAGCTTTGGTGTGCAGGATTTCGATCCGGCGGTTCAGAAGGCCGTGCACCGCGTACAACCTGCTGAGCAGGTGTTTGCCTTGGTTCAGGCAGCGCGAGACATCGGGTTCGAGTCATTGAACGTGGATCTGATCTATGGCCTGCCGTTGCAGACCCCCGAGTCCTTTGCTCGGACGCTCGCTCAGGTGAACACCTTGCGGCCAGACCGCATTGCGCTATACGCCTACGCTCACCTGCCAGCCCGTTTCAAACCGCAAAGACGGATCGTGACTGCTGAGTTGCCCAGTGGTGCTGACAAACTTGCCATGCTGTCTGCTTCGCTGGATGCCTTCAGTGACGGAGGCTACGTTTACGTTGGCATGGACCACTTCGCGTTGCCTGACGACGCATTGGCTGTGGCCAAGCGCCAGGGACGCTTGCACCGGAATTTCCAGGGCTACAGCACCCAGCCTGACTGTGACCTGATTGCATTGGGTGTGTCGGCCATCGGCCGCATCGGTGCCACTTACAGCCAGAACGCCAAGACGCTGGAAGAGTATTACGATGCCCTGGACCAGGGGCGATTGCCCATCGTGCGTGGTTTGGCCGTCAACCGCGACGACCTGCTGCGACGCTCCGTGATCATGGCGCTGATGTGCCAGGGAGAGGTGCTGTTTGAGTCCATCGAACTGGGGCATCTCATTGATTTCAAGTCCTACTTTGCCCGCGAACTGGAGTCGTTGGCCGACTTGCAAGCGCAAGGACTCGTGACGTTGAGCGACAGTGGTATCCGCGTCACGGCCACGGGCTGGTATCTGGTGCGTGCCATCGCAATGACTTTTGACCGATACCTGCAAGTCGACAAGGACCGTGCCCGGTTTTCCCGCATCATCTGACCCGCTGCTACCAGCCACGCCAACACACGATTTGCAGATGGCTGCAAGGGACTGCGGGCATTGGGTAAAGTCTGCACATGCAAACGTCGATGGTCATTTCAGCCTTGGTGATGGGTTTGGTGGGGGGGCCTCACTGTGTCGCCATGTGTGGTGCGGCTTGTGCTGGGATTTCGCGTGCGGCCGGTACACATGGCACGAAAGCGTTGTGGACATTCCAACTGAGCCGAATGGTCGGTTATGGCCTGATGGGGGCGTTTGCCGCGGGGTCTGTTCAAGGCCTGGCCTGGTTCGGTGCCAACACCGGAGTCCTCCGTCCATTCTGGACCATGCTGCACGTTGCTGCGTTTGTTCTAGGGCTTGCGCTGCTCTGGATGGCTCGCCAGCCTGCCTGGGTGGACGACTGGTCTCAACGCGTTTGGCGCAAAGCCAAGCCTGTCATCGCAAGCATGGGCAAAAAGGCACCCGTCGTTCTGGGCGTGGGTTGGGCTTTGATGCCGTGCGGTTTGCTGTATTCGGCATTGTTGGTGGCGTCCCTGTCAGCCAGTGCTTTTGACGGGTTCGTCATCATGGTTGCTTTTGCTGCCGGAACATCTGTTGCCTTGACGGCTGGCCCGTGGCTGCTCTTGCGTGTCAGGGGAGGGCAGTCAGGCGGGTTGGCCATCAGGCTCGCGGGATTGGCGTTGGCAGCCACATCTGGCTGGGCTTTGTGGATGGGGGTGACCCAGCCCACTGGTCTGTGGTGCATGTGACCATGGGCCGCCGGTGCACACTTACCGTTTGCTGGGTAGCGTCGCCAGGACCACACCAGCCAGTGCAATGCCAAACGCCACCAGTTGCATGCCGCTGATGGTTTCGCCCAGAAAAATCACCCCAGTCAGGGCGGCACTCACCGGCAGCATCACAGTGAACAGCCCCGCCTGGCTCGCCGGCACGGTTTTCAGCCCGGTCATCCACAGCCACACCGTCCAGACACTGGCTGCCAAACCGTAAAACACCAGCAACCCCCAGAGGTTCAGGGGCACAGCGCTGAAATCGAACTGCAAAGAAAACCAGAAACCCAGCGGCGTCACAAGCGCGAAGCCCCAGAGGTTGATAAGGGCTGAGATGCGCTTGGGGCCGAGTCCCTCCGTCAGTCGTTTTCCGATCACGGCATAAGCCGCTTCGCAGATGACGGCGGCAAATATCAGCAAATTTCCCATCCACAAAGAAAAAGTATCAATATCAGACCCTGACGCCTGTCCATATTGAGTCGGTTGCTCTGTTTTTGATGCAGAGTAAAGGGCAATGCCTGCCGCTGCGCATGCGATGCCAGCCCAGCTGCGCCAGGCTACTTTTTCGCGCAGAAAAGCCCAGCTCATCACAGCCACAACGGCTGGGATGGCAGACATGATGATCCCGGCAGCCACGGCAGTTGTCAGACGCATGCCATACAACATGCAGATCGAAAACAGGAAGTTGCCCAGGAACGACTCAAGGAAGATCAGTTGCTTGGTCTTTCGGGACATGGGCGGTTCGTCGTCTGGCTTCCTGATCCAGCCAGACATCGCCACGGCCCCGATGAAAAACCGCAGCCAGGCCAGCACAAACACAGGAAACGCAGCCAGCAGCGGCTTGGACAGGGCAACGTAGCTTCCCACCAGGGCCATGCTGCCAGCCAGGGCCATGAAGGCCATCCAGCGGTGTTGCGGAGTGTTCATTTCCATGCGCTTTTCATATTGCAAAAACAAGAATCTTCATTGTGGAAGGTGCGGACTGATTTTTCGGTTGATGTCTTCACTTTGGACTGTTATTTATTTCGCAATGCGGGATTTGTCGAAAAAGCGTATGTTTTTAAACGGAAAAAATTTATTCTTATATAAGACATAAGATTTGTCTTTGGTCTTCTATAAGACTTACACTAGGCCTATGGTTGCAAGCAGCAACAGTCCTTTGTTCAACCCTTCAGGAGTGCTCTCATGACACAACAAACCCGCGAACAGCAAATTGCCGCCTTGGAAAAAGACTGGGCCGAAAACCCCCGTTGGAAACTGGTGAAGCGCGGTTATACCGCCGCTGACGTGGTTCGCCTGCGCGGCAGCCTGCAGCCCGAGTACACCTTGGCCAAGAACGGTGCTGAAAAGCTGTGGGCCAAGGTCAACGGCGGTGCCAAGAAGGGCTACGTCAACGCGTTCGGCGCCATCACCGCCGGTCAAGCCATGCAACAGGCCAAGGCTGGCCTCGAAGCTGTGTACCTGTCTGGCTGGCAAGTGGCCGCTGACGGCAACACCAGCGAAACCATGTACCCCGACCAGTCGCTGTACGCTTACGACTCGGTGCCCACCATGGTTCGCCGCATCAACAACACATTCAAGCGTGCAGACGAAATCCAGTGGAGCCGTGGCATCAACCCCGGTGACGAAGGTTTTGTGGACTACTTCCTGCCCATCGTGGCCGATGCAGAAGCCGGTTTCGGTGGCGTGTTGAACGCCTTCGAACTGATGAAGAACATGATCGCTTCCGGCGCTGCTGGCGTTCACTTCGAAGACCAACTGGCTGCCGTGAAGAAGTGCGGCCACATGGGCGGCAAGGTGCTGGTGCCCACGCAAGAAGCCATCGAGAAGCTGATTTCTGCCCGTTTCGCTGCTGACGTGATGGGTGTGTCCACCATCGTGTTGGCCCGTACCGACGCTGAAGCCGCAAACCTGATCACCTCCGACCACGATGCCAACGACAAGCCTTTCCTGACCGGCGAGCGCACACAAGAAGGTTTCTACCGCGTCAAGAACGGTCTGGAGCAAGCCATCAGCCGTGGCGTGGCCTACGCCCCCTATGCTGACCTGGTGTGGTGCGAAACTGGCGTGCCAGACATCGGCTTTGCCCGCGAATTTGCACAGGCTGTGCACGCTGCATGCCCAGGCAAACTGCTGTCCTACAACTGCTCGCCTTCCTTCAACTGGAAGAAAAACCTTAACGACAGCCAGATCGCTTCCTTCCAGGAAGACCTGTCCGCACTGGGCTACAAGTACCAGTTCATCACGCTGGCCGGTATCCACATCAACTGGTTCAACACCTTCCAGTTTGCCCACGCATACGCCAACGGCGAAGGCATGAAGCATTACACCAACATGGTGCAAGAGCCTGAGTTCGCCGCACGTGACAAGGGTTACACCTTCGTGTCGCACCAGCAAGAAGTGGGCGCAGGCTACTTCGACGACGTGACCACCGTGATCCAGGGCGGTTCTTCCAGCGTGAAGGCCCTCACCGGTTCCACCGAAGAAGAGCAGTTCCACTGATCTTCATGCGCCGGAGACGGCGCTTGGAGTCACTCCGGAAGGCCACCCTCATCGGTGGCCTTTTTCATGGGAATATTTGAAACAAATAGGGTCCTGGCGCTTGATGCTATTGATGTGAGTGCTATTGAATTTGGTTGTTTTTTATTTGTAGCAAACTTGTGAATACAGACAAGCGCTGGCTGCACTTTTATCGTCAAAATAAAGCGGCGTTTGCGGGCAAGGTCAGGGCGTGTTGGGTTGAGCCTGTAAAATCAGTTCATTGATTCACCCGGACAAGAGCGAGAAAGGCATCCTGGTTATGACACCGCGAACGACAACGGAGACCCCTTTCGGCCTGTGAGGCCGGTTGTTCGCGCGACCACGGTTTGATCTGACTCTCTCAACCCAGCAGCGCGGACACGTTCCGCGCTTTTTTGTTTCTGGCAGGCGCGGGTTGAATTTCACCCTTCAAGCAAAGCATTCCTTTCCATGATTCACATCACGCTCCCCGACGGCTCCCAACGCGAGTTTCCAGGCCCCGTCACCGTGGCCGAAGTGGCCGCTTCCATCGGTTCCGGTCTGGCGAAAGCTGCACTGGGCGGCAAGATCGCAGGCAAAGTGGTGGACACCAGCCACCTGATCACGGCAGACAGTCCGCTGTCCATCGTCACAGCCAAAGATGCCGACGGCCTGGAACTGATTCGGCACTCCACCGCCCACTTGTTGGCCTATGCGGTCAAAGAGTTGTTTCCAGACGCCCAGGTCACCATCGGTCCGGTGATCGAACACGGTTTTTTCTACGATTTTTCCTATAGGCGCCCCTTCACGCCCGACGACTTGGTGGCCATCGAGAAAAAGATGATTGAGCTGTCCAACAAGGACGAAACCGTGGTGCGCCGGGTGCTGCCTCGCGACGAAGCCGTGGCGCACTTCAAAGGCATGGGCGAACACTACAAAGCTGAGATCATTGCCAGCATTCCGAGCAACGAGGATGTGAGCCTGTACCGCGAGGGCGCTTTTGAAGACCTGTGTCGCGGCCCCCACGTGCCCAGCACCGGCAAGCTCAAGCACTTCAAGCTGATGAAAGTGGCCGGGGCCTACTGGCGTGGCGACCACCGGAATGAAATGCTGCAGCGCATCTACGGCACGGCCTGGGCCACCAAAGACGAGTTGCAACAGCATCTGACCATGCTGGAAGAGGCCGAAAAACGCGACCACCGCAAGTTGGGTCGCGAGCTGGATTTGTTCCACATCGACGAGCACTCGCCCGGCACCGTGTTCTGGCATCCCAAAGGCTGGACGCTGTGGCAGGAGGTGGAGCAGTACATGCGCCGCGTGTACCGCGACAACGGTTACCAGGAAGTCAAGGGCCCGCAAATTCTGGATCAAAGCCTCTGGGAGAAAACCGGGCACTGGGACAAATACCGCGAAAACATGTTCGTGACTGAGTCGGAAAAGCGTGATTACGCGCTGAAGCCCATGAATTGCCCGGGCCACATCATCATCTTCAAGCAGGGCATCAAGAGTTACCGTGACTTGCCTTTGCGCTTCGGTGAGTTTGGCCAATGCCACCGCAACGAGCCCTCCGGCGGCCTGCACGGCATCATGCGGGTTCGTGCTTTCACGCAGGACGACGGGCACATCTTTTGTACCGAAGACCAGATTCAAGCCGAGGTAGTGGCTTTCACCACATTGCTGCAAAAGGTCTATCGCGACTTTGGCTTCACTGACATCATTTACAAGCTGTCAACGAGACCCGACAAGCGCATCGGAACAGAGGAAAGCTGGGATCGTGCGGAGAATGCGCTGGCCGAGGGTCTGCGGGCATCGAACTGCGATTTCGAGTATTTGCCAGGTGAGGGGGCCTTTTACGGCCCCAAGATCGAATACACCCTGAAAGACGCACTGGGCCGTCCATGGCAGTGCGGCACCATCCAGGTCGATCCCAACCTGCCAGAGCGACTGGATGCTGAATTTGTGGGAGAAGACGGTGTGCGTCACAGACCCATCATGCTGCACCGTGCCATTGTGGGCAGTTTGGAGCGTTTCATCGGCATCTTGATCGAGCAACATGCGGGTGCGCTGCCGGTCTGGCTGGCACCAGTGCAGGTGGATGTGCTCAACATCACTGATTCCCAAGCCGATTACGTGCAGGATGTGGCTAATTTGCTGCGGAATCAAGGGCTTAGGGTGGCGATAGACCTTCGCAACGAGAAAATCACGTATAAAATACGGGAGCATTCAATGCAAAAAACGCCGTACATCCTTGTTGCTGGCGACAAGGAGAAAGCAGCTGGAACGGTTTCTGTTCGAGCACGCGGCAACAAAGACCTGGGTGTCATGCCCATTGCGGACTTCCTCAAGCTGATCCAACTTGATGTCCAGACGAAAGTCTGAACGGTTGGTGTTTGTGTGTCCAGTTCACCAGTAAGCATCAAGAAGAGTACTTACCATCGCTACCAATTTTCGAGACCGTCGCCAGCGCGAGGAACGTCAGCATCGACTGAACCGCGAGATCATGGCGCCAGAAGTGCGCCTTTCTGGCCCTGAAAATGAGCCTTTGGGCATTGTCAACATAAACGAGGCACTGCGGATGGCAGGCGAGTTGGATGTTGACTTGGTTGAGATCGCCGCTACCGCCAATCCTCCTGTGTGCAGGTTGATGGATTACGGCAAGTTCAAGTACCAAGAGCAAAAGAAAGCTGCAGAAGCCAAAGCCAAGCAGACGGTCATCGAAATCAAGGAAGTGAAATTCCGGCCTGGAACGGACGATGGTGATTACCACATCAAGATGCGGAACATCAGGCGGTTCCTGGGGGACGGCGACAAGTGCAAGATCACGCTCCGTTTTCGTGGGCGTGAAATCACACATCAGGAAATCGGTTTGGCTCTGTTGCAGCGTATTCGCGACGAGTTGGCCGATCTGATCGTGGTGGAACAGTTTCCCAAATTGGAAGGTCGTCAGATGATCATGATGATCGCGCCAGGGCGAAAAAAGCCGGGTGCCGTCATGAAGTCAGCTGATGGTGTGGTGACACCCGTTTAAGTCGGGTGCACAAAGATTTCGCAACAAGTTGGTTGCTTGTTGCGGGAGTGCCGGCAGCGTAAGTTGTCGGCATTGCAGACTCAGGTCTGCACAAAAAGTGGCTCGGGGCCAACAAGTCTGCGTCAGGTTCGCGGCGCCTCACGAGCACAAATCAATAGGAGCATTCAATGCCCAAAATGAAAACCAAGAGCGGTGCGAAAAAACGCTTCCGCGTTCGTCCTGGTGGTTCGGTGAAGCGTGGTCAGGCTTTCAAGCGCCACATTCTGACGAAGAAGACCACTAAAAACAAACGCCATTTGCGCGGTGCAGTTGCAGTTCATGAGACCAACATGGGTCACATGGCGCAAATGTTGCCCGGCATGGGTATTTGATCAACGACGAACAAGGAGTAACACATGCCTCGCGTCAAACGTGGTGTAACGGCTCGCGCCCGCCACAAAAAAGTTCTTGCCCTTGCCAAAGGTTTCCGCGGTCGCCGTGGCAATGTCTTCCGCATCGCCAAACAGGCGGTGATGAAGGCCGGTCAGTATGCGTACCGTGACCGTCGCAACCGCAAACGCGTGTTCCGTCAGTTGTGGATCGCGCGTATCAACGCCGGTGCCCGTGAACTCGGTATGACCTATAGCCAGTTTGCCAATGGCCTGAAAAAGGCCGCTATCGAAATCGACCGTAAAGTGCTGGCAGATCTGGCTGTGCACGACAAGGCCGCTTTTGCAAGCATCGTCGAGCAAGTCAAGACCAAGTTGGCTGCCTGATAATGGTTGGCATCTGTGGCTGATTCAGCCACAGTGCGAGCACCTGAAACAAGGGCTGGGGTCTTCACGGGCACTGGCCCTTTTTCATTGATTGAGATGTTATGAACGAGCTGGACTCTCTGGTTGTGGCTGCTCAGGCCGAATTCTCAGGAGCGCGTACCCCCGCTGATCTTGAGAATGCCAAAGCCTTGTTTTTGGGCAAGGCCGGGAAAATCACCGAACTGATGAAGGGCTTGGCTGCCCTGCCGGTGGATCAAAAAAAGACGCGCGGAGCTTCCATCAATGAAGCCAAACAGGCCATAGAAGTGGCTCTTGTCGAGCGTCGTCAGGCGCTGGCTGACGCAGAGTTGGCAGTTCAACTCAAAGCCGAAGCTCTTGATGTGTCGTTGCCCGGTCGGCGGGTGCCTACTGGGGGGCTCCATCCAGTCAGCCTGACGCTGGAGCGGATCGAAGGCATCTTTGGTTCAATGGGTTTCGAGGTGGCGCAAGGGCCAGAGATTGAAACAGATTGGTTCAATTTCACGGCACTCAACACGCCGGAGGATCACCCAGCGCGCTCGATGCACGACACCTTCTACGTCAAAGGCGGTTCGAGCGACGCCCCATTGCTCCTGCGCACACATACCAGCCCCATGCAGATCAGGCACGCCGTGCAGCATGTCAAACGGTACCGCGCGAGCCTGGATGCGGATATGGGTATGCCTGAAATTCGGGTCATCGCTCCAGGCAGGACTTACCGCGTGGACAGCGATGCGACGCACTCTCCGATGTTCCACCAATGCGAAGGCTTGTGGATCGGTGAGGCCGTTAGCTTCAAAGACCTAAAAGTGGTATTCACCGATTTTTGCCGCACTTTTTTTGAAAGTGAAGACCTCGTCTTGCGGTTCCGCCCGAGCTTTTTTCCGTTTACGGAGCCCAGTGCCGAGGTGGACATCCAGTTCCAAAGTGGTCCTTTGTCCGGTCGATGGCTGGAGGTGGCTGGTTCAGGGCAGGTGCACCCCAACGTGGTGCGCAACATGGGACTGGACCCAGAAAAATACATCGGATTTGCCTTTGGCATGGGGCCAGACAGGTTGACGATGCTCAGGTATGGCGTGAATGATTTGCGGCTGTTTTTTGACGGCGATCTCCGTTTTTTGAGTCAGTTTCAGTAACCAGATCGAGTACACACCATGCAGTTTCCTGAGTCCTGGTTGCGTGAATTTTGCAACCCACCCCTGAGTACCCAACAACTTGCCGACACCCTCACCATGGCTGGTCTTGAGGTGGAAGCCATGGAGCGGTTTGCACCTTTTTTCACGGGTGTGGTGGTGGCTGAAGTGCGGGAGGTCGCTCAGCATCCCAATGCCGACAGGCTCCGTGTTTGCACTGTCAATGTTGGTCGAGCTGAAGCGCTGACGGTGGTTTGTGGTGCACCCAATGTGAGGGCTGGCATTCGTGTGCCGTGTGCTTTGGTCGGTGCCGTGTTACCACCCGGTGCAGATGGCGAACCTTTTCAAATCAAATTGGGCAAACTTCGCGGCGTCGAAAGCCAGGGAATGCTGTGCTCTTCTGCGGAGTTGGGCATTGAGGGTGAGGCCGGTGGCTTACTCGAACTGTCAGCAGACGCTCCAGTGGGCTCTTGTCTGCGCGAACATCTTTCGCTGGAAGACACCCTGTTCACGCTGAAATTGACTCCCAACCTGGCACATTGTTTGAGCGTTTACGGTGTAGCCAGAGAACTGTCGGCGCTCACAGGTGCGCCGCTCAAATCACCCTCTTTCCCCGCTGTTGTGCCTGAGCACCCCGATGTTTTGGCTGTTCGTGTGTCTGCACCAGATTTGTGTGGCCGTTTTTCGGGGCGCATCGTTCGAAACGTCAACCCAGAAGCGAAGACCCCTGATTGGATGGTCAGCCGGTTGCAGCGGTGTGGTCAGCGCAGCGTTGGTGCACTGGTGGACATCTCCAACTATGTGATGTTTGAGTTGGGGCGGCCTACCCACATTTTTGATCTCGACACCATTCATGGCTCTTTGGATGTGCGCTGGGCACAGGCGGGCGAGCAACTCAAGTTGCTCAACGGGAACACGGTCGACTTGGACGCCGGTGTTGGAGTCATCGCCGATGAACATGGTGTTGAGTCGCTGGCCGGCATCATGGGTGGAAATGCGACTGCAGTGTCAGACACCACCCGGCACATTTATGTGGAGGCTGCTTTCTGGTGGCCGCAGGCGGTGGCAGGCCGTTCACGCAGATACAACTTCTCCACCGATGCGGGCCACCGGTTTGAGCGGGGCGTCGACCCAGGGGGCACGGTTGACCACATTGAGCACATCACCCGTTTGATTCAAACCGTGTGTGGTGGAGATGCTGGCCCTGTGACCGATACCCAGCCCAACATGCGAACCCCAAATGCCGTGACGTTGCGGGTAGATCGCGCGGTCAAAGTATTGGGCATGGCGTTGACCGAGGGGCAATGTGTGGCCGCTTTGAGCGGATTGGGCTTGGATGTGAAGCGTGAAGCAGCAGGTGTACTCGCTGTGACACCGCCTTCATACCGATTTGACATCCAAATCGAGGAAGACCTTATCGAAGAGGTGGCACGTGTGGTGGGTTACGACAACCTGCCTCAAACTGCTCCCAGAGCGCCCATCACGGCGAAAATGGCACCCGAATCGATCAGGAGTCCATACCGTGTCAGTCGCATGATGGCTGCGCTGGGTTATCAGGAAACCATCAATTTCAGCTTTGTTGACCGCGCCTGGGAGGCCGACATTGCGGGTAACACGAACCCCATCGAACTGCTGAATCCGATTGCTAGCCAGATGAGTGTGATGCGCTCCACCCTGCTTGGCTCGTTGTTGAATGTGGCCAAGTTCAATCTTGATCGACGCGCCGACAGGGTGTGCATCTTCGAAATAGGCCGTGTGTTCCAGCACGCCCCTGCAGTGCCAGATTCAGACACCACAGTCCATGGATTTCATCAACCCATGCGCATCGGCGGGCTCGCCTTGGGCTCTGTGTCCGGACTCACGTGGGAAGGTAAGAGAGCTTCTTTCGACTTTTACGACGTGAAGGGTCATGTCGAACATTTGCTGTTTCCGGCGCAAGTCGAGTTTTCGGTCGGAACTCACCCTGCGTTCCACCCAGGTCGGTGTGCCGTTGTCAAATCAGACGGCGTTGAGATTGGTTGTCTGGGAGAGCTGCATCCCAAGTGGTGCCAGGCATGGGGCCTTGCAACTGCTCCGATCATGTTTGAAGTTGAATTGGAAGCAGTGATCCGCCGCTCAGTACCCGCTTTCGAGGCCTACAGCAAGATTCAGTCTGTCGAGCGGGATATCTCGGTGTGGGTGGACGAATCGGTGACGCATGCCGATTTGATGGCCTGCATTCATGCGACCCCCATACAGCCGCTGTTGCGCGATGCCCGTTTGTTTGACGTCTATCGTCCCAGTGTCCGCTCAGAAGGGGCCAAGGCTGAGAAAAGCCTCGCGATCCGCTTGGTTCTCAAGCGGGACGAGTCTGTGTTGGCCGAGCATGAAATTGAAGCTGCGGTGTCTTCCGTGGTGGAACGCTTGACTGTTGTTTTGGGTGCCAGGCAGCGCGCCTGAAGGTGGTACAGCATGGATTTCGCCATTGAGAGCCTTGAAACCCCCGCTCTGACCAAGGCTCATTTGGCCGAGTTGCTGTTCGAGCACATTGGTTTGAACAAGCGGGAATCAAAAGACATGATCGAGGCATTCTTTGACTTGATGGCCCACAACTTGGTCGAGGGGGGGGACGTGAAGATCTCCGGGTTTGGGAATTTTCATATCCGCGTGAAGGCATCCCGCCCTGGACGAAACCCACGTACAGGTGAGCCCGTTGCCATAGCCGCGCGGCGCGTGGTGACTTTTCACGCAAGCCCCAAGCTCAAAGAGCAGGTGCAGAGTTCTGTCATGTGAAATGCGCCACAGCTGCGTTTGTGCCGTAAAGTCTAGGGCGGCATTCACGCAAGCCCCATGGACTCAGATCTACCCGCCATTCCCGCCAAGAGATACTTCACCATTGGTGAGGTAGGGGAATTGTGTGGCGTCAAACCACACGTGTTGAGGTATTGGGAGCAGGAGTTCAGCCAACTGCGACCCATGAAGCGCCGGGGCAACCGCCGTTACTACCAGCATCACGAGGTGTTGATGATTCGGCGGATCCGCGAATTGCTCTATGAGCAGGGGTTCACCATCAGCGGTGCACGGAACAGGCTGCAAGAGTTGGTTCAGCACGAAAAAAGTGCTTCTCGCGCTGGCGACGCGTTCGATGGCGAGATGAATCCCATCCCGCAAGGGGCGCTGCACAATCAACACCGTGTTTCAGATGACTTGGCAGGCGTCAGACAAGAGCTGGTGGATATTCGCAATCTTTTGACTGCCGCTCTGGGTGAGCCAGAAATCAAGGCTATAATTTAAGGCTTGTCGGCGTGTAGCGCAGCCTGGTAGCGCACTTGCATGGGGTGCAAGGGGTCGCGAGTTCGAATCCCGCCACGCCGACCATATGAATCAAGGACTTAGCTTCCAAAGGGGCTAAGTCCTTTCTTCTTTGTGGCTCCAGAGTCGTCCATTGTCCCAACCGTTGTCCCAACTGCGGGCAAAGCTGGGGATGGCGTAGTCGTATCAAATTCACACCGTATCCATTTGCTACTATTTTGATAGCTGCTTGCGCACGTTCTACAAGGACTAGCGGCTGATTTGGCATATAAACAGTGCTGCGCAAGGGTTTGATCAGCTACCGCGAAGGCGGTAGACAGTGACGAACCTTCGGCGCTCGATCTTTGCGTGTGACCTCCACCAGCGCGGTCATGCCGGGCACGCTGCCTGCTGAACGGCGCTTTGCGCTGGTGGCAGCGCACCCAACATCACCGCTTTGCTATCGCGTGAGTCTGTAGCTTTGGTCAGTGGCCAATGCGGAGTACCGCAATGGCCAGGCACCACGAAGCTGTCGCGTGGCTTCGGCGGGCAGCGCGGTCATGCTGGGCGGCCTGTTTTTTGATTGAACGGCGCTGCGCGCTGTGGGCCAGTCCACCCAGCATCACCGCTTTCGGTTTGCCTGCGCTGTAGTGTCAATCAGTGCGCGCGGCGCTGCTGCTACCCCCAGCTTTGCCATGTGGGTGGCTCCGGTGCGTCGCAGGTCATGGGGTGTCCACTTTTCACCGATCACCAGCGATGTGGTTTGCTTGCTTCGGCCACTCATTGGAGTGGCATTGGGGCGTTGGCGGTCTGCCACCTGTTTGGTGACGGTCTTTTCACACACCGGGCCATCCATGCGGCTGGCGGGAAAACACCACGGGGTCAGGCCTGTTGCTTGGTGCAGTTGCCCAAACTGTAGGGCAGCGTAGTCGCTGAGGGTCACGGTGTGATCTTTGCCGTTTTTGGTGTTGGGCAGTCGCCATGTTCTGCGATTCAGGTCAACATCGGCCCAGCGTGCCCCCAATACCTCACCAATGCGGGCTAACGTGGAAAGTTGAATTCTCAGAGCAAGCTGTGAGGTTTCGGCCAGGCCAGATACGAGCAGCTTTTGGAAGAGCTCTATCAGTTCTGCCTCGCTGAAAAACCGCTCCCGCTCCACGTCCTTGCCCAGCGTCTTTTTCTTCACACTGGCGGTGGGGTCAGCTTCCAGCAGGTCGCGGTCTAAAGCGAAAGCAAACATCTGCCGCAGGTCTGACAGTGTTTTCTTTTGGGTCCGCACCATGGGTTTGCCGGGTGTGGCACGTTCTTGGATGCGGTCCAACACCTGGCGGACGTGAGCCTTCTTCACATCCTCGGCTGCCATGTCACCCAGCAGGGGGAAAACGTCGGCATTGAACGAGCGCAGGGTTTCCGCGCCGCCATCGTCACGCCTGACAAGCTCCAAGCGGAGCCATTGGGCAAACAGTTCACGCACGGTCTGACGGGCTTGTTGCGCCGCGATTACTTGAAGGCGTTGCTGTTGCGCCAACATGGCCTGCTGGTGATCCGCCTCGGCCTTGATGCGGTCAACCTCAATTTGCTTGGCCTTTGCCTCGCGCTCGGCTTCGCGTTGGGCCACGGGATCAGTGCCTCCTTTGATGGTGGCTCGTGCTGCATCACGTACAGCGCGGATTTCCTGGATGCCGCTGTCGGGCCATGTTCCACAGTGCAGGGTGCGAAGCTTCCCCCCAAACTTGTAGCCAAATTTGAAGTGCACGCTCATTTGTCCGTCTTTGGCTGCGTGCACGAACCCCCGCAACGACCCACCATCGGGCAAAACACGCCCATGGTCAGCAGGTCGAAGGCCCTTCAACTCCAAAACGGTCAGCATGGCTTTTCTCCGTGCCTTGCGCCAATGGACATACCAATGGACATACCGCAAAGCTGGCTGTTAGTGTACGTCGCCGGAACTTGTCAGACGACAAGTTTTCAAGGATACAGCCTAAGCCTATGATTTAAAAGGAATTATGCTGAAGTTTGGGACGCTGCTGGATTTCAGTAGACGCTACCAAACTAGAATGGGGTGCAAGGGGTAGCGAGTTCGAATCCCGCCACGCCGACCATATGAATCAAGGACTTAGCTTCCAAAGGGGCTAAGTCCTTTCTTCTTTCTGGCCCTTGGTTTGGTTCTTCCCCACACCGCTGCTGATTGCTTGGCCGTAACCAGCGCCAGCCTTTAACAAGAAACCCGGCACCGTGGCCGGGCCTTCTCTAAGACCTCAGCATGTCGGCTTACCACGGCTGTGATGACCTCAAACTCTCGAACCGCTCGGTGCGGACCCGCAGGGCGGGGGTGTGGCAGGGGCGCCGCTGATGATGGCTTCCCCCTATGCCGATTCTGACCGTCAGAATCACGTTATATCCATGGCGTGTACGGCGAAGTGCCCGGCTTTTCTGTCGATGAAATATGTTTCCAGAGTGGCTTTCACTGTTTTGAAGGCTATGTCGTCCCAGGGTATTTCATGTTCGGTGAAAAGTCTCACCTCCATCGTCTCATGGCCGGGGTTGAAGGTGGTGTTCAGCAACCGCGCCCGGTAATACAGGTGCACCTGGCTGACACGGGACACGTTCATGACGGTGAATAGACCGAGCAGCTCAATGTCTGCACCTGCTTCCTCGTCCGTTTCCCTGGCAGCACCTTCTGCCGTGGTTTCCCCGAGCTCCATGAACCCTGCTGGAAGCGTCCAGTACCCGCGCCGCGGCTCGATATTGCGTTTGCACAGCAACACCATTTCACCATCGGTACCCCAAAAGGGCAGAGTGCCCACCACATTCAGCGGGTTTTCGTAGTGAATGGTTTGGCACGCTGGGCACACAGCCCGCTGGCGTGTGTCGCCATCGTCGGGTATTCGATACACCACAGCAGTCCCGCAGCTGCGACAGTGCCTGATGGGGGGGGGGCGATGTGTGTTCGCAGCGGCAGAATTGGTCATCACGCGCCCGGATTCAGACAATGCGCACGTTCAGTGATTCCAGTCCTTCGACGTCGCCCCGCAGCACATCGCCCCTGATCACGGCACCCACACCCTCTGGCGTGCCGGTGAAGATCAGGTCGCCCGCTTGAAGAGCCCAAGCGGCTGACAGGTGTTCAATGGTTTCGGCCACGCTCCAGATCAAGCGGTTGATGTGACTGGTCTGCCTGAGCTGCCCGTTCACGTTCAAGCAGATGGCAGCTTGGTGAACAGACGGCACATCTTGGGCCAGCGTGATCGGGCCTACTGGTCCGGAAGCGTCAAAGGCCTTGCCGATGCACCACGGGCGCCCTTGTTTTTTCATGTCGGATTGCAGATCGCGTCGGGTCATGTCAAGCCCGACTGCGTAGCCAAACACGTGATTGAGCGCATCCGCGGCCTTGATGTATGAACCGCCTTGTCCGATGGCCACCACCAATTCGACTTCATGGTGGAAGTTTTGCGTCAGCGTGGGGTAGGGCACATCCACGGTTTCGCCTGAAGCGACAGGAACAATCGCGTCTGCGGGCTTCATGAAAAAGAAAGGGGGTTCGCGCCCTGTGAAGCCCATTTCTTTTGCATGTTCTTCGTAATTGCGACCCACGCAATACACGCGTCGCACAGGAAAACGTGCCTCGGACCCCACCAGTGGCAGTGAGACAACGGGGGCTGGGGGCAATGCGTAGGTGACTTGGTGCGGCATGGAACCTCTTGCTTGGCTGGGTAGCAGAAAAATGGCACGGACCTGCCAAGACTTGGCTAGCCCACACGGTTGGTGAAACGAGTGTGCCATGTTCGCAGCGTCTGTGTGCCGTGGCAGCTGAGACCGGTTTATGCTGAAACCCATGAAGCTTTACAACTACTTTCGCTCATCGGCGTCGTACCGCGTTCGCATTGCTCTGGCCATCAAAGGTTTGACCTATGAGCATGCTCCTGTGAACCTGCTGCGGGCCGAGCACCTGTTGCCTGGCTATGCGACCCTGACCGCTGACTCTTTGGTTCCGCTGCTCGTACTCGATGGTGGCGAGGCCATCACCCAATCGATGGCCATCATTGAATACCTCGACGAGGTTTGCCCTCAGCCCCCGCTGTTGCCCGCTGATGCCTTGGGCCGCGCGCGGGTGAGGGCGCTGGCCCAGTCTGTGGCGTGTGAAATTCACCCGCTCAACAACCTTCGTGTGTTGAAGTTCCTCGTCAACGATCTGGGAATTAACGAGGACGACAAACTGCGCTGGTACACCCATTGGGTGCGCCAGGGCCTGGAAGCCTTCGAGCGCCAACTCCAGACCGGCCCGGTCGGCATTTTTTGCCACGGCCATACGCTCACGATGGCCGATTGCCTTCTGGTGCCGCAAATTTTCAACGCTCAACGCTTCAACGTCTCGCTGGACGGACTGGAAAAGGTGCAGTCTGTGTTCGATGCGTGTATGGCTTTACCCGCATTCAGCCAGACCCAGCCATCTGCCTGCCCCGATGCGCAGGGCTGAACCCATGGGTGCGCCTGGCCCATTGGCCCCTCCTGTATGGTTGCCCGACTGGCCTGCACCGGGCAACGTCCATGCTGTGATGACCACACGCCAAGGCGGTTGCTCTGTGGCACCGTTTGAAACCTTCAACCTTGGGGATCATGTTCACGACGACCCGGTCAGCGTGCAGCGCAACCGCGATCGACTGGCTGCATCGTTCTCTGTGCAACCGGTTTTTCTCAGACAAGTGCACGGCGCGCACTGTGAGCACATTCACCCGGACTCGGTCCATGGAACGGTGGCCGATGCCTGCGTCACGCAACACGAAAACCTGGCCTGCACGGTGATGGTTGCCGACTGCCTTCCCGTGTTGATGTGTGACCGAGCAGGGCGCACTGTCGGCGCTGCACATGCGGGCTGGCGTGGGCTTGCGGGAACGGGGGATGCGGCACCCGATGGGATTCTCCCCCATTTTTTAAAGCGTTTTGTTGATCTGGCGCTTGATGGTATTGAGAAGTCCACTACAACCAGTGAAGTCCTTGCTTGGCTTGGGCCGTGCATTGGCCCTACCGCCTTCGAGGTGGGGGCTGAGGTCAGGGATGCATTTTTGGCGTGCGGCCCGCACTTTGCCAACACATCTGCGTGTTTTGACGCCGTCTGGAACAAGCCTGGTCACTATCGGTGTGACCTTGCAGCCCTGGCCCGGATGCAACTGCGTGAACTGGGGGTGCAGCAGTTGTATGGCAACGACAGCAGCGCCAGGTGGTGCACCATGTCAGGATCCTCAGTGTGGTTTTCCCACCGCCGCGATGCCTCCCGACTCGGCAGCACTGGGCGCATGGCTGCTTGCGTCTGGCTCGGCTGATGAGTTCGATTGAGCCAAGGCTGCAGCACCTGCTGCCCGGGCCGCAGCGTCGTCTTGCGCCTCTTGGACCTGCCGTGCTTTGCGGCGCTGTGGCGTGCCCAATACGTAAATCACCAGCGCGACCGGGAGGGCCCCGTAAAGAAAGAAAGTTACGATGGCACCCAGCAACGAACCTCCCGGGTGAGTCGCTTCAGCCACTGCCATCATCATGGCCACATACATCCAGCCTATCGCCACAAGGTACATGTCCGCTGTCTTTCAAATGAATATGAAGGCGTTTGAATTGCGCCCAATGTCAGTATGCTGGAAGGTGTTCAACCGACACTCGGTAGTATTTGCTACACCCATCTGCCCCGATTGTCGGGTCGCCGTCTGAGGAGACACACATGAATTTTGACCCCAAGTGGATGGAGGCTGCACAGCAGTTCCAGAAAAGCATGATGGACGGATGGGCACAAGCCCTTACCTCCATGCCGACGTCGGCCGCCGGTGGTGGTGGTGCCAACCCGTTTGCTTCATTTGGAGCCTTTGGCATGCCTGCAGGCCAGATGCCCGGCATGCCAGGTGGTGCCAACTTTGGACAGCTCACCGAACTGCTGTCCACCCCCGGCCAGGCTGCCCCCAAAATCGACCCGGCCAAGGCGCTGGACATTCAGGCGCAGTACCTGCGCGACGTTTCAGCCCTGTGGAATCAGGGCGTGGAAGCAAAGCCCACCGGTGACCGCCGTTTCGCCAATGACGCCTGGACAGGAAACCCCGTGTCCGCGTTTTCAGCGGCGTTGTACCTCGTCAATGCCCGCACCCTCATGGCCTTGGCCGATGCAGTGGAAGGCGACGCCAAAACACGTGCCCGCGTGCGCTTTGCCGTGCAGCAGTGGATCGACGCCAGCTCGCCCAGCAACTTCTTGGCCTTCAACGCCGAAGCCCAGAAAAAAGCCATCGAAACCAAGGGCGAAAGCATTGCCAAAGGCGTGCAGAACCTGCTGAACGACATGAAGCAGGGCCATGTGTCCATGACGGACGAAAGCGTGTTCGAGGTGGGCAAAAACGTGGCCACCACCGAAGGCGCGGTGGTGTTTGAGAACGAACTGTTCCAGCTCATTGAGTACAAGCCGCTCACCGCCAAGGTGTACGAGCGCCCGTTCCTTCTGGTGCCCCCGTGCATCAACAAGTTCTACATCCTTGACCTTCAGCCCGACAACTCATTGATTCGCTACGCCGTGGCCCAGGGCCACCGCACGTTTGTGGTCAGCTGGCGCAACCCCAATGACGAGCTGGCCCAGAAAACCTGGGACGACTACATCGAGCACGCCATCATCAAGGCCATCAGCGTCACACAGGAGATCACAGGTGCCGACACGCTCAACACTTTGGGTTTCTGCGTGGGCGGCACCATGCTGGCCAGCGGCTTGGCTGTGTTGGCTGCCCGGGGCGAAAAACCCGCGCACAGCGCTACCTTCCTGACCACACTGCTCGATTTCACAGACACCGGCATCCTCGATGTGTTCATCGACGAGGCCTTCGTCAAGTTCCGTGAAATGCAGTTTGCCAACGGCGGCCTCATGCCCGGACGCGATCTGGCCACCACCTTCAGCTTCCTGCGCCCCAATGACCTGGTGTGGAACTACGTGGTGGGCAACTACCTGAAGGGCGAAACGCCGCCACCGTTTGACCTGCTGTACTGGAACAGCGACAGCACCAACCTGCCAGGCCATTACTACGCCTGGTACCTGCGCAACACCTACCTGGAAAACCGCCTGTGCAAACCCGGCGCAGCCACGGTGTGCGGACAGAAAATCGACCTCAGCCAGCTGGACATGCCTGTGTACATCTACGGCTCGCGCGAAGACCACATCGTGCCTCCCGGCGGCGCATATGCCAGCACACAGCACCTCAGCGGCCCCAAGCGTTTTGTCATGGGTGCCTCCGGCCACATTGCCGGTGTGATCAACCCCGCTGCCAAGAACAAGCGCAGCCACTGGATCGGCCCTGCCAACAAGTTCCCGGCTGATGTGAACGACTGGATTGCCAGTGCACAAGAGTACCCCGGCAGCTGGTGGACCGACTGGTCAGACTGGCTCAAAGGCCAGGCAGGCAAGCAAATCGCTGCACCCAAAACCTACGGCAGTCGCAAGTACAAGGCGCTGGAAGCAGCGCCCGGCAGCTACGTCAAGGCCAAGGCCTGACAATCCCCACCATTCATTTTTTTGCACAGGAGACACATCCATGGAAGACATCGTCATCGTTTCAGCCACCCGCACAGCTGTGGGCAAGTTCGGTGGTTCACTGGCCAAAACGGCTGCGACCGACCTAGGCAGCATCGTCATCAAGGGCCTGCTTGAGCGCAGCGGCCTACCCGCCGACGCCGTGGGCGAAGTCATCATGGGCCAGGTGCTGGCCGCTGGTGCAGGTCAAAACCCCGCCCGTCAGGCTGTCATGAAGGCTGGTCTGGCCAAAGAAACACCTGCTCTCACCATCAACGCTGTGTGCGGCTCCGGCCTCAAGGCCGTGATGCTGGCCGCCCAGTCGGTGGCGTGGGGCGACAGCGAAATCGTGATTGCCGGTGGCCAGGAAAACATGTCTGCGTCGCCTCACGTGCTGCTGGGCAGCCGCGACGGCCAGCGCATGGGCGACTGGAAAATGATCGACACCATGATCACCGACGGCCTGTGGGACGTGTACAACCAGTACCACATGGGCATCACTGCCGAGAACGTGGCCAAGGCCAATGGCATCACCCGCGACATGCAAGACGCGCTGGCACTCGCCAGCCAGCAAAAGGCATCGGCCGCGCAAGACGCTGGCAAATTCAAGGCTGAGATCACCGATGTGGTCATTCCCCAGCGCAAAGGTGACCCGCTGGTGTTCAACACCGACGAGTTCATCAACAAGAAAACCAACGCCGAAGCGCTGGCAGGTTTGCGCCCCGCGTTCGACAAAGCCGGTTCGGTGACGGCAGGCAACGCCTCCGGCATCAACGACGGCGCAGCCGCCGTGATGGTCATGACCGCCAAGAAAGCGGCCGCCCTGGGCCTCACGCCCCTGGCACGCATTGCCAGCTTCGGCACCACAGGCCTCGACCCCGCCATCATGGGCATGGGTCCCGTGTCGGCATCGCAGCGCGCTTTGGCCCGTGCCGGCTGGAAAGCCTCTGACGTGGACCTGTTCGAACTGAACGAAGCCTTTGCTGCCCAAGCCTGTGCCGTGAACAAGGCGTTGGACATCGATCCTGCCAAGGTGAACGTGAACGGTGGCGCCATCGCCATCGGTCACCCTATCGGCGCGTCCGGTTGCCGCATTCTGGTGACGCTGCTGCACGAAATGCAGCGCAGCAATGCCAAGAAGGGCCTGGCGGCCCTGTGCATCGGCGGCGGCATGGGCGTGGCCCTGGCGCTGGAGCGTTGAGCCTTTGTGGGCTTCTGCGGTGGAGACTTTATATAAAAATATTGCCTCTGTCGCTTGATATGTAAGCATTGTTAGCTATATTTTTTAAACACTCGGGCCGTTTGAAAGCACCCGTACACAACCCTGAAAAGAGACAAACATGAGCCAAAAAGTAGCGTACGTCACCGGCGGCATGGGCGGCATCGGTACCGCGATTTGCCAGCGCCTGCACAAAGAAGGTTTCAAAGTCATTGCCGGTTGCGGCCCCACCCGCGATGCACAGAAGTGGATCGACGAGCAAGCCGCTCTCGGTTACACCTTCTACGCATCCATGGGCAACGTTGGCGACTGGGAGTCAACCGTCGCTGCATTTGAAAAAGCCAAGGCCGAGCACGGTGTGATCGACGTGCTGGTGAACAACGCTGGTATCACCAAAGACCGCATGTTCCTGAAGATGAGCAAGGAAGACTGGGATGCCGTCATCAGCACCAACCTGACCTCCATGTTCAACGTCACCAAGCAAGTGGTGGCCGACATGGTTGAAAAAGGCTGGGGCCGCATCATCAACATTTCGTCGGTGAACGGTGCCAAAGGCCAGGCTGGCCAAACCAACTACTCGGCTGCCAAAGCCGGTATGCACGGCTTCTCCATGGCCCTGGCCCAGGAAATGGCCACCAAAGGCGTGACTGTCAACACCGTCAGCCCCGGCTACGTCGGCACCGACATGGTGAATGCCATCCGCCCCGATGTGCTGGAAAAAATCGTGGCCACAGTGCCCGTCAAGCGCCTGGGCAAGCCCAGCGAAATCGCTTCCATCATCGCTTGGCTGGCATCTGATGAAGGTGGTTACACCACCGGTGCCGAGTTCGCCGTCAATGGCGGCCTGCACATGAGCTGATGACTGATCCTGTGGCCCCGAGCCACGGCGATCGGCAATGAACAGCCCATCCTGGTATCACGCTGGGGTGGGTTTTGTTTTTGATGGGGTACTTTTGTGCCAAATCAAGGCAAACAGCCTGGCGCTGGATTACAACCGTGTCATCGGACACCCGGTGGAACACAAGTGTGTGCACCAAGCCGTTGCGGAGGTTTTATGAATTTCAAACAGAAGTTGCTGCTGTGTGTGGGTGCTCCCATGTTGCTGTTCATGGTGGCCCTGTCGGTCAACATGTGGGGTTTGGTACACACCAAACAGCAGTTCAGCGCGTACATCCATACCGAGCAGCGGGTTCTGCTGAATTTGCACAGCATGTATGCCAATGGCCTGCAGATGGGGCAGGCGTTGCGCAACATACTTTTGGATCCGGGCAACGCCACTGCATACAAAAACCTGGACTCCGCACGCAAAGCGTACGACGATGCCCACACTGACGCATTGACAGCCGCCCAAGGCACTCCACTGGCCTCCATGCTGTCCACCCTGGCCCCGTTGCGGCAGACCCAAGCCTTGTTACAAGACAAAGTGCAGGGACTGGCAAAGGCCAAAGACCCAAATGTGGTGGCTGTGCTCAACGCGGAAGAAACGCCCGCATGGCGCGCCTTGCGCCAGGAGTTGCTCAAACACATTGAAACTACTTCCCAGCTGTCAGGCTCAGCGCAAGCTGAGGCCGACAGCCGGTCCGATGCACTTGCGTGGATGTCCGCTGCATTCGGTTTGCTGGCGGTGGGGGTGACCCTTGGATTCACGGTGGTGTTGCTGCGGACGTTGCGCGTCGAGTTGGGCTGTGACCCGTCCCTGGCCCGTCGCACACTCGCTGGCATTGCCGGTGGTGATCTGTCAACGCCTCTCCCCGAGTTGGCCGCTGACCAGCAACACAGCCTGATGGCGGAGCTTGAGAACATGCAGCTCAGGTTGCGGAGTCTGGTGACCGCCGTTCACGAAACCAGCGACCAGATCGACTTGGCCAGCCAGGAGGTTGCGGCGGGTGACAGGGATTTGTCCAGCCGTACCGAAAGCACAGCTGCCAGTCTTGAACAGACGGCTGCCAGCATGGAGGCCTTGACCGGTTCCGTGCAGCACACCGCCGAGGCGGCCCGCGCAGCCGCAGACCTTGCATCGGAGGCCGCGAGCATGGCCGCCAAAGGTGGCCAAGTCGTGGGCCAGGTGGTCAGCACCATGCAGGACATACACCAGAGCAGCCGAAAAATCGCCGACATCATTGGAGTGATCGACAGCATTGCGTTTCAAACCAACATCCTGGCTTTGAATGCCGCCGTTGAAGCGGCAAGGGCTGGCGAGCAAGGTCGGGGGTTTGCCGTCGTGGCCAGTGAAGTGCGCAGCCTTGCGCAGCGCAGCGCGAGCGCAGCACGTGAAATCAAAGACCTGATACAAGCCAGCGTCGACAAGGTTGAGAGCGGCAGCTCCTTGGTCAACCAGGCTGGTGACACCATGGCTGAAGTGGTGACCGGTGTGGAACGCGTTGCGGAGATGATTGCCGACGTGAGCAAAACCACCGCGCACCAAAGTACTGGCATTCTGGAAGTGAACCAGACCGTGACACAACTCGACCAGATGACCCAGCAAAACGCAGCCATGGTGGAGGAGGTGGCCGCCGCCGCAGCGAGTTTGCAAGACCAGGCCCACCGGTTGGCTGATGTGGTCAACGTGTTCAAACTGGGAACTTCGCGCTAGCTTGGCTGGGGCGGTTTGCGCGCAGCGCAGCGCGGATAATTGACAGCATGCCCCAGCCCTCTTTGGCACTCGTCGCCCCGAACCCTCCTGCGTCCGCAGACAGGTTGCCTTGGCGCGTATCCGTGGCCCCGATGATGGATTGGACTGATCCGCATTGCCGTTTTTTCCACCGCCTCATCACCCGCCACACACTGCTGTACACCGAGATGGTGACCACCGGTGCCCTCATCCACGGCGATGTGCCGCGCCACCTGCGTTTCAATATCGAGGAGCACCCTGTGGCACTGCAATTGGGGGGCAGCGAGCCAGCCGATCTGGCACAGGCTGCCCGGCTCGGTGCACAGTGGGGTTACAACGAAATCAACCTGAACTGTGGCTGCCCGTCGGAGCGCGTACAGCGCGGGGCGTTTGGTGCCTGCCTCATGGCTGAGCCGCGTTTGGTGGCCGACTGTGTGAAAGCGATGGTTGACGTGGTAGACCCCAACCGAACGCCCGTCACCGTGAAGCACCGGATTGGGATTGACAAGGTGGAGAGTTACGACTTCGTGCGTGACTTTGTGGGCACCGTGGCGCTGGCCGGTTGCCAAGTTTTCACGGTACATGCCCGCAACGCTTGGCTCAAAGGTCTGAGTCCCAAAGAAAACCGGGAGATCCCGCCGCTGCGCTATGAGCTGGCACACCGCCTGAAGGCCGACTTCCCGGCCCTCACCATCGTCATCAACGGTGGCATACGCACGGTCACACAAATGCACGAGCAATTGGCTCACGTAGATGGCGTGATGATAGGCCGCGAGGCGTACCACAACCCCTGGGTCATGGCCGATTGGGATTCGGCCTTTTGGGGCGACAGCCACCCCCAGCCAAGCCGTGATGACGTGGAAGACGCCATGGTGGCTTACATGGACCGACAGACAACCGAGCATGGCACCCCTTGGGCGCACATGGCGCGCCACATGCTCGGCCTGCGCAATGGCACACCCGGTGCGCGCCGCTGGCGGCAGGTGTGGAGTGACCACCGACTGAAAGGCTTACCGGCCGCAGATGTGATGGCCCATGCTCGGGCGGTTCTGGCTTGACGCAAGGTCTCAACTGGCAGTTCGGGCACCACGTGATTTTTCAATCAGACTGAAGAGGAGAAACCCATGGCAATGGATGTGATCGACTACGACATCCGTGGTTCGGAAATGCAGTTTGTGGAGGTGGAACTTGATCCCGGTGAAGCTGCCATCGGGGAGGCGGGCAGCCTCATGTTCATGGAGTCGGGCATTGGCATGGATACCGTGTTTGGGGACGGTGCTCAGCAAAGCGGTGGCTTTCTCGGCAAGCTCATGAGTGCCGGCAAGCGCCTGGTCACGGGGGAGTCTTTGTTTACCACCGTCTACACCAATCACGGCTCATGCAAACAGCGCGTGGCTTTTGCTGCCCCGTACCCAGGCAAGATACTTCCCATGGATTTGCGCCAACTCGGTGGCACGCTCATATGTCAGAAAGACGCGTTTCTGTGTGCAGCACGCGGGGTGAGCCTGGGCATTGCTTTTCAGCAAAAGTTGTCGGTCGGTTTTTTCGGCGGTGAGGGTTTCATCATGCAAAAGCTGGATGGCGAAGGCCTGGCTTTTGTGCATGCCGGCGGCACAGTGGTCAAGCGCGAACTGGCCGCTGGCCAGACCTTGATGGTGGACACCGGTTGTGTGGTGGCTTACACGCCGAATGTGGATTTTGAAATTCAGTATGTGGGCAAAATCAAGACCGCGCTGTTCGGCGGAGAAGGCCTGTTCCTGGCCAAAATGAAAGGACCAGGCACCGTGTGGCTGCAAAGCCTGCCGTTTTCCAGGCTCGCATCTCGGATTTTTGCGGCCGCACCGCAGCGCGGGGGATCGCGCGAAGAGGGCTCTGTTCTCGGTGGGTTCGCAGCGGGTGGTTTGCTGGGGGGTGTGCTCGGCGGAGACAGAGAATCTGACTGACCCTTCTGGCAGCCCGGCTCCTGTTCAGATCACCACCCCGGCTTCCAGCACCAACTTCACCAGCGGGTGCATCACTTTGCGCTCCGAGCCGATGAGGTAAAACTGCTCAACCACGCCTTCGCAGGCACCCAGCCACACAAAACCCAAACGCTGGGTCAGCTCATCGCGCACCAGTTCGGGTGCTGGGAACAGCCCCATGCCTGTGGCAGCGAATGTGGCCAACAGAGCGCTGTCTTCAAATTCACCCACCACGTTGGGTTGTATCTGGTGTTTGTCCATCCACTGATTGAGCCTGTTGCGCACGGCAGAGTGTGTGGTGGGCAGCAGCAGCGGCAGGGTGGAAAGAGCGTGGCTGGGCTCATTGGCCCGCGCTCCGCTGGCCCATGGCTGTGCCCATTTTTCATGGCCGAACCACTGAATGGGAGAACTCCCCAGCGCATGGCTGTATACGCGCACGTTGGCGTTGGGGGGGGCCGGACGGTCGGCCAGTATCAGGTCAAGCCGGTGGAGCGCCAGGTCGGCCAGGAGGTCTTCAAACTCGTCTTCGTGGCACTCCAGCCGCAGGTTGTCTGAACCCAGTGCCGGGCCTAACAGTCGGGGAATGGCAAGCTTGGGCAGCCCATCGGAAATGCCCACCCGCAACGAGACCTTGGGTGCGGCGGTGGCGGCGATGAGAACGTCGGGTAGCTTTTCACCGAGTTGAAATACCTGCTCGGCCTGTGCAAACGCTGCCTCACCAGCATGTGTCAGCACCACGTTGCGGCCCTGCGGCTTGAGCAATTGGTGTCCCAGGCTGCGTTCGAGTTCACGAACCTGGGTGCTGATGGTTTGCACTGCCATGCCCAGCCGTTCGGCAGCGCGCGACATTCCTCCCTCTTTGGCCACGACCCAGAAGTAGTACAGGTGCTTGTAGTTGTAGGTGGTCATGGATTTCAACTTCGTTTTTAAAGAAGTGATTATCAGAGATTGAAGGCTTTTTTAGAAGTGTTTGACCATTCAACATGAAGGCTCCTTTCATTCACAGGAGTTCAACCATGGAAGTCGTCATTCAAACCCAACATCCTGATGCACAGGCGCTGCGCGAGTGGATGGAGGCTCGGGTGCGCTTTGTCACACAGCGTATGTCCCATTCGGTCAGCCGTGCCGTTGTGCGCCTGAAGGATACCAACGGGCCGCGTGGCGGCATTGACAAGCAATGCCAGATCCAGATCAACACTTCCAATGGCGGGGTGCTGGTTGTGTCGTCACGGGGCGGTGACTGGCGGGTCGCCATGGACATGGCGCTCGCCCGAGCATCCCACGCGCTGAAGCGCCGCTTCAATGCCGCCAAAGCCACCGTCACCCGCAAACCGCGCGCCCTGGTCGGCGGCGAGTCCGGTTGACCCCCCATTTCACATTCACATTCACAGGAGCACCACATGAACCCCTCTGACAAGTCCCTGACCCCTTGGCCGGTGGCATCACCTGCCGCCACCGGTTCAACGTTGGCTGGTGGCGCGCACAAAGTGTTGCGCAACACGTATGCGCTGTTGTCCATGACCCTGCTGTTTGCTGCGGGAGTGGCCGCTGCGGGAGTGGCGTGGTCGCTCCCGGCTCCCGGACTCGTACTCACGCTGGTGGGCTACTTTGGACTGCTCTTTGCTGTGCACAAACTGCAAAACAGTGCGTGGGCTTTGCCCGCGGTGTTCGGTCTCACGGGTTTCATGGGTTACACCCTCGGGCCGGTGCTGAACAAGACACTGGCCCTCCCCGGCGGTGCGGCGGCCACGGGTGCCATTTTCCTGGCGCTGTCTGCGTATGTGCTCAGTACCAAACGCGACTTCAGCTGGATGGGGGGCATGCTGTTTGCGGGCATGGTCGTGGCCATCATGGCAGGTCTGGTGGCCATCTTCTTTGAGATGCCCGCTCTGGGCCTGGCGGTTTCGGCCATGGTGGCTTTGTTGTCAGCCGGGTTGATCCTGTACGAGACGAGTCAGATCGTCAACGGCGGCGAGACCAACTACGTCATGGCCACGGTGAGCCTGTTCGTGTCGTTGTTCAACCTGTTCACCAGCCTGCTGAGCCTGTTCGGCTTGGGTGGTTCAAACGACTGACGCAGTTTTTCTCCTGCCGCACCCAGGGCCCCCTGCCAGTCAAGGCAGGGGGCTTTTGTTTTGCGCAGGCTCAAGATGTAAATCGAAAAAAGCTTCTAACGCTTGATGGGGTTGGTTTTGTAGCTACGGTTTTATCAGACCGCAGCGGTCAGTCCATTGGTGAAGTGCTCGCGCATGCGGGCCGTGGTGGCGGTGGCATCACGCGCCAAGAGGGCGGACATGATGGCCCGGTGTTCGGCGAGAGACTCCTGCAGCCGCCCAGTCTTGAACAGCGAGTTGTGCCGGTTGAGCTTCATGACCTTGCGCAAATCGGCCACCATCTGGTCACGCCAGCGGTTCTGAGCCAAGGCCAGCAGGCGCATGTGAAAACGTTCATTGATGGCAAAAAAACGGTCGCGGTCGGCCACGGCGGTTTCCAGCTCCTGGTGCAGGGCCTGCAACTCTGCCAGTTGGGCATCGGTGGCGGTGAGTGCCACCATGGCAGCGGCATCGCTCTCCAGCAGGGCCAGCAGGTGGTACACGTCCCGCATGTCTTGGGCCGACACCTCTGTCACATAAGCTCCCCGGCGCACCTTCATGGTGACCAGCCCTTCAGCCGCCAGCACTTTCAGGGCTTCTCGCAGCGGGGTGCGGCTGATGCCCAGTTCTTGCGCCAGCCGCAGTTCGTCAATCCAACTCCCCGGCTCCAAGCAACTCGGCCACTTCTTCATACAGGGCTCGGGTGGACAGAGTGGGTGCAGTGACTGAGGCTGGCGGCGACATGGGCAGGGATTGTAAGACCTTGGCAATTTTCTGAATGAATAATTATGAATCACGTAAAATGCCGTGGTTTCAATTCACTCCCTGTTGCACTGCCGAGGTCTGCCCATGTCGTCATCCGAATTCAAGCCCGCCACCCTGTCCGATTGGGAAAAAGCCGCCGCCAAGTCCCTGAAAGACAAGCCTCTGTCGAGCTTGAATTGGGTCACACCCGATGGCATCACGGTCAAGCCGCTGTACACCGCCGCCGACACGGCCAACCTGCCACACGCTGACACGCTGCCCGGTTTCGAGCCGTTTTTGCGCGGCCCCCAGGCCACCATGTACGCCGTGCGCCCCTGGACCATCCGCCAGTACGCCGGGTTTTCAACGGCAGAAGAGTCCAACTCGTTTTACCGCAAGGCCTTGGCGGCTGGCGGGCAGGGCGTTTCCGTGGCGTTCGACCTGGCCACACACCGGGGCTACGACTCCGATCACCCCCGCGTGACCGGCGACGTGGGCAAGGCCGGTGTGGCCATTGACAGCGTGGAGGACATGAAAATTCTGTTCAACGAAATTCCGTTGGACAAGGTCAGCGTGTCCATGACCATGAACGGCGCCGTGCTGCCCGTGCTGGCCGGTTACGTGGTGGCAGCCGAAGAGCAGGGCGTGTCTCAAGACAAATTGAGTGGGACCATTCAGAACGACATTCTGAAAGAGTTCATGGTGCGCAACACCTACATCTACCCGCCAGAGCCGAGCATGCGCATCATTGGCGACATCATCGAGTACACGGCCAAACACATGCCGAAGTTCAACTCGATTTCCATTTCTGGTTACCACATGCAGGAAGCCGGTGCCAACCAGGCACTGGAAATGGCCTTCACCCTGGCCGATGGCCGCGAGTACGTGAAGACGGCCATTGCCAAAGGCATGGACGTGGATGACTTTGCCGGACGCCTGAGCTTCTTCTGGGCGGTGGGCATGAACTTCTACCTGGAAATTGCCAAGATGCGCGCGGCCCGTTTGCTGTGGACCCGCATCATGAAAGGCTTCAACGCCAAGTCGCCGAAGAGCCTCATGCTCCGGACCCACAGTCAGACCAGCGGCTGGAGCCTGACCGAGCAAGACCCCTACAACAACGTCGTGCGCACCACCATCGAGGCCATGGCAGCGGTGTTTGGCGGCACGCAAAGCCTGCACACCAATTCGCTGGACGAAGCCATCGCGCTGCCCACCGAATTCAGCAGCCGCATTGCCCGCAACACCCAACTCATCATCCAGGAAGAAACGCACATCACCAGCGTGGTGGATCCCTGGGCCGGCAGCTACATGATGGAAACATTGACCCAGCAAATGGCCGACGAGGCCTGGAAAATCATCGAAGAAGTTGACGCCATGGGCGGCATGACCAAGGCCGTGGACAGCGGCTGGGCAAAGCTGAAGATCGAGGCGGCTGCTGCGGAAAAGCAGGCACGCATCGACAGCGGCAAAGATGTCATCGTCGGCGTGAACAAATACAAGCTGGCCAAGGAAGACCCCATCGACATCCTGGACGTGGACAACGTCAAGGTGCGCTACGGGCAGATCAATCGCCTGCATGAAATCAAGCTCAAGCGCGATGCCATACCAGTGCAGCAAGCTTTGGATGCGCTCACCGCTGCAGCAGAAAGTGGGCAAGGCAACCTGCTGGACCTGGCCATCAAAGCCATCCGCTTGCGAGCCACGGTGGGCGAGGTGAGTGACGCACTCGAAAAAGTGTATGGCCGCCACCGTGCGGATACACAAAAAGTGACCGGTGTGTACGCCGCAGCTTACGACTCGGCCGAGGGCTGGGACAAGCTGAAGGAAGAAATTGCCGCCTTTGGCGACGAACAGGGCCGCCGCCCCCGCGTGATGATTGCCAAACTGGGCCAGGACGGACACGACCGGGGCGCCAAAGTGGTGGCCACCGCGTTTGCCGACCTGGGCTTTGACGTGGACATGGGTCCGCTGTTCCAGACACCCGAAGAATGCGCCCGCCAGGCCATTGAAAACGACGTGCACGCCGTGGGCGTGAGCACGCTGGCTGCAGGCCACAAAACCCTGGTTCCCGCCATCATCAACGCGCTGAAAGAGCAGGGCGCTGACGACATCATCGTGTTTGTGGGTGGCGTCATTCCCCGCCAGGACTACGACATGCTGTACGAAGCGGGTGTGAAGGGCGTTTACGGACCCGGCACCCCCATCCCGGCCAGCGCAAAAGACGTGCTGGAGCAGATTCGCAAAGCCATCGCCTGAAGCCAGTGGTTGTGAACGCGTCAGCCCAGCCGCCGCTGTTGGACGGCATCGTGAATGGCAACGCTGCCGTGCAACGCCGTGCCATGGCCAAGGCCATCACGCTGCTGGAGTCCACCCGCAAGGACCACCGTGCCCAAGCCGACGAGCTGCTGACCGCCATGCTGCCGCACACGGGCAAGGCGCTGCGCTTGGGCATCAGCGGTGTGCCGGGTGTGGGCAAAAGCACCTTCATTGAGGCGCTGGGCCTGTATCTGATTGGCCTGGGCCATCGCGTGGCTGTGCTGGCGGTGGACCCGTCCAGCACGGTGTCGGGCGGCAGCATTCTGGGTGACAAAACCCGCATGGAGTTTTTGTCGGTGCACCCCCAGGCCTACATCCGCCCCAGCCCCAGCAGCGGCACGCTGGGCGGCGTGGCCGAAAAAACCCGCGAAAGCATGCTGGTGTGCGAGGCCGCTGGCTACAGCGTGGTGCTGGTGGAAACCGTGGGCGTTGGCCAGAGCGAAACGGCCGTGGCCAACATGACCGACATGTTTTGCCTGCTGCAGTTGCCCAACGCCGGCGACGACCTGCAGGCCATCAAAAAAGGCGTGATGGAGCTGGCCGACCTGGTGGTCATCAACAAGGCCGACATCGACCCCAACGCCGCGACGCGGGCGCGGGCGCAAATCATGTCCAGCCTGCGCTTGTTGGGTTTGCACGGCAACCCCGACCACATGCACCACGACCAGGAGATCTGGCACCCGCAGGTCATTCAAATCAGCGCGCTTCAAAACCAGGGTGTGGACGGTTTTTGGGCCGAGGTGCTCAACTTCCAGCGCCTGCAAACCGCCAATGGCCGGCTGGCTGCACGCCGCCAGCACCAGGCCCAGGCCTGGATGTGGGAGCGCATTGATGCTGGGCTGAAGCTGGCTTTTCGGCAGCACCCCGCCGTGCGCGCGCAGCTGGATGCACTCACCGCGCAGGTGGCGGCGGGCGATGTGGCGGCATCCACGGCAGCGCGCACCCTGCTCAACCTGTATGCCGAGCGCTCGCCCCCTGCGGGCGTGCATTGAATCATGAATAAAAATAGCCTCTAGCGCTTTACTGTATTCACTTGTCAGCTATCTGAAGTTTTATCTTTTTCATCCCTTTTTCGCACGTCAGAAAGAGCCCACCATGCAAGACATCCTTCAACAACTGGAAGAAAAGCGCGCCGCAGCCCGTCTGGGTGGCGGCCAAAAGCGCATCGATGCGCAACACAAAAAGGGCAAGCTCACCGCCCGCGAGCGCTTGGAGGTGCTGCTGGACGAGGGCACGTTTGAAGAGTGGGACATGTTTGTCGAGCACCGCTGCACCGACTTTGGCATGCAAGACCAGAAGATCCCCGGCGACGGCGTGGTCACCGGTTACGGGATGATCAACGGCCGCCTGGTGTTTGTGTTCAGCCAGGACTTCACGGTGTTTGGTGGCGCGCTGTCTGAAGCGCATGCCGAAAAAATCTGCAAGGTGATGGACCAGGCCATGAAGGTGGGTGCCCCCGTCATTGGCCTGAACGACTCGGGCGGTGCCCGCATTCAAGAGGGCGTGGCCAGCTTGGGCGGCTATGCCGACGTGTTTCAGCGCAACGTGATGGCCAGCGGCGTCATCCCACAAATCAGCATGATCATGGGCCCCTCGGCCGGTGGCGCGGTGTATTCGCCCGCCATGACCGACTTCATCTTCATGGTGAAAGACAGCAGCTACATGTTCGTCACCGGTCCCGAGGTGGTGAAAACCGTGACGCATGAAGAAGTCACCGCCGAAGAACTGGGCGGTGCCGTGACGCACACCACCAAGAGCGGTGTGGCCGACATGGCCTTCGAGAATGACGTGGAAGCGCTGCTGATGCTGCGTCGCCTGTACAACTACCTGCCCCTGAACAACCGCGAAAAAGCGCCCGTGCGCCAGAGCGGCGACCCCATCAGCCGCATGGAGTTGAGCCTGGACACGCTGGTGCCCGACAACCCCAACAAGCCCTACGACATGAAGGAGCTGATCGTCAAAACCGTGGACGACGGCGACTTTTTCGAGCTGCAGCCCGAGTACGCCAAAAACATCCTCATCGGCTTTGCCCGCATGGATGGCCAGACCGTGGGCATCGTGGCCAACCAGCCGCTGGTGCTGGCCGGTTGCCTGGACATCAAAAGCTCCATCAAGGCTGCGCGTTTTGTGCGTTTCTGCGATGCGTTCAACATCCCCGTGGTCACGTTTGTGGACGTGCCCGGTTTCATGCCCGGCACCAGCCAGGAGTACGGCGGCATCATCAAACACGGTGCCAAGCTGTTGTACGCATATGCAGAGTGCACGGTGCCCAAAATCACGGTGATCACCCGCAAGGCTTACGGCGGCGCATACGACGTGATGGCCTCCAAACACCTGCGCGGCGATGTGAACCTGGCCTGGCCCAACGCCGAAATTGCAGTCATGGGCGCCAAGGGCGCAGTGGAAATCATCTTCCGCGAAGACAAGGGCGACCCCGAAAAACTGGCCGCCAAAGAAGCCGAATACAAGGCCCGCTTTGCCAACCCGTTTGTGGCCGGTGCCCGTGGCTTCATCGACGACGTGATCCTGCCGCACGAAACGCGCAAGCGCATTTGCCGTTCACTGGTGATGCTGAAAGACAAGAAGCTGGAAAACCCCTGGCGCAAGCACGGGAACATCCCACTCTGATCGCCCGGACGACCCCCTAGGAGCACAAGAACATGTTCACCAAAATCCTGATCGCCAACCGAGGCGAAATTGCCTGCCGCGTCATTGCCACCGCCCGCAAAATGGGCATCAAAACCGTGGCGGTTTACTCTGACGCTGATAAAGAAGCCCGCCATGTCAAGCTGGCTGACGAAGCCGTCAACATTGGCCCTGCACCCAGCCGCGAAAGCTATCTGCTGGCCGACAAAATCATTGCCGCCTGCAAGGCCACCGGCGCACAGGCCGTGCACCCCGGCTACGGCTTTTTGAGCGAAAACGCCGAATTTTCCAAGCGCGTGGAAGAAGAGGGAATCACCTTCATTGGCCCCAAGCACTACTCCATCGGGAAGATGGGCGACAAGATCGAGTCCAAAAAGCTCGCCGGTGCCGCGGGCGTGAACTGCATCCCCGGTGTGAACGACGCCATTGAAACACCCGAGCGGGCGGTTGAAATTGCCCAAGGCATTGGTTATCCGGTCATGATCAAGGCCAGCGCCGGTGGCGGTGGCAAGGGCCTGCGCGTTGCCTTCAACGACAAGGAAGCGTTTGAGGGCTTCACCAGCTGCCGCAACGAGGCGCGCAACAGTTTTGGCGATGACCGCGTGTTCATCGAAAAGTTTGTCGAGGAACCCCGCCACATCGAAATCCAGCTGATTGGCGACAGCCACGGCAACGTGCTGTACCTGAACGAGCGCGAGTGCTCTATCCAGCGCCGCCACCAGAAGGTGATTGAAGAGGCCCCATCTCCGTTCATCAGTGAAGCCACCCGCAAAGCCATGGGCGAGCAGGCCGTGGCCCTGGCCAAGGCCGTGAAGTACGAAAGTGCAGGCACGGTGGAGTTTGTGGTGG
>JAIFMP010000100.1 GCA_020048405.1 Hydrogenophaga sp.
GAAGCCACCCGCAAAGCCATGGGCGAGCAGGCCGTGGCCCTGGCCAAGGCCGTGAAGTACGAAAGTGCAGGCACGGTGGAGTTTGTGGTGGGCAAAAACCAGGACTTCTATTTCCTGGAAATGAACACCCGCCTGCAGGTGGAACACCCCGTCACCGAGTGCATCACCGGGCTGGACCTGGTCGAGCTGATGATCCGCGTGGCCGCTGGCGAAAAGCTGCCCCTCACACAAGCTGAAGTCAAGCGCGAAGGCTGGGCCATCGAGTGCCGCATCAACGCCGAAGACCCCTTCCGCAACTTCCTGCCCAGCACGGGGCGCCTGGTGCGCTTTCAGCCACCGGCCACCGATCTGGTCCAGTCGGTCGAGACACTGCAAGGCGCGGCCTATGCCGGTGGCGCATTCGGTGGCGTGCGGGTGGACACAGGTGTGGTCGATGGCGGCGAAATCCCCATGTTCTACGACTCGATGATTGCCAAGCTCATCGTGCACGGCAAAGACCGCACCGACGCGATTGCCAAAATGCGTGAGGCACTGAATGGCTTTGTCATTCGCGGCATCAGCAGCAACATCCCATTCCAGGCTGCTTTGCTGGCGCACCCGCGTTTTGTGTCGGGCCAGTTCAACACCGGCTTCATTGCCGAGCAGTACAGCAAAGGCTTCCGGGCCGAAGACGTGCCGCACAGCGATCCCAACTTCCTGGTGGCGCTGGCCGCCTTTGTGCGCCGCAAGAGCCGCGAGCGCGCTGCAGGCCTGTCTGGTCAGCTGCGTGGATACGACGTGAAGGTGGGGAGCAACTACACCGTGGTGGTGCTGGGTGCCGCGGGTGCCAACCAGTACGTGAACGTGCATGTCGACGAATTCACAAACAAATCTGGCTCTGCTGCAATACAGGTAAGTGATAGCAGCTATGAAATCAGCAGTGATTCACGCCTGAACGACGTTCGCATCGAAGGCACGGTGAACGGCCAGCCGTTCACTGCGCAAATCGAGCGCGGCATTCCCAAAAACCCGCTGGTGCTCCAGGTGCAGCACAACGGCACCAAGATCGACGCACTGGTCATGTCGCCCCGCATGGCCGAGCTGCACCGACTCATGCCGTTCAAGGCCCCGCCTGACATGAGCCGCTACGTGCTGTCGCCCATGCCCGGCCTGCTGGTGAATGTGGCGGTGCAACCAGGCCAGAAGGTTCAGGCCGGTGAGCGTGTCGCCGTGATCGAGGCCATGAAAATGGAGAACGTGCTGTTCGCGGCTGCCGACGGCGTGGTGGGCAAGGTGTTGGCCACCCAAGGCGAAAGCCTCACCGTGGACCAACCCATTGTGGAGTTTGTGTGATGAGCGTCCAGCGTCCTTTCAAGGTGCTGGGCATCCAGCAAATCGCCATCGGGGGTCCCAGCAAAACACGCCTGCAAAAGCTATGGGTGGACATGTTCGGGCTGGAGGTGACGGGCACGTTCCGCTCCGAGCGTGAAAACGTCGATGAAGACATTTGCGCCATCGGCAGTGGTCCGTTCAAGGTCGAGGTGGACCTGATGCAGCCACTGGACCCCGAGAAAAAGCCCGCCGTGCACACCACACCGCTGAACCACATCGGGCTGTGGATTGACAACCTGCCTGTGGCTGTGGAGTGGCTGGGCGCGCAAGGCGTGCGGTTTGCACCCGGTGGCATCCGCAAAGGCGCAGCGGGTTTTGACATCACGTTTCTGCACCCCAAAGGCAATGACGAGTTCCCCATTGGAGGGGAGGGTGTGCTGATCGAACTGGTGCAGGCTCCGCCGGCGGTGGTGGCGGCGTTTGCGGCTTTGGAGGTCCGGCCCTTGGCCTGATATGCGGTACGTGCTATCAGCCAGGGGGCCGTTGCCGTAGCGCAACGGTCCCCTTTTCATTTTCTGGCCGATGACGTTTGTTTTGCACCAATTGAGTGATATATTGAAGGCGATTGCACCATTTGAAAGCATAAAAAATCCAATTCCGGTGCCTGTTGGAATTGGGCATGGAAGGGGCAGGGCTATTTGATAAGAATTGACGATTGAGGCGCAAAACGTGGAGTTCTCAGCCCTCACGTCGATGAAAATGTTTGCTGAAAAAAGCAATGGGCCCAGCGGGGCAGCCTCTCGCAGCCCTACATACAAACGTTGGACGTAAATTCAGGCAATCACATATGTCAAATGCATCGAATTCGGCTGTTTCAGCCAGCTCCGTTGACGCGTACTTTCAACCGTCAGGTATTTGGGCCCCGGGCATGCGGCTCTTGGGCAATGTGAGGTTTTCGGTCAAAGCGCTGGTCATTTGCATTTGTTTTCTGGTGCCTTTGTCGTGGTTGACTTGGTCCTACTATCGCACCGCCAACACGAATATCGCTTTCTCAGCCAAAGAGCGGCTGGGGGTGGAATACAACCGGGCCGTCTTGCTGACCCTGCGCGCCGCACAGGATCTCCGGCGTGACTCTGCAGCCCAGGCTATGACGGGCCAAGCGCCCGCGTCACTCTCTGATTCGAAATCGAAGTTGCAAGCGGCTCAGACTGGCCTCGGCGACGCTGAGAAGCGCCTGGGTGCTGAGCTGGGCACGGCCAAGTTTTATGCGGACATGGTCAGCGCTTCGCAGGCTGCCATGGCCTCAGCTGGTTCATTTGATGCGGTGTTTACCGCCCACACAAGCCATGTGCAGGCGATTCTGGCCCTCATGTTCCAGTCGACCGACGGCTCCAACCTCACACTTGACCCAGACATCGACAGCTATTTTGTGATGGACGCCGCTTTTTTCCGTCTGCCCGAACTCGCAGAAGGCACTGGCATCATCCGTGGTGCAGGCAACGCCGCGCTGCGCGCTGGCAAGGTGGAAGCCAACGTTCTGAAGCTGATGACACAACAGGACGCTGTGGCGCGTTACCTGTTCGGTGCGATGAACGCGGGGTTACCCAAGTCCTACGCCATCAACCCGGAATTGGCGGGAAAAGTGCGTTCAGAAGATGCTCAGCGCGCCACTGAGGCATTCCTCAAGCTTGGTGAAGAGACGTTCGCAAAACCCATTGAGACGCCCAACCCCGACGCTGCCGCCCAGTTTGTGGCGGCAGGCAATGCGGCCATGGATGCCCAGTACCAGTTGGCTGACCGCCTCATGACCGAACTGGACGCCCTGTTCGTCAAGCGTGTTGGCGCGATGGTCAATGACCGCACGCTGGTGACGGTTGTGCTGGTTCTGGGTTTGCTGCTCGCGGTGTACTTCTTTTTTTGCTTTTACCGAGTGTCCAGGGGCGGGTATGCGGTGATGACGCTGCACCTGAATGAAGTGGCCGAGGGCGATTTGCGCCACAAGCCGAACCCACCCTGGGGCACAGATGAGGCCGCGTTGGTGCTTGCAGATTTGCTCAAAACCTACGACTCCCTTCACGCGCTCATTCGCAAGGTGCGCCATGGTGCACGCGAGCTGCACACCGCCAGCAATGAGATTGCAGCGGCCAGCACCGATTTGGCAGCGCGCACCGAGTCTTCTGCCGCCGCTTTGGAAGAGCAGGCTTCTGCCATGGAAGAAATCGGCTCCACGGTGGGCAACATGGCGGAACACGCGCAAACCGCTGCCAATTTCGCCAGCGACAACGCCAGCGTGGCCGAGCGCGGGGGTGCCGTGATTGCTCAGGTGGTGACCACCATGAACGACATCCATTCGTCGTCCGCGAAAATCAACGACATCATCGGTGTGATCGACGGCATTGCCTTCCAGACCAACATCCTGGCCCTCAACGCTGCTGTGGAAGCTGCTCGAGCTGGTGAAGCAGGTCGAGGTTTTGCCGTTGTCGCCAGCGAGGTGCGCAGCCTGGCGCAGCGCAGCGCCGGTGCCGCCCGCGAGATCAAAGGCCTCATCGGCACCAGCGTTGAGAAGGTGGAAAGCGGCACACGCATCGTGGAGGAGGCCGGCCAGACCATGGCGAAGGTGGTCAGCAACGCCAAGCAGATCAATCAGTACCTCGGCGAGATTGCCACATCCTCCCGGGAACAGGCCAGCGGCGTGGAGCAGGTGGGCCAGTCCATTCAGGAGTTGGACCGCAGCACCCAGCAAAACGCGGCGTTGGTGGAGGAGACCACTTCGGCTGCTGCAGCACTTCGGCACCAGGCTGAAGTGTTGCAAGAGGAAATCGCCAATTTCCGCGTGGCTTGATCAGGGCTGGTCTGACAGGGGGCGCGAGGCCTGCTTCTGGGTGACAATGACCGGCATCGATCAACACCCAGCCCAATGGACAGCACATGACGGTTTCCGCCAAGCCCAATACTGCGAAAGACCCCAGTGTCGGCCCAGTTTTCAGCATTCCCGATGCCGGTCATTGGGATGCTCCCGCTGATGGCAGCCTTGAACACTGGACAGCATTGGCGTCAGCGGCTTGCGACATGCCGATGGTGTGCATCAGCCTGAATGGACCCTTGGGCTCAAAGGTTGTGGCCAGTGCAGGGGTTGATGCTGCTGAGTGGCCAGCCGGAGCGGTGCTGGGTACACCTGCGCTTGACCTCCAGGGATTCTGCGTGGTACCCGATGCCCGGCTGGACCCCTCCGTTCAGCTGCACCCTTGGGTCACGGGTGCACCGCAAGTGGTTTTCCTGGCATCGGTCGCGCTGTGTGGCCCCTTGGGCCAGCAGGTCGGAACCCTCAGCCTGATGGACAGCTGTACACGCGCGTTCTCCGACCGTGAGGCGCGCATCCTCGCCTCCATGGGGCAGTTGATCACGGCGCACCTGACGCTGGCGGGTCGGGTACGGCGTACCGCGCTGCAACACCAACAGTTGGAGCAGACACATGGGTGGCTGCTTGAAAGCGCCTCGCAAGACCCACTCACCCAGGTTGCCAACCGCCGCGCGCTGATGGCGTTCATGGACAAAACGCTGGCCTTGGCGCACAGAGAAGCCCAACCATTGGCTGTGTTGTTGCTGGATGTGCGGGGTTTCAAGCACGTGAACGAGGCCTATGGGGATGCGGTGGGCGATCTGGTTTTGGCCGAAGTGGCTGCCCGTTTGTCAGCTTGCGCCCGCAGCAGCGAGCTGGTGGGGCGCATGGCTGGTGACGAGTTCCTGGCAGTGCTTTTTCCGTGCACACCTGAGCAGGCATCGCTCGCGGCAGAACGGTTCGCTGCTGCGGTGCATACCGCTCCCATCTGGGTCGGGAGCGACAAAGTCGAGGTGTCCATGGCGGTGGGCATTTGCGCTATTTCACCGACCGAGCTATGCGGTCCCGAAGAACTCTACCGCCGGGTCGCTGTGGCACTGGACAGTGCCAAAGGGCTTGCACTGGCGGCTGCCTGAGCCAGGCTATTGCGGCTTCAGGTGTAACGACCGGGTGCTTCAGTCACCCATCGGGTTGTGTGGTGCGGGCCCTCGCTTTGGCGAGTGCCGCTTCGATGACAGCACGTTTTTTGTCGAGCACGGCAGGATCGGTGTGTTGCGAATGAGCTGCCAAATCCTCTAACTTCAGCGATGCTTTTTTTTCAAGGCTTTTCAGGTGCTCTCTCTCTTCCAGTTTGAGGCGGGTGCTTCTGAATTCATATCGCTTGCGAGCTGCACCGGCTTGGTCTGAAGACCAAGCGGCCCAGCCCGTAGGGGCCATCGGCCCACCGGGCAGAGCGCTTTCGGTGACCATGCAATCCACCGGGCACACCGGCAAACACAATTCGCATCCGGTGCACACTGCTTCCAGCACGGTGTGCATGCGTTTGTTGCTTCCCACGATGGCATCCACTGGGCAGGCCTTGATGCACAGCGTACATCCAATGCACCACGCCTCATCAATCCAGACCACAGCCCTGGTGCCTTCCGTGCCGTGGGCGGGGTTCAATGGCAGTGGAGGTTGACCAGTCAGGCGGGAGAGGCGTGTCACGCCTTCGGCTCCGCCGGGGGGGCACTGGTTGATGGGAGCGCCCTCGTTTGCAATGGCTTGCGCGTAACGCAGGCAATCAGGGTAGCCACAGCGTGTGCACTGTGTCTGGGGCAGTGCGCTGTTGATCTGGCTGACCAGGTCCGCGTTCACGCGCTGCGTCTCAGTTCTGGTGCCGCGTGTTGCTGCTGATGCCCGCTGCGCAGGATTTCAGACGACTTTGTTGCCTGCGGTAGGCTTTGCCGTTGGTTGTACTGCTGCTGTGGTTGCTGTGCTGACCTCAGAAGCAGGTGCTCCGTTCATCGCAGGCTTGTTGGCCACAGCCCGTTTGCTCGCAGGGCGTTTAGCAGGTGCAACCGCTGACGTGGTGGTCAGGGTTTTGGGTGTTGCAGCCACTTTTGCTCCAGTGTGGGCCAGGATAAAGGCCTTGACCTCCGGATACACCATTTCACGCCAGCGGCGGCCGCTGAAGATGCCGTAGTGGCCCGCACCCTTCACTTCGTAGTGTTGGCGGCTTGCATTGGGGATGCCGGTGCAAAGACCGTGCGCGGCAGCGGTCTGGCCAGAGCCGGAAATATCGTCCAGTTCGCCCTCAACTGACAGCAGGGCGGTTCCCGTGATGTCTTGCGGCCGCACTCGCTCTGGTTTGCCTTTGGTGTTCTTCACGTCCCAACTGTTGTTCACGAGTTTGAATTCACGGAAAACGGTCTGAATGGTCTCCAGGTAGTAGTCGGCATCCATGTCGAGCACAGCGTTGTACTCATCGTAGAACTTGCGGTGGGCCTCGGAGCTTTCCTTGTCGCCCTTGATCAGGTCTTTGAAGTAGTCGTAGTGGCTGTTCAAGTGGCGATCGGGGTTCATGGCCACAAATCCGGTGTGCTGCAGGAAGCCAGGGTAAACACGGCGGCCTGCACCGGGGAAGGAGCTGGGCACGCGGTAGATCACGTTGTTCTCAAACCACTCGATGCTGCGCTGTGTGGCCAGGTTGTTCACGGCCGTGGGCGACTTGCTGGCATCAATCGGGCCACCCATCATGGTCATGGTCAAAGGGGTGGTTTCGCCGCGGCTGGCCATCAGCGACACAGCGGCCAGCACGGGCACCGTGGGCTGACACACGCTCATCACGTGGCAGTTGCCGTAGTTCTTTTGCAGGTAGCGAATGAACTCCTGCACGTAGTTCACGTAGTCGTCGAGGTGGAATTCGCCTTCTTCCAGCGGCACCAGACGGGCGTTTTTCCAGTCGGTGATGTAGACCTTGTGGTCTTTCAGCATGGTGGTCACGGTGTCACGCAACAGGGTGGCGTAGTGGCCTGACAGTGGGGCCACAATCAGCACCACGGGCTGCCCTTTGAGCTTGCCCAGCGTGGCCGTGTCGTCAGAGAACCGCTTGAAGCGGCGCAGTTCGCAAAACGGTTTGTCCACTTCCACGCGCTCGTGGATGGCCACGTCGACGCCGTCCACATTGACGGAGCGGATGTTGAACTCAGGCTTGATGTAGTCTTTGCCCAGGCGATAGATCAGGTCATAGCTCGCAGAAATGCGCTGGGCCATCGGCAGGTGGCTGAAGGGCATCAGCGGGTTGGTGAACAGCTTGGAGGCTGTTTGCGCCAAGTCCGCAAAGGGCTCGATCATGGTGCGCTGCGTGTCGTAAATCTGATAAAGCATCGGGCAATCCTGGAAAAATGTTGCAGTGCAATATAACAGGCTTGTGTGTTTGCTTCAGGGAAAACCCCAATCACGAGGTTTTCTCAGGATGTCAACCAATTGCAAGGCTGGCGTGGTGAACGGCCAGCCGTGCAATGAACACTGGCGCTGTCAAATCACCTTGGCGATGGCCTGGCAGACGTAGTCGATGTTTTTGCTGTTCAGCGCAGCTACGCACATGCGGCCAGTGTCGGTGCCGTACACGCCAAACTCGGAGCGCAGGCGCACCATCTGGTCTTTGCTGAGGCCAGAGTAGCTGAACATGCCGATTTGGGTGGTGATGAAGCTCATGTCTTTGGTGACGCCGGCCGCCTTGAGGCCATCCACCAGCTTCTGGCGCATGGCTTTGATGCGCACGCGCATTTCGGCCAGTTCGCCTTCCCACTGAGCACGCAGCTCGGGGTTGTTCAGCACGGCGGCCACGATGGCGCCGCCATGGGTGGGCGGGTTGGAGTAGTTGGTGCGGATGGCAATTTTCAGCTGGCTCAGCACGCGGTCCGTTTCTTCTTTGGTGTTACCCACCACGCTCAGCGCACCAACGCGCTCGCCGTACAGGCTGAAGCTCTTGGAGAAGCTGGTGGACACGAAGAAGTTGAGGCCTGCGGCCACAAACTTGCCGATGACGGCACCGTCTTCGGCAATGCCGTAGCCGAAGCCTTGGTAGGCCATGTCCAGAAATGCGGTCAGGTTTCGGGCCTTGACGGCGGCAATCACCTGGTCCCACTGGGCGGCAGAGATGTCGTATCCCGTGGGGTTATGGCAGCAGGCATGCAACAGCACGATGGTGCCTTCGGCTGCGGCGTTCAGCGCGGCCAGCATGCCGTCGAAGTTGATGCCACCCAGGCCGCCGTTGGCGCTTTGGTCAAAGTAGGGGTAGGTATCCACCACAAAGCCGGCGTTGGTGAACAGGGCGCAGTGGTTTTCCCAGCTCGGGTCGGAAATCAGCACCTTGGCATTGGGGCTGACCTTCTTCAGGAAGTCAGCGCCAATTTTCAGGCCGCCGGTGCCACCAATGCCTTGCACGGTGGCCACGCGGCCGCTTTTCACCACATCAGAGTCGGCGCCGAACACCAAGGCTTTGACTGCAGCGTCGTAGGCGGCAATGCCGTCGATGGGCAAGTAGCCACGGGCGGTGGGCTTTTCCATCATGGTGTGCTCGGCGGCTTGCACGCATTTGAGCAGGGGCAGCTTGCCGGTGTCATCGAAGTAAACGCCCACGCCCAGGTTGACTTTGTTGGGGTTGGTGTCGGCGTTGTAATGCTCGTTCAAACCCAGAATCGGGTCACGGGGGGCCATTTCGACGGCGGAAAACAATGACATGGAAAACGTCCTGTGGTGGTTTGCGGGGAACCCAGGCAACGCAGCAGTGGGCTGGGTTAGGCTAGTGGGTTGATCACAAATTTTACCGGGCCGTGAAACCATGACCACTGTTCCCGCTGTTCTTGCTGTACCTGACCTGGCAGTTTCTGACGTCGCCACCCCACCGGCGGGTGAGTTTGTTCGCTTCGATGGCTCCCCGTTCGAGCTGTTCATGCCCTATCCACCGGCGGGCGATCAACCCACAGCCATTGCCCAACTGGTGGAAGGTCTGAACGACGGCGAGCTGTTTCAGACCTTGCTGGGCGTGACCGGCTCCGGCAAGACGTTCACCATGGCCAACGTGATTGCGCGCATGGGCCGGCCAGCGATTGTGTTTGCACCCAACAAGACGCTGGCCGCTCAGCTGTACAGCGAGTTCCGCGAGTTTTTCCCCAAGAATGCCGTGGAGTATTTCGTCAGCTACTACGACTACTACCAGCCCGAGGCCTATGTGCCGCAGCGTGACCTGTTCATTGAAAAAGACAGTGCCATCAACGAGCACATCGAACAGATGAGGCTGAGCTGCACCAAAAGCCTGCTGGAGCGTAAAGACGTGGTCATCGTCGCCACCGTCTCGGCCATTTACGGCATTGGCAAGCCCGAGAGTTACCACCAAATGGTGATGACCTTGCGCGTGGGAGACAAAGCGGGCCAGCGCGACGTGATTGCCCAACTGGTGCGCATGCAGTACCAGCGCAACGACATGGAGTTCTCGCGCGGCAAGTTCCGCGTGCGGGGCGACACCATCGACGTGTTTCCGGCCGAACACTCCGAGTTGGCGGTGCGCATCGAACTGTTTGACGATGAGATAGACGCACTCATGCTGTTCGACCCGCTCACCGGGCGCATCCGCCAGAAAATTCCACGCTTCACCGTGTACCCCAGCAGCCACTACGTCACCCCGCGCGAGCAGGTGCTGGCCGCCGTTGAAACCATCAAGGAAGAGCTGCGCGTCCGCCTGGCAGAGCTGGTGGGAATGGGTAAGCTGGTGGAGGCGCAACGCTTGGAGCAGCGCACCCGGTTCGACCTGGAGATGCTCAGCGAAGTGGGACACTGCAAGGGCATTGAAAACTACACCCGCCACCTGAGCGCCGCCGCACCAGGCGAGCCACCGGCCACGCTGACCGACTACATGCCCGCCAATGCACTCATGTTCCTGGACGAAAGCCACGTCATGATGGGACAGCTGGGCGGCATGTACAACGGCGACCGCGCCCGCAAGACCACGCTGGTGGAGTACGGTTTTCGCCTGCCCAGCGCATTGGACAACCGGCCCCTGAAGCTGGAAGAGTTTGAGCAGCGCATGCGCCAGACCATCTTCGTGTCAGCCACCCCCGCCGATTACGAAAAAACCCACACCGGCCAGGTGGTGGAGCAACTGGTGCGCCCCACCGGACTGGTCGACCCCGAGGTGCTGGTGCGCCCCGCCACCCACCAGGTGGACGACGTGCTGCAGGAAATCCGCATTCGGGTAGACAAGAATGAGCGCGTGCTCATCACCGTGCTGACCAAACGCATGGCCGAGCAATTGACCGACTACCTGAGCGAAAACGGCGTGAAGGTGCGCTACATCCACAGCGATGTGGACACCGTGGAGCGGGTGGAAATTCTGCGTGACCTGCGCCTGGGCGCATTCGATGTGCTGGTGGGCATCAACCTGCTGCGCGAGGGCATCGACATACCCGAGGTGTCGCTGGTGGCCATTCTGGACGCTGACAAAGAGGGTTTTTTGCGCTCGGAGCGTTCGCTCATCCAGACCATTGGCCGAGCAGCCCGCAACTTGAACGGCCAGGCCATTCTGTACGCCGACCGAATCACCGATTCAATGAAGCGCGCCATGGGCGAAACCGAGCGTCGCCGTGCCAAACAGGTGGCCTTCAACCTGGCCAACGGCATCACGCCGCGTGCCATCAACAAGCGCATCAAAGACCTGATCGACGGCGTGTACAGCGAGAAAGCCGGGCAGGATGCCGAGCGCCTGGCGCAAGAAACGCAGCAACGCCTGGCCGCAGAGGCCATGAGCGAAAAAGACGTGGCCCGCGAAATCAAACGCTTGGAAAAGCTGATGCTGGAGCACGCCCGCAACCTGGAGTTTGAAAAAGCCGCCCAGGTTCGTGACCAGTTGGCCGTATTGAAGGAGCAAGCATTTGGCGGCCCCGGGCATGACAACGTGACCACATTGGCTGGCTCAAGGGTCTGAATGCTGATGGATGAATCAATAGCTACAAGCTCAATACCATCAAGCTGCAGAGGCATTTTTCATCATGTATTTTGAGGAAGTTCATGAAACCCCAGATGAAGGTGTTGATGGTCTGCATGGGCAACATCTGCAGAAGCCCTACCGCAGAAGCCGTGATGCGCCACCACGTGCAGCTGGCCAAGTTGGGCCAACACGTGGCCGTGTTTTCGGCAGGCACGCACAACTACCACCCCGGCAAGCCAGCCGATGTGCGCAGCGCTGCCCATGCGCAGCGGCGTGGCATTGACCTGTCTGGCCACCGGGCGCGGCAGATCACCGATAAGGACTTTGAGCAGATGGACCTCATCCTGGTCATGGACTGGGACAACCTCTCGTTGACCCAGGCCGCCTGTCCACCGCAGCATCAGCACAAGGTGCGCCGCGTGATGGAGTTTGCCCGCCAGCACACCGACACCGTGGTGCCCGACCCGTATCACGGGGGTGAGGCGGGCTTTGAGCACGTGCTGGATTTGTTGGACGACGCCTGCTCGGGCCTCACTCAGCACTTGAAACGCATGACTTCAAAATAGTACCAATCGGTTTTTATTGTTTCTTGACGGTAGGATTTTCTTGCGTCGAGTTACAATGCCGAGCAAATCAGTTGGGCTTTGATGTATACTTGACGAAAACAGTCAAGAACAACGCCCACGATGAATCGGCTCAGGCCGGGGGCGGGTGGAAAAACGTGTTGGCCGGTGCATGACCTGCGCCGCCAACTGTGTACAGCACCATTACGAAAGAGTCCTGCCATGCGCCTCACCACCAAAGGCCGCTTCGCGGTCACCGCCATGATCGATTTGGCCCTGCGCCAGTCCAATGGCCCTGTCACGCTGGCAGCCATCAGCCAGCGGCAGCAAATTTCGCTCTCGTACCTGGAGCAGTTGTTCGGCAAGCTGCGCCGCCACGAGTTGGTGGAGTCCACCCGTGGCCCCGGAGGCGGTTACACGCTGGGCCGCAAGGCCACCGAAATCACGGTGGCCGACATCATCGTGTCTGTGGACGAGCCTCTGGACGCCACCCAGTGTGGCGGCAAAGAAAACTGCCATGGCGAAGGCAACCGCTGCATGACCCACGAGTTGTGGGCTGCGCTGAACGCCAAGATGGTTGATTTTCTCGACTCCGTCACCCTGCAAAAGTTGGTTGACGAGCAGTTGGCCAAGGGCCTGATCGTTGAAAACCTGCCCATGATCAAGCGGGCCATTTCCACGGCGCCGGTGGTCAAACCCATTCGCGTGAATGGACCTAACTCGGTATTTGCGCTGGGCGCTTCTTTGGCCAAGGCCTGAAGACACTCCGGTGATCACAGGCAGGGCTGCGGCGCAGCTGTGCCTTGGCCGCCCCATTTAGAACCCATTCGACCTTCACACACACCATGTCCACGCCACATTTCCCCATTTACATGGACTACAGCGCCACCAACCCCTGTGACCCGCGAGTGGTTGACTCCATGATCCCTTGGTTGCGCGAGCACTTTGGCAATCCCGCCAGCCGCAGCCATGCCTGGGGCTGGGAAGCCGAAAAGGCCGTGGAAACGGCCCGCGAACAGGTGGCTGCGCTGATCAACGCCGATCCGCGTGAAATCGTCTGGACCAGTGGCGCCACCGAGTCCAACAACCTGGCCTTGAAAGGTGCAGCGCATTTCTACAAGGGCAAGGGCAAACACCTCATCACCGTGAAAACCGAGCACAAAGCCGTGCTCGACGCCATGCGTGAGCTGGAGCGTCAGGGTTTTGACGTGACATACCTTGATGTGCAGGCCGATGGCTTGCTGAACCTCGATGCCTTCAAGGCCGCCATCCGCCCCGACACCATCCTGGCCAGCGTCATGTTCGTGAACAACGAAATTGGCGTGATCCAGGACATTGCCGCCATCGGCGCGATCTGTCGTGAAAAAGGCGTGTTGCTGCACGTGGATGCCGCACAGGCCACTGGCCGCGTGGACATCGACGTGACGACCTTGCCCGTCGACCTGATGAGCCTCACCAGCCACAAAACCTACGGCCCCAAAGGCATTGGTGCCTTGTATGTGCGCCGCAAGCCCCGCGTGCGCCTGGAGGCGCAAATGCACGGTGGCGGCCATGAGCGCGGCATGCGCTCGGGCACGCTGCCCACCCACCAGTGCGTGGGCATGGGCGAGGCCTACCGCATTGCCAAGCTGGAAATGCATGATGAAAACAAGCGCATCCAGGCCCTGCACGACCGCCTGTTGGCCGGCTTGCAAGGCATGGAAGAGGTGTTCATCAACGGTCATGCCACCCAGCGCGTGCCCCACAACCTGAACATGAGCTTCAACTACGTGGAAGGTGAGTCGCTGATCATGGGCGTCAAGGGCTTGGCCGTGTCCAGTGGCTCAGCGTGCACCAGCGCCAGCCTGGAACCCAGCTACGTGCTGCGTGCCCTGGGCCGCAGCGACGAACTGGCGCACAGCAGCCTGCGCATGACCATTGGCCGCTGGTCCACCGAGGAAGAAATCGACTACGCCATTGCCACCATCAAGGAAAACGTGGCCAAGCTGCGCGAACTGTCGCCCCTGTGGGAAATGTTCAAGGACGGCGTCGATCTTTCCACCATCCAGTGGGCGGCGCACTGAGCGTTTTTTCGCGGCGCCCCCCAATTGCACTGAATTTGAAGGAACAACACCATGGCTTACTCAGACAAAGTGGTTGACCACTACGAAAACCCCCGCAACGTCGGCAGCTTTGAAAAAGGCGACGACACCGTGGGCACCGGCATGGTGGGTGCGCCCGCCTGTGGCGACGTGATGAAGCTGCAGATCAAGGTCAACGCCCAGACCGGCGTGATCGAAGATGCACGCTTCAAAACCTACGGTTGCGGCTCTGCCATTGCCTCCAGCTCGCTGGTCACCGAATGGGTGAAGGGCAAAACACTGGACGAAGCCGCTGCGCTGAAAAACAGCCAGATCGCCGAGGAGCTGGCTTTGCCACCGGTCAAAATTCACTGCTCCATCCTGGCTGAAGACGCCATCAAGGCAGCGGTGGACGACTACCGCAAAAAACACACGCACTGACCATGGCCGTCACCCTCACCGAAGCCGCCGCACGGCATGTCACCCGCTACCTCAGCCGCCGTGGCAAGGGTGTGGGTGTTCGCCTGGGCGTGAAAACCACCGGGTGCTCGGGCCTGGCTTACAAGCTGGAATACGCCGACGAACAGGCCCCTGAAGACGTTGTGTACGAAAGCAATGGCGTCACCGTGCTGGTAGACCCCAAAAGCCTGGCCTACATCGATGGCACCCAGCTCGACTTTGTGCGCGAAGGCCTGAACGAAGGCTTCCGCTTCAGCAACCCCAACGAACGCGACAAGTGCGGCTGCGGCGAATCGTTCCGCGTGTGAGGGCGGTTGTTTGTGGCGTTGAATTTGCAGGCATCTGATTTTGAGTTGTTCGGCTTCCCCGAGCAGTTTGCCCTGGACCCCAAGGCCTTGGACGCGCAGTGGAAAGCCCTCCAGCGCGAAACCCACCCCGACAAATTCGCCGCTCAGGGAGCGGTGGCGCAACGGCTGGCCATGCAGTGGTCAGTGCGTGTGAACGAGGCCTATCAGCGTCTGAAAAACCCCACACAGCGCGCCGCCTATCTGTGCGAGCGCCGGGGTGCGCCGGTGAACGCCGAGCGCAACACAGCCATGCCGCCCGCCTTTCTGGTGCAACAAATGAAGTGGCGAGAGGAGCTGGAAGAGTCCACCGGCGAAAACGAACTCGAAGCATTGCTTGACCGTACGCGGGGCGCCAGGCGCGACACCTTGACCCGCATCGCCTCGTTGCTGGATGAGCAAAGCGACGCCGCCGCTGCTGCCACCCAGGTGCGCGCCCTCATGTTCGTGGAGCGCTTCGCTGCCGAGGTAGAGCAGCGCCTTGACCAACTGGGACAATAACCCCCACACCATGGCTCTTCTGCAAATTTCCGAACCCGGGCAATCGCCCGACCCCCACCAGCGCCGCGTGGCCGTGGGCATTGATCTGGGCACCACCCATTCGTTGGTCGCCGCCGTGCGCAACGGCGTGGCCGAATGCCTGCCCGATGACCAAGGCCGCCACCTGTTGCCCAGCGCCGTGCGTTACTTGTCGTCCAGCAGCGGCGGTGCGGGGCGCGTCATTGGCTTTGACGCACTCGCAGCGCAGGTGCAAGACCCGGCCAACACGCTAGTGTCCATCAAGCGTCTGATGGGCCGCCAGCGTGCCGATGTGGTGCAGGTGGACCAACTGCCCTACACCGTGCTCGACCGCCCGGGCATGGCCACAGTGCAAACCGTTGCCGGGGAAAAAACACCCGTCGAGGTGAGCGCCGAAATACTGGCCACCCTGCGTTTCAGGGCAGAAGACACCTTTGACGACGAGCTGTTCGGTGCCGTCATCACAGTGCCCGCCTACTTTGACGATGCCCAGCGCCAGGCCACCAAAGACGCGGCACAGCTGGCGGGCATCAACGTGTTGCGGCTCATCAATGAACCCACTGCCGCAGCCATTGCCTACGGCCTGGACAACGCCAGTGAAGGCACCTACGCCGTGTACGACCTGGGCGGGGGCACGTTTGACATATCCATTCTGAAGCTGTCGCAAGGCGTGTTCGAAGTGGTGGCCACCGGAGGCGACTCGGCCTTGGGCGGCGACGACTACGATCGTGCGCTGTTGCAGTGGGTCATGGCCCAACAAGGCCGGGCCGCCTGGCTGGACACCGCCAGCCCTACCGATCGCGCCGCACTGCAACAGGCTGCCAAACGGGTGAAGGAGCGTCTTTCCGATGTGAAGGATGATTCTGAATCAGTAGCTGAGAACGTAATACTGTCAAGCGGTGAGGCCTGTTTTGATATCAATAAACGAGACTTTGCCCAAGCCACGCAGCCGCTGACCGCCCGCACGCTGACGGCCGTGCGCAAGGCACTGCGCGATGCCAAACTGGGCAAAGACGTCATTCAAGGTGTGGTGTTGGTGGGGGGCTCCACCCGCATGCCCGTGGTGCGCGAGGCCGTGGCCGAGTTTTTTGGCCAGACACCGCTCACCAACCTCAACCCCGACGAGGTGGTGGCGCTGGGTGCCGCCATCCAGGCCAACCAGTTGGCGGGCAACAACCCCGACGGCGATTTGTTGCTGCTCGACGTCATTCCGCTGTCGCTGGGTATTGAAACCATGGGCGGTCTGGTGGAGCGCATCGTGCCCCGCAACAGCACCATTCCCACCGCATTGGCTCAAGACTTCACCACCTACAAAGACGGCCAGACCGCGCTGGCCCTGCATGTGGTGCAAGGCGAGCGCGACCTGGTGGCCGATTGCCGCAGCTTGGCCCGCTTCGAGCTGCGGGGCATTCCACCCATGGCTGCCGGTGCCGCCCGCATTCGCGTCACCTTCACCATCGATGCGGATGGCCTGCTGAGCGTGGCCGCCAAAGAGCAGGGCACCGGCATCGAGGCCCGCATCGATGTCAAGCCGTCGTATGGCCTGAGCGATGAGCAAATTGCCACCATGCTGCAAGAAAGCTTCACCACTGCTCAGGCCGACATGCAGGCACGAGCGCTGGTGGAAGCCCGAGTGGACGCCGACCGCATGGTCGAAGCCACCCTCAGCGCCCTGAAGGCCGATGGCGATTTGCTGGGCGAACAGGAACGTGCAGACATGGAAGCCCTGATGGCGGCCCTGCGCCACACCGCCTCCACGTCCACCGACGCGGCCGAAGTCGAAGCCGCCACCCAGGTGCTGGCCAAAGGCACCGAATCGTTTGCCGCCATGCGCATGAACCGGGGCATTGCCCGTGCCCTGTCAGGCAAGCACATCGAGACCATGTAATTTGCGCGTTACCCGGCCGCCAGCCTTGCGCCTCTTGAAACCCACGCCAACATGCCTACCATCCACATCCTGCCGCACCCCGAGTACTGCCCGCAAGGCACCCGCATCCAGGCCCCTGCTGGCACCAGCATCTGCGAGGCCCTGCTCGACAACAAAATCAACATTGAGCACGCCTGTGACATGAGTTGCGCCTGCACCACCTGCCATGTGGTGGTTCGCCAGGGCATTGAGTCATTGAACGAGCCAGATGAAGCCGAAGAAGACCTGCTGGACCGAGCCTGGGGACTGGAGCCGCAATCGCGTCTGAGCTGCCAGGCCATCCTGGCGCAGACCGACCTGACGGTGGAAATTCCCCGCTACACCATCAATCACGCCAAAGAGAATCACTGAGCCATGAGCCGCCAAATCGTTCTCGACACCGAAACCACCGGTCTCTCGCCCGAGAACGGCGACCGCATCATTGAAATCGGGTGTGTGGAGTTGCTCAACCGCAAGCTGTCGGGCAACAACCTCCACTTTTACGTCAACCCGGAGCGCGACAGCGACGAGGGCGCACTGAAGGTGCACGGCATCAGCAACGAGTTTTTGCGTGACAAGCCCAAGTTCGCGGCCATAGCCACGGAGCTGCTCGACTACCTGCGCGGGGCTGAGCTGATCATCCACAACGCCCCCTTCGACATCGGTTTTCTGAACAAGGAACTGGAGCGTTTGCGCCTGGGGCGCATGGCCGATCACGTGTCAGGCGTGATGGACAGCTTGGCCATGGCCAAGGAACTGTTCCCGGGCAAACGCAACAGCCTGGACGCCCTGTGCGGCCGCCTGGAGGTTGACAATTCAGGGCGCACCTTGCACGGAGCCTTGCTCGACGCCGAGTTGCTGGCCGATGTCTACATCAACATGACCCGGGGCCAGAACGCTTTCGGTCTGGATGATACGCCCGACAACCCGACCGAGATTCAGGCGGACGACATGGCCGACATCGACCTCAGTGCCTTCCAACTGCCCGTGCTGGAGGCCAATTCCGCAGAGCGGGACGCACACGAACGCGCCTTGGCCGACCTCGACAAGTCCACCAAAGGCCGCACACTGTGGCGCAAACTCGAACCGGCGGCTGCCTGATCCAGACTTGAAAAGTGGCCCAAGCTGCCAAAAGAGAGCAAAAGTGTGTATATAATTTGAGGCTTCGGGCGGTTAGCTCAGTGGTAGAGCACTGCCTTCACACGGCAGGGGTCGCAGGTTCGAACCCTGCACCGCCCACCAAAATTTGTGTGATAAATCAAGGACTTCGCAGTAATGCCTAGTCCT
>JAIFMP010000179.1 GCA_020048405.1 Hydrogenophaga sp.
ACGCCCAATTGAGCCTGTTGTAGTGGCAGCCGAGAGGCCGAGCCTATACAAATCAACAACTTAGCGCAGTTGGTGTCGAACTCGGGGGGCCCACATCACCCAGTCGCCCATGAACGAATACAGCGGTTGCTTGAAGCTGGCAGGCTTGTTCTTCTCGAAACCGAAGTGCCCCACCCACGCCCAGGCGTAGCCCTGGACGATGCCCAGTGGCACCAGCCAGCCCTGCCCGGTGAGCAATGCTGCCACTAGCAGCGCCGCCCCGATGCTGGTGCCGATGAAGTGCAGCGTGCGGCACACGGGGTGCCTGTGTTCGCCCAGGTAGAAGGGGTAGAAGTCTGCAAACCGCGTGAAGCGTGCCGGTGTGGTGGTGTTTTGGTCCATGGCATCACGCTTGTGGGCTGACATCGCGCTTCAGGTTGGAAACGTGGGTTGGTGCCATGCGTTGTCTCCGGTCTTGTACGTAAGGCGCGCAGTCTGCACCGCACACACAAAAGCCCCAGACACCGAGGTGACTGGGGCTTTTCCCACGGGAGCGCCGGGGTTCAGGCCCGGCGGTGCCAGGCCAACAGGCGTGGCGTGACCAGCACCAAGGCCACCACCACCAGCAAAGTGAGGGACATGGGCCGCTCAAGGAACACGCGCCAGCTGCCTTCACCAATGCTCAGAGCGTTGCGCATCTGTGCCTCAGCCACGGGGCCAAGGATCAGGCCGACGATCACGGGGGCGGTGGGGAAGTCGTAGCGGCGCATGACCACGCCGACCAGGCCCAGGCCCAGCATCAGGTAGAGGTCGAACGCGCTCTGGCGCATGCCGTACACGCCGACGGTGGCAAAAATCATGATGCCAGCGTAGAGCGGGGCTTTGGGGATTTTCAGCAGCTTCACCCACAGGCCCACCAGCGGCAGGTTCAGCACCAGCAGCATGACGTTGCCGATGTAAAGCGATGCAATCAGCGCCCACACCAGGGTGGACGAGGTCTGGAACAGTTGTGGCCCGGCCTGGATGCCGTAGTTCTGCAGCGCGCTGAGCAAAATGGCAGCGGTCACCGATGTGGGAATGCCCAGCGTCAGCAGCGGAACCAGGGTGGCGGTCACGGCCGAGTTGTTGGCGGCTTCGGGGCCCGCCACACCTTCAATGGCGCCCACGGTACCAAACTCTTTTTCGTGCTCGGGGCTGGCCAGCTTGCGCTCGGTGGCATAGCTCAGGAAGGTGGGGATTTCAGAGCCGCCCGCCGGTATGCAGCCGAACGGAAAACCCAACGCAGTGCCGCGCATCCATGCGGGCCACGAGCGCTTCCATTCGGTTTTGCTCATGTGCACGCTGTTGAGCTTGTTCATGCTGGCCACGGTTTTACCTTCGTACAGCGCGTTGTACAGCGCCTCGCTCACGGCAAACAGGCCCACGGCCACCAGCACCACTTCAATGCCGTCCATGAACTCGATCACGCCGCCGGTGTAGCGCACCTGGCCCGAAATCTGGTCCATGCCCACCAGGCCCAGCGCCAGGCCAATGAACAGGGCGGTCAGGCCGCGCAGAGAGCTTTCACCCAGCACAGCACTCACGGTGGTGAAGGCCAGCAGCATCAGGCAGAAGTATTCGGGAGGGCCCAGTTTCACGGCGAACTCGGCCAGCACCGGGGCGAACAGTGTCACCAAGATGGTGGCAATGGTGCCCGCCACAAACGAGCCAATGGCCGACGTGGCCAACGCTGCACCGGCGCGGCCGCTTTTGGCCATCTTGAAGCCTTCAAGCGCCGTCACCATGGTGCCCGTTTCACCGGGGGTGTTGAGCAGGATGGAGGTGGTGGAGCCGCCGTACATGGCCCCGTAGTAAATGCCCGCGAAAAAAATCATCGAGGCGGTGGGCTCCACCTGCCCGGTGATGGGCAGCAGCATGGCCACCGTCACCGCTGGCCCCAGGCCGGGCAACACGCCAATGGCGGTGCCCAGGGCGCAGCCCACAAAAGCCCACATCAGGTTGATGGGGGTGCCCGCGGTGATGAAGCCGCCCAGCAGGTTGTTCCAGACTTCCATGTGAATCTCCTGTGGGGGTCAGAGCCAGCCGGTGCCGGTGAGGGCGGGCAGGTTCACGGCCAACACCTTCGTGAACAGCCAGAACACGGGCGCCGAAATGGCCAGACCCGTCAAAAAGTCTTTGGCCAGGCGAGGCAGGCCACCGCCAACTTTGCCCTCGGCCAACCTCAGGCCGCGCACGGCCAGGGTGAAGCACAGGGCGCAGGCCACGATGAAGCCGATGCGCTCAATCAACGCTGCATTGGCGATCACGCCCGCACACACCCAGGCGAGTGCAGGCCAGTCGCCAGTGGCTGCACCCGACGGTTCTTCCATGTGGGCAAAGCCGCCCCGCGCCACTTCCAGCAGCAACAGCACACCGCACACTCCCAGCGCGGCGGCCACCACCCAGGGCAAAAAGTTGGGGCCCACACCGGCGTAGCCTGCATCGGCAGGAATGGCCGTGGCACCCCATGCCATCACGGCGGCCACGGCCAGCACGGCCACGCCCACAGCGGTTTGGCCGGGCCGGTGGTCCAGGTGCGGACGAGGGGGTTCTGGGTGGTCTGAAGGGGCAGGGGTGAGCATGATGTGGCCTTTAAACAAGAGCAAACTGTTGAATACAGTCAAGCGCTGGCGGCATTTTTGATTGAAAAAGGGGGCCGAGCCCCCCTGTTGTGCGTGCCCGGGGGCACCGCGTCAACCGCCGGATGCCCGGCGGCGGTGGCTCAGACCATACCGGCGCGCACCATGGTGGCGCGCAGGGCGGCGAAGTCGCTGTCCACAAAGTCGCCAAACGCCTGGCCGGTCAGCAGCGCAGGGGTCCAGTTGTTTTTGGTCAGTGCTTCTTGCCAGGCTTTGGTTTTGGTGGCTTTGGTGATCAGAGCGGCCAGTGCATCGCGCTGGGCAGGGGTGAGGCCGGCTGCGCCGTACACGCCGCGCCAGTTGCCAATTTCCACGTCAATGCCCTGCTCTTTCAGGGTGGGGAATAGAATGCCCGCCTGGCGCTTGCCCGATGTGACGGCGATGCCCTTCATCTTGCCGGACTCGATGTAGCTCTGGAACTCGGAGTAGCCGCTGCCGCCCACGGTCACGTTGCCACCCAGGATGGCGGCGGTGGCCTCACCACCCCCACGGAAAGGCACGTAGTTGATCTTGCTGGCGGGCACGCCCACGGCCTGGGCAATCATGGCGGCAGCGATGTGCTCGGTGGAGCCGCGCGAACCGCCGCCCCACTTGATGCTGCCGGGGTCTTTCTTGAGCTGCGCCACCACGTCGGCCATGGTTTTGTAGGGCGAGTTTTCAGGCAGCACGAACACGTTGTATTCGGTGGTCAGGCGTGCAATGGGCGTGACCTGTGTGATCGACACCGGTGGCTTGCCGGTGATGATGCCGCCCAGCATGACGGCGCCCATCACCATCAGTGCGTTGGGGTCGCCCTTGGCCGCGTTGTAGAACTGGGCCAGGCCGATGGCGCCGGCTGCACCGCCCTTGTTTTCGTAAGTCACGGAATCGGCACCTGCTTCGCGCAGCGCGTTGCCCAGGGCGCGGCCCGTGCCGTCCCAGCCACCACCGGGGTTGGCGGGAATCATCATCTTCACGTTGGTGGCGGCCCAGGCAGCGTTGGGCAGTGCGCCTGCGGCAGCCAAAGCGGCCATGGATTTGAGGAAGGTGTCGCGACGCATGGGGTGTCTCCTGTGAGGGGTGGGCGGGTGCCCGGTTGCGGTGTGCCAATCCTCGGGCGCGTGGCTGTCAGTCTGCTGTCCAAGGGGTTGGTGTTTTCCCTGAGCAAGGGCGTGCCCATAATGGCCGCCACCATGAAACTGCTGCTGGTTGAAGACAACGCCACCCTGCAAACCACTTTGCAACGCTCGCTGGGGCGCCAGGGTTTTGATGTGGTGGCTTGTACCGACGGGGCCAGAGCCGTGGCCCAGTGGCGCGCAACCCAGCCCGACCTGGTGTTGTTGGACCTCAGCCTGCCGGGTTGCGACGGGTTGGATGTGTTGAGCCAGGCGCGCGCGGCGGGCCTGCAGTGCCCCGTCATCATCCTGACGGCTCGCGGCACGGTGGGCGACCGCATTCTGGGCCTGAACACCGGGGCAGATGACTACCTGGCCAAACCGTTTGATCTGGACGAACTGGAGGCCCGCATCAAAGCCCTGCTGCGCCGCCGCAGCCCGGTGCCCGACGACATGCGCTCGGCGACCAGGCCCGCCCCGTTGCCGGGCGAGCGTTCGCACGAGGCGGTCACGCCACCGTTTTGTGGCTTGCAGATCGACACCGAACACGGCGCGGTGTACTACCAGGGTCAACCGCTGGAATTGCCCCCGCGCGAGTTGGCGCTGCTGCGCGCAGTGTTGTCCAAGCCCGGCCATGCGATTGCAAAGGAAAAGTTGTTTGAGGTCGTGTTCCCGGGCGAACTGGACGTATTGCCCGAGGCCATTGAAGTGGTGGCCTACCGACTGCGGAAAAAACTGGCCCCCACCGGGGCGCAACTGGTCACCTTGCGGGGCCTGGGTTACCTGCTGAAGGCGCAGGTTTGACGCCCAGCTACCGGCCCTCGTTGCGCTGGCAACTGATGCTGGGCATCCTGTTGCCTGTGGCGCTGTTCTTGGCTGTCAACACCGTGGTTCTGTACCAACAGACATTGGTGGCAGCCAACACGGCCTACGACCGCACGTTGCTGGCGTCGGCCAAATCGATTGGCGAGCAGTTGCAGGTCTTGGGTGGGACGCCTGCTGACGGCCCCCTGCGTTTGCACGCCACGCTGGTGTATTCATCGCTGGAGGCGTTTGAGGCAGACAACCGCAGCCGCATTTACTACCGCGTGTCCGGCTTCGATGGCGAGATGGTGTCTGGCTTTGAAGACTTGCCCGCGTGGCGAGGGCGCATACCTGACCAGGGCGCCTACGCCGCTCTGGTGGACTTTTACGACGATGTGTACCTTGGAGAGCCGGTGAGGGTGGCCGTGTTGCTGCAGCCTGTGTCGGGGCCTGGTGGCCAAGGCATGGCCACGGTGCAAGTGGCCGAGACATTGGAGCTGCGTCAGACGCTGGCACGCCACATCCTCGTTGACACCTTGTGGCGGCAGGCGGCGTTGCTGGCGCTGATTGCGGCGGTCGTTGTCTGGGTGGTGCAACTGGCCACCCGTCCTGTCCAACGGCTGGGAGCCGCATTGGCCGCCCGCAGCGAAAGCGATTTGTCTCCACTGCCTGTGGAGGGCGCACCACAGGAACTGCAACCGCTGCTGGACGCCACCAACCAGCACATGGCCCGCCTGAGCCACCTGCTGGCCCATCAGAAGCGCTTTGTGCGCGACACCTCGCACCAGCTCCGCACGCCGCTGGCGGTGCTGAAGGTAGGGGGGACTTGCCAGGCCCCGAAGCCCTGGCTGAAATCGAGCACACCGTGGACAGCGCCACCGACTTGGCCAACCAGATGCTGGCACTGGCCAAGGCCGAACAACTGCAGCAGGCCGGCGTGCCACCGCCGCTGGACTGGGCGCCGGTGTTGCGTCAGGTGGCGCTGGACCTGTCTGCCCTGGTGGGTGAGCGTCAGCTCGATTTCAGCCTGGACATGCCCACTGCGCCGGTGCCCGTGGCTGTGCACGAATGGGCGCTGCGCGAACTGACCCGCAACCTGCTGCACAACGCCATCAAATACAGCCCTGTGGGCACGCCGCTGGCCGTGGCAT
>JAIFMP010000085.1 GCA_020048405.1 Hydrogenophaga sp.
CCAGTGTTTGGTATCTCGCGTCTTCTTTTTCCATGCCGGATACGAGTCCAAGATCACCCAATAGTTCAATCTTTATGAGGCCTGATCAATACAATCGCCTGAAGCGCTGTTAGAGGCATTGATGGCGGCGCACGAGGCGGTACCCATGCTGCGCAACACGTGCCGCTTGCTTGTGGAACGCAGCAAAGTCTTGCTGGAATGACTCAAATGCGGTGCGCCACGGTCGTCATGACCTTCGCGGCGGCTTTCATTGCCAGCTTTGCGGGCAGAGGTAATTCGACAGCACCCGCGTGTTGTGCCTCTCTGGCGTGGCGGGCCTCGTCCTCTTTCATTTGAGCCACCAGTGCCCGAGATGCCACGTCGTTGGCAGGCAAACGTTCCATGTGGTGGGCCAGATGTGTCTCCACCTGTCGTTCGGTTTCCAAGACAAAGCCCAGGCTCACCCGTTCACCCATGCGGCTGGCCAGCAGGCCCAATCCAAATGCACCTGCGTACCACAGCGGGTTGAGCAGGGACGGACGACTGCCCAACTCGTCAATCCGCTTGCGTGTCCAGGCCAGGTGATCCCCTTCCTCTTTGCCAGCAGCTTCAAAGTGCTGCGCCAGCGCTTCATTGCCCGAAAAAGCACGCGCCCCGAGTGCCTGTGCGTTGTACAGCGCCTGCGCGCACACCTCGCCCATGTGGTTCACGCGCATCAGCGCGCCGGACAGTTGGCGTTCGGCCTCGGTCAACCCGTCGGCCTCGCCGGATTTCTGTTCTTGAGTTGCGGATAACCTTTTCGGTTGATACACCAAAAAAGTGCCTAGCATTGACTGGGTGGCGGCAATGACGCTATCAATTGCATTGGGTTTGTTGGCTGGATGCATGAAGCTGTCGGGGAAAAAGTGACTTTGCGGGTGTTGCGTACAGGCGACAAATAGAGCACTTTTCGGTGCCCAAAACAAGGCCTTGGTGGCTTTGATTGTCGCAATCTGGTGCAATACACGCAACTTCCCAAACGGAGGTTGGCTTTAGGGCCACGCCCAACGCCTCTTTTTTCAACCTTGGAGATACTCTCAATGAAAAAGACACTGATCGCCCTGGCCGCCGTGGCCGCCACTGGCGCCGCTTTCGCTCAATCTTCCGTGACCGTCTACGGCGTGGCTGACGTCTCTGTCGGAGACGACAACGTAGCAGGTTCCAAGTTCCGTGCATACGCTAACGAAACAATGAACAACGGTTCCAGCCGCATCGGTTTCCGCGGTGTTGAGGATCTGGGTGGTGGTTTGAAAGCCGGCTTCAACTTCGAACAAGGTGTCAACGCTGCCACCGGCGGGACCGATGCCAACACATTCCAGCGCGCTGCCAACATGTCCTTGATGGGCGGTTTCGGTGAGATCCGTCTTGGTCGTTCGCTCACCACGTCTTTCTACAGCGTTGCTGCGTGGGAACTGACTGGTACTGCAAACTATTCCGCTGTGGCTAAGCAGTTCAGTTTTGCCGGCGCTGGCAGCCGCGAAAATGCACAGATCATGTACAACTCCCCCAGCTTTGGTGGCTTGAAGTTCTCTGCAGCAACCATCCTCAAGGGGAACGATGCTTTGGTGGCCGCCGCTCGCAAAGTTGCTGCAACTCCTACGGCTGCTGAACTCGCTGCTGAGGCCAACGCTGCTGGCCAACAGTCGAAAGTTGACATGTCTGTGACCTACGGTGCAGGTCCTTTGACTGCCTCTGTGGCCTACAACAAGCTGTCTGGCTCTGGTAACGCTGCTGTGAACAAAGCTAACTACGCCATTGGCGCAAAGTACGACTTGGGTGTTATGGCTGTTGCTGGTTCTTTCCAAAAAATTGGTATGTCTGGCAAAAAAGGTTTCACTGTGGGCGTATCCGCTCCCATGGGCCCTGTGACCCTGACGGCTGACATTGCGCGTGCCACCGATACCGCAAACAAGAACACGGACTTCCTGTTGGAAGCCAAATACGCATTGTCCAAGCGCACCTTCTTGTACGGCGTGTTTTTGCGTGACGGCGGTACACCTGGAAAAGATTCCATCAACAACTACAACGTTGGTGTTCGCCACAACTTCTGATCTTGATGCCGGCGGTAGCCGGTGTTGACATCAAGTCAAGAGCCCCTGAGCTGAAAAGCCAGGGGCTTTTTCGTTTTTGCGCGCAGCCAACGAAACCCATCAGCGGCATCGCTATCTCCCCAGCACTGCTCTCAAGCCGACCGTCACGGAGGATGTCCACCGGCACCGCAAAAAAGCTCCTTGGTTCCTTGCTGAAGTGCTGTCGCCCGCGACAACTGCAACCGTTGGGACGGAAAACTGGGTGCGCTTTTCAGTACTTGTCCAGTTTGAGGTAGTGCCTTTCCGGATTCAAAGCGCGTGTGGGCTCAGTGCCCTGTATGCCTTTTGCTAGCCAGAAGAGGATAACGCTTAGCTTGAATGCCACTGTGTAGTCGCGCTGCTTGGGCTTGATGCCTGACCACATTTGATTCGCCGCTCTCCGGGCGGAAAAAGTGTCAAATCTTTTCGGGACGGATCAACTGCAACAAAAAAAGGCCTGCACACCGTGCAGGCCTTTTAACCTTGGAGATGAAATACAGATCGCTTGCGCGATCGTGTTCGATCAGAACTTGTGGTTCACACCCACGGCCCACAGGTCGTTGCTGGCTTCTTTGTTGGTGGCGCGCAGGCCAGCGTACATGGTAGTGCGCTTGGACAGAGAATAGCCTGCCGCAATACCGAAACCAGAGGCTGAAGAACCAACACCAGATACTTTGCTGCTGGCATAGCCAACAGACAGAGTCAATGCAGAGCCCATAGGGATGTCTGCGCCTAACTGGTAGGAATTGGTTTTGGCACCGCCACCAGCAGGTTTGGTGGTGTAGTAGCTACCCATCAGCTTGGCCATACCCAAGTCGTAGGAACCATTAAACATGGTGCCTTTCTGAGCCAATGTAGACGTTGGGGTGTCGAAGTTCGTATTTTTGTTGTCTTCGTATCCAATTGCGGCAGCGATCGGGCCGTTTGCGTACGTGATGTTGAATGCAGTTGTTTTGCCATTCGCGACTGCATTGCCTGTAGCGGTGTTGCCGCTCAGTTGGGTGCTGACTGCAGCAGAGAAGCCTGCGATAGAGGGAGTGCTGTAGTGAATTTGAGCAGCAGCTTCACCAAAGTAGCTATTTTTCCAAACCTTTGCGGCAGACAGAGCAGAGTCAAAACCGCTGTTACCAGCGCCGAACACGTCGTCCATTGCGTTCCAGCTCTTGCCGATTTTTAGGGTACCGAAACCGCCGCCCAAACTGATGTTGGCTTGACGCGTGAAGCCTGCTGCAGCGCCGTTCCCCAAATCAACGCCCTGTTCAAAATTGAAGCCGGCCTTCAAGCCACCACCCAAGTCTTCGGAGCCTTTGACGCCCCAACGGCTGCCGGCCAAACCACCAGATGCTGCGGCAACTTTGTCGGCGGTGGCTGCTTCGCCTTTGCCAACCCAAATGTCAGCGATACCGTAAAGGGTGACGGACGATTGGGCGGAAGCTGCGCCCACGAAGGCCAGTGCGGCCAGTGCAATCAGAGACTTTTTCATGAATAAATCCTTCAAGGGTGGAACAAAACGTAGCGTATGTGGATGGTTGTGGGGGCAAAGCTGCCTCGCATCTTGACTGCCACTTCACTAGCCCCCCTACTTTAATCAAAGCGGATGCTTCATGTGCGCTGGGGCAGGTAAAACTGGTTTGAAAATTGCATGAAAACAACAAGTTTTAAGCATGTTTTTTAAGTGCCCTGTTTTGGGGAAAACCCTGAGATCTTGTGCACGTTTGTGGGGCGAGCTTGCGAGTGATACCGACGCAGTTTGAGGCTTTGCAAATTCATGCATACTGGATATTTTTAAAACGACGTGAGGCGCTCATGACCTTGAAAATTGCAGTGTTGAGTTTTGCTGTGGCCCTGACCATCTCAGGAGGTGTTTCTGCTAAACCGTTCAAATGGACGAGTGCCAGTGACATCCCTACGTGGGACATCCACTCTCAGAACAATGCGCTGTCCAACGGCATTCATGCGGCGGTGTATGAGTCGCTGGTGTACTACAACAGCCGCACATTCAAAATCGAACCGGTGCTGGCCACCGCCTGGAAGCAGGTCAAGCCCACCCAACTGCGCCTGACGCTGCGCAATGGCGTCAAGTTCCATGACGGCTCGGCTTTCACCGCAGACGACGCGGTGTTCTCGCTGGAGCGTGCCATGTCCAAAACGTCCAACTTTGCGGTGTACACCCAAGGCATCGACAAAGTGGTGAAGGTTGACGCGCAAACCATCGACATTTTCACCAAAGACCCCAACCCGGTGCTGCTGAACCAGTTGACCGAGTTGCGCGTGATGAGCAAGGCCTGGGCTGACAAGAACAACTCCACAGCCCCCAAAGACATCAAAACCAAAGACGAAAATTTTGCCCACCGCAATGCCATGGGCACTGGCCCCTTCAAACTGAAAGAATGGCAGCCTGACCAGAAACTGGTCATGGTGAAAAACGACGGCTGGTGGGGCAAACCCGAGGGCAATGTGACAGAGGTGGTTTACACCCCCGTCAAGGCCACGGCCACCCGCATGGCCGCGCTGCTGTCAGGTGAAGTGGACTTTGTGCTGGACCCCAGCCCGCAAGATTTGCCGCGCGTGCGCAGCACCCCCACCTTGAAGGTGATCGACGGCATTGAAAACCGCACCATCTTTTTGGGCATGGACCAGTTCCGCGACGAATTGCCAGGCAGCAACATCAAGGGCAAAAACCCCCTGAAAGACCAACGCGTGCGCAAGGCGCTGTACCAGGCCATCGACATCGACACCATCAACAAGGTGACCATGCGTGGACTGGGGCAACCCACGGGTGCGTTGGTGGCACCTCAGGTAAACGGCTGGACCAAAGAGGTGGACAAGCGGTACCCCTACAACCTGGACGCTGCCAAAAAGCTGCTGGCCGATGCGGGCTACAAAGACGGTTTCGAGGTGGACTTTGCCTGCCCCAACAACCGCTACATCAACGACGAAGCCATTTGCCAGGCTGTTACCGCCATGTGGTCCAAAGTGGGTGTGAAGGCCAAGCTGCGCACTCAGCCTTTGGCCACGTATTTCCCCATGATCCAGCGCTATGAAGCCAGCATCTACATGCTGGGCTGGGGTGTGCCCACGTTTGACGCGCTCTACAGCATCCAGTCGCTGGTCCGCTCCGTGGGCGCCGGTGGCGATGGCAACTACAACGTGGGCCGCTACAGCAACCCACAAATGGATGCCCTGGTAGAGCGCACCAAGAAAGAAACCGACCTGAAGTTGCGCACCGAGCTGTTGACCAAAGCGCTGGCGCTGCAAAACGAAGACGTGGCACACATTCC
>JAIFMP010000117.1 GCA_020048405.1 Hydrogenophaga sp.
CTGTGCCCAGGCCCGAGCCCATTCCCCGCGCGAGAAATGCGATGACCGCCAGCTTGAACAACACGGGCAGCGTGACCAGAATCAGCACCAATGGCCAGCGCTCCAGCACCAGCCGCCAGTCGAGCATCATGCCGATGGTGATGAAGAACAGGCCCAACAACACGTCGTGGAACGGGCGGATGTCGGTTTCCACCTGATGCTTGTATTCGGTTTCTGAAATCAACATGCCCGCCACAAAGGCTCCGAGCGCCAGTGAGAGCCCGGCGTGTTCGGTGATCCAGGCCAGCCCCAGTGTGATGAGCAGCAGGTTGAGCATGAACAGCTCTTCGCTTTTGCGCATGGCCACCTGTTTGAGCCACCAGCGCAGCCATTTCTGGCCCCATGTCAGCAGCAGACCCAGCAGCAACACCGCCTTGACAAGGGCCAGCCCGAGTGCAGTGGCCAGTTCCTCCGGCGGAGACCCCAGGGCGGGGATCAGCACCAGCAGGGGCACCACAGCCAAATCCTGGAACAGCAGCACACCCACCACGCGCTTGCCATGGTCCGAGTCCAGCTCCAGCCGCTCGGCCACCAGTTTGATGACGATGGCGGTGCTGCTCATCGCCATCACACCGCCCAGCGCCAGGGCGGTGCGCCAGTCCATCTTCCACCACTCGGGAAAGAACCAGTCCAGAACCAGCGAGCCCAGGGTAACCAGCACGATGGTGACCACCACCTGAGACAGCCCCAGCCCGAACACCAGCTTGCGCATGGCGCGCAGCTTGGGCAGGCTGAATTCCAGCCCAATCACGAACATCAGGAACACCACGCCGAATTCCGCCAGGTACCGTATGCCCGCAGAGTTCTGGGCCAATGCCAGCGTGTGCGGCCCGATCACCACACCCACAAACAGATAGCCCAGCATGGGCGGCAGCTTCATCGACCGGCACGCGACCACCCCCAGCACTGCGGCCAGCAGGTAGAGCAAGGTGATGTCCAGCGCGTTCATCGCCACATGGTAACGGCAGCGTCGCGGCGCGCAGAGCGTGGGCTGGCTGATAATCCCCGCCATGAGTTCAACCCCCGTTTTCGAGGCCGATCGTGTACTGGCCTTGGCGCAGGACACCTTGCGCACCGAGGCCGATGCCCTGCTGGCGGCTGCCCTGCGGCTGGGGCCCGCCTTTGCCCAAGCCGTCGATCTGATTTTGGGCAGCCGGGGCCGCGTGGTGGTCATGGGCATGGGCAAAAGCGGGCATGTGGGCCGCAAAATTGCTGCCACGCTCGCCTCCACCGGCACGCCTGCCATGTTTGTGCATCCCGGTGAAGCCAGCCACGGCGATCTGGGCATGATCACCGCTGCCGATGTAGTCTTGGCCATCAGCAACAGCGGTGAAAGCGACGAACTCACCGTGCTGCTCCCCGTGCTCAAACGCATGGCCGTGCCTCTGGTGGCCATGACCTCGCGGGCCGATTCCTCGCTGGCCCGCCACGCTGCGCACTTCCTCGACACCAGCGTGGCCAAAGAGGCCTGCCCGCTCAACCTTGCCCCCACGGCCAGCACCACCGTTCAGCTGGCGATGGGAGATGCGCTCGCCGTGGCGTTGCTGGATGCCAGGGGCTTCAAAGCCGAAGACTTTGCCCGCAGCCACCCCGGCGGTTCGCTGGGTCGCAAGCTGTTGACGCATGTGCGCGATGTCATGCGCAGCGGCGACGCCGTGCCCAGCGTGGGGTGGGACGCTTCCGCCATGGACCTGATGCGCGAAATGAGCGCCAAAGGCCTCGGCGCCTCGGCGGTGTTGTCGGCCAGTGGCCACATTGCCGGCATCTTCACCGACGGCGATTTGCGCCGCCTGATTGAAAGCGGCACCGACATGCGCGTTGTCCTGGCCCGCGAGGTGATGCGGCCCAACCCCCGCACCGTGTCGGCTGATGCGCTGGCCGTGGAGGCTGCCGACCTCATGGAAAACCACCGCATCTCCAGTGTGCTGGTGGTCAACGCCGAGGGTGCCCTGTGTGGTGCGCTCAACACCCACGACCTCATGCGTGCCAAAGTGATCTGAATGAGCCTGCCTTACCTCCCCCCTCGCCTGAACTTTGATCCCGCGCTGCTGCTGCGCGCCCAAGACGTGAAGGTGGTGTTTTTCGACGTGGACGGCGTGTTGACAGATGGCGGCTTGTATTTCACCGAGTCGGGCGAAACCCTCAAGCGCTTCCATTCGCTCGATGGCCACGGACTGAAGCTGTTGCAACAGGCCGGTATCACACCAGCCGTGATCACCGGCCGCGATTCTGCCCCCCTGCGCACGCGCCTCGCCGCGCTGGGTGTGACCCATGTGCGCTACGGCACCGAAGACAAGCGCCCCGCCGCCGAAGCCATCCTGGCCGAACTGGGGCTTGACTGGTCCCAGGCCGCAGCGATGGGCGACGATTGGCCCGATGCCCCCGTTTTGCGCCGAGTTGCGCTGGCTTGTGCACCCCGTACCGCCCACGCGGAGGTGCTGGGCCTTGCGCACTATGTACCCGAGACAGCTGCGGGGCAAGGTGCCGCCCGAGCCCTCTGTGATCTGATTTTGGTCGCCAGCGGGCAGTACGCACGCCTGTGGCACGCGCGCTCAGCCTGACACAAACATGACCGGCAACCCAATGGCCCGGCCCTGGCGTCTCGCCTTGGAGCGACTCACGCTGTATTTGCCCGTGTTGTTGATGGGGGTGTTGGCTCTGGCGTCGTATTGGCTGTTGCGCGCCACGCCAGCCGGTATCGTGCCGACTGACCCGCGGGTAGAAGTGCACCACCCGCACCATGTGATGCGCCAGTTTTCGGTGCGCACGCACGGGGTGGGTGGCGTGCTCAAAACCGAGGTCCTGGGAAGTGAGGCCAGGCTGTTTCCTGATGACGGCAGCATGGAGGTGGACAATCCCCGGGTGCGCAGCTTCAGCCCTGAGGGTGTGCTGACAACCCTAGTGGGCGACCAGGGTTGGACCAACAAAGCGAGCGACGAGTTTGTGCTGCGTGGCAACGCACGCGTGGTGCGAGAGCAGACCACCCTGCCCAGCGGCCAGCGCCTCGTACGGCTGGAATTCCAGGGCCAGCACCTGCACGTGTTCACTGGTACGCACCGTGTGGTGTCCGACCAGCCTGTGGTGCTGCTGCGAGGCTCAGACCGCCTCAGCGGCAACAAGCTGGACTACAACGATGAGCAGCGAGTTGCCGTTGTGACCGGGCGCGTGCGCGCCCAACTCATTGCGCGCCCCCAACCCTGAACGGTTCAGCCCATGGCCTCACCCCTCGTGTTCATCACCGGCGCATCCAGCGGTATCGGGCAAGCGCTGGCTTTGCATTACGCGCGTGCCGGATGGAGGCTGGCGCTGGTGGTTCGCAAGGAGTTTGAAACAAAAACATGGCTTGATGCTTGTCAGATAAGCGGCGACAGCTATCGAATTTATGTGGCCGATGTGGCCCACACCGATGCCATCGTTGCCGCAGGCGAGGCCGCTATTGCAGCGCAGGGCTTGCCCGATGTCGTCATAGCCAATGCGGGCATCAGCGTGGGCATGGACACCGCTGTCCGCAGCGACCTCCAGGTGATGGCCGACACCTTTGCCACCAACAACATTGGCATGGCTGCCACCTTTCAACCGTTCGTGGCTCCCATGACCGAGCGCGGGCACGGAACCCTGGTGGGCGTGGCCAGTGTGGCCGGGATTCGGGGCCTGCCCGGTCACGGCGCGTATTGCGCGAGCAAGGCCGCTGCCATCAGTTACTGCGAAAGTTTGCGTGGTGAATTGCGCAGCGCTGGAGTGAAAGTGGTCACCCTGCTGCCGGGTTATGTGGACACGCCACTCACGCGCGCCAACCGCTACCCCATGCCTTTTTTGATGCAGCCCGATGAATTTGCCCGGCAGGCAGCGCGGGCCATTCAAAAAAGCAGTCCGTTTTGTGTGATCCCTTGGCAAATGGGTTGGGTGGCCAGAATTTTGCGGGTGCTGCCCGTCGCGTGGTTCGATAGACTGCTGTCCGGGCGACCCCGAAAGCACAGACGCGACGAGCACTGAGACCTGCTTGCCGATGTGTGCGGCCCACTGCTGTGATTCACGAGGGCCATCAGAAGCCCCCTGTCCTGTTGGTTCAAGAGGTACATATGGCTCCGCATGACTTCAAACCACCCACCCGTTGGGCCACCCTGTTTCTGGCGACTGTGATGGCCTCGGCTTCGGTGCTGGCCCAGGGCAGTCCGCCAACCCCGATGCAAGTCTCCATATGGGCCTACAGTTGCATGGCCTGCCACGGTCCCGACGGGAGGGCCGAGGGAACGGGCTTGAGCATCGCGGGTCGCCCCGAGGAAGACCTCACCGCCAAACTGCTCGGGTACAAATCGGGCAAGCTCAATGCCACGATCATGCACCAGCACACCAAGGGCTACAGCGACGACGAGTTGCGGGCGATCAGCCGGTTTTTTGCCAACCTCAAATAGTTCGGAGCTTCAACCATGGACAGAAGACAGGTTTTGCAAGGTGGTGCCACCGCCTTGGCTGTGTTGGGCGCGCCATGGGTCATCACGCCGGCCCGAGCCCAAAGCGGTCCGCAGGTTGTGATTGTTGGTGGCGGCTTCGGCGGGGCCACGGCTGCCAGGTACATCAAACGGCTCAACCCGCGTGCCCAGATCACGTTGATCGAGCCCAACTCAGAGTTCATCATGTGCCCCATGAGCAACCGTGTCATTTACGGTGGCTTGAGCATCAAGGACATTTCCCGCCCCTATTCGCGGTTTGTCGAGCGCAATGGCATCAGGTGGGTGAGGGCATTGGCCGACGACATCGATGTGGCCAAACGCGAGGTGCGTGCCGGGGGAGAAAAATGGGCGTATGAGCACCTCATCGTTTCGCCCGGTGTTGATTACGACTACAGCGGTATCACCGGTTTGCAAACGGCCCAGCAACAGGCCCGTGTGCCACATGGATGGAAGGCAGGTGAACAGACGCTGCAATTGCGCCAGATGCTGCAGTCCATGCCGGACACAGGAGTGGTTGCCATGCACATTCCCAAAGTGCCGTACCGCTGCCCACCCGGTCCCTACGAACGTGCCAGCTTGCTGGCTTACTACCTGCAGACACGCAAACCCAAAGGCAAACTGCTGGTGTTTGATGCCAATCCCGAGATTCAGGCCAAAAAGGGTCTTTTCGAGGCAGTCTGGAAAAACAGGTACGCAGGTCTGATTGAGTACGTGCCCAACGCCGATCTCAAAAGCGTCGACACGACCACCGGTACATTGGAATTCGACTCGCAAGGCAAAGTGCGGGCCGACGTGATCAACGTCATTCCCCCGCAGCGCGCGGGCAGCATTGCCCGCAAAGCAGGCTTGGCCAATGTGGGAGATCGCTGGTGTGGGGTCGATTTTTTGGGCTATGAATCCACGGCTGCCAAGGGCGTGCACGTGTTGGGCGACTCCATATCCGGGTCCTCCGGCATGCCCAAGTCAGGGCACATGGCCAATCAGCAGGCCAAAGTGTGTGCAGGGGCTGTGGCTGCTCTCACGCTGGGGCAGCCTGTGCCCGACAACCCCATCATTGCCAACACTTGCTACAGCTTTGTGTCCCACAACGAAGTCATCCATGTCGCCTCGGTTTACCGATACGACAGGGACAAAAAGATCATGGTGCCAGCCCCTGGCGCAGGTGGTGTGTCTGCCGCCCCAACCACAGCTGAAGGCATTTACGCGATGGCTTGGGCAACCAACATCATGAACGACACATTGGGGTGATGCCCATTGAAAAAGCCCCCTGGCCGTGAGGGCACAGAGGGCTTTTCGGGTGAAACCCTTAAGCGATTTCAGTAACCGCCGCGGCCACCGCCACCGAAGCCACCGCCGCCACCACCACCTTCGCGACGGCCACCGCCGCCGTAGGGGCTGCGGAAGCCACCGTCGTTGCCGCCGCCACCGAAGCCGCCGCCACCTCCTTCACGGCGGCCGCCACCGAAGCCGCCGCCGCCGGTGCGGGGAGGACGTGCCTCCATGGGACGTGCTTCGTTCACCACCAGGCTACGGCCGCCCAGAGACTGGCCGTTCATGCCAGCGATGGCTTGCTGGGCTTCAGCGTCGCTGCCCATTTCCACAAAGCCGAAACCTTTGGAACGGCCAGTGTCACGTTCCATCATGACTTTGGCGCTGTTCACGTTGCCGAAGGCGCTGAAAGACTGTTGCAGGTCTTCGTCGCGAACCGTGTAAGGCAGGTTGCCGACGTAAAGTTTGTTGCCCATTGCGGGACTCCTCAAAATACACAGAAAAAATAGCGATGGAGCCCCGTTAGCACAATGAAACCTGTAGCACGCGAAACCGACCGATCACCTGTCAAGCGGGTGTTCTTCCACCCGCGGGCAGATTATGCGCTGAATGCCCTGGCTGTGGTGTTCTTTCAATCGGTGCTGTCAACCCCCTGAGGGGCGCGCGTGCGCTTGATGCAAAACTGCAACAGTTTGATCTCGCTGCACCCATACATGGGCCAGAGTGGTGCATTGCTATACTGATTTGAGCGCTGATTTGTCCCTGACTTGCGGGCGCTTTTTACAAATGCAGCTAAAGACGGAGGTTCCGACCCGGTGCCCGTTTTTGGCGAACCGGGTTTTTTGTGCCATGACATTGATTGCCACCGCCCTCACGCAGCACTTTGCGCAGGCTTTGCCTCTGCAAAGTGGCGCGGTGCTGCCGTCGTACTCATTGAGTTACGAGACTTACGGCCGCTTGAATGCAGACCGTTCCAATGCGGTGCTGATTTGTCACGCCCTCAACGCCTCGCACCATGTGGCGGGTATTTACCTGAACGCAGACGGCACCCCCAAGCCCCGCAGCGAGGGCTGGTGGGACAACATGATTGGTCCCGGCAAACCGGTGGACACCGACCGCTTCTTTGTCATCGGGGTCAACAACCTCGGGTCGTGCTTTGGATCCACAGGCCCCACCCATATCAATCCCTCCACTGGTGAGGCCTGGGGTGCCGACTTTCCGGTCGTGACCGTGGAGGACTGGGTGAACGCACAGGCGCGCTTGCTCGACACGCTGGGCATTGAGCAACTGGCCGCCGTGATGGGCGGTAGCCTGGGTGGCATGCAAACCCTGAGCTGGACGCTTCAATATCCCAGCCGTGTCCGCCATGCGGTGGTGGTGGCCAGTGCGCCCAACCTCACGGCTGAAAACATCGCGTTCAACGAGGTGGCGCGCCGCGCCATCGTGACCGACCCCGACTTTCATGGTGGCCATTACCTGCGTCACGGTACTGTGCCCAAGCGGGGCTTGCGCATCGCCCGCATGATCGGCCACATCACCTATCTGAGCGACGATGTGATGAATGACAAGTTCGGCCGCCAGTTGCGCCCCTTGGTCAATGATGTGAAGCAGGCTGCCCGCGCCGATGACCAGCCAGCTCTTGCCCGGCTTGCATACCAATACACCACGCAGGGTGTCGAGTTCGAAATCGAGAGTTACCTGCGCCATCAGGGTGACAAGTTCAGCGAGTATTTCGATGCCAACACCTACCTGTTGATCACTCGCGCACTGGACTATTTCGATCCAGCCCTGGCTCACGGCGGCGACCTGGCCCGCGCACTGGCTCCTGCCAAGGCCTCGTTTTTGTTGGTGAGTTTCACCACCGACTGGCGTTTTTCGCCTGCCCGCAGCCGCGAAATGGTGCGCGCCCTGCTGAAAAACCGGCGCGACGTGAGTTATGCCGAGATAGATGCTCCGCATGGCCACGACGCCTTTCTGCTGGAAGATCCGCGCTACCTCTCGGCCGTGCGTGCCTACTTCGATCACCGCGTGGGTGCAACATCTGCCGGGGGCCAGACATCATGAGTGAAAACACCCTGATTCATTCGATTGCCCGGTTGGTGCCTCACGGCTCCCGCGTGCTCGATCTGGGTTGCGGCAATGGCGAACTGCTGGCGCACCTGATGGCCCGCCAGGGTTGTACCGGTTACGGGGTGGAGATCGACGATGCCAAGGTCCACGCTTGCCTGGTGCGCGGCGTTAACGTGCTGCAACTCAACCTCGAAGATGGCCTGAGTGCCTTTGAAGACCAGAGCTTTGACGTGGTGCTGCAGATCGACACCTTGCAGCACCTGCGCAATGCACAAACCATGCTGCTGGAAACCGCCCGCGTCGGGCGTCTGGGTGTGGTGGCTTTCCCCAATTTCGCCCATTGGCCCAACCGGTTGAGCGTGCTGCAGGGCCGCATGCCCGTGACCAAACGCCTGCCCTACCAGTGGTACGACACGCCCAACATCCGCGTAGGTACCTATGCCGATTTTGAGGTGCTGGCGCGGCGCAACGGATTGCAGATACAGGACGCGTTTGGCCTGCAGGAGGGGCAGGAGGTGCGCAGCATGCCCAACTTGCTGGCCAGCACCGCTGTTTTCCGTTTTTCACGCTGAGAATTTTGGCTCGATACTGTTCTCATCAGAATCAGGAGACAACATGAACTTCAGACATCTGAAAATCAGTGCACGTATGGCCATCGGTTTTGGCACCAGGTTTTGCGCTGATGCTGCACATGCCAGCGTTGGCCAATGCGGAGGCACCAGCGTCGGCCGGGACCAGCAGAGTGATCAAGCAAGGCTCCGGCTTCAGGCGATGGGGACTGGGAAAGCTTTTGATCCACGGCACTCCATGGCGCACAATGGTTGAAAACACCACTGCGTTGTTGTGCGTTTTTTGGCAAATGCACCGATACTTGTGTTTTGCACGCCGTACCTTGACCGGTACGCATGGTGATTCCAGCGGCCGTCGGGCCCACAACCTTCCTCAGGAGTGCGTATGAACATGGCGCAAGCAAACCCCGCCAAACCAGCCCCCAACAACATGGGTTCGATGTCTGCGGCCACTTTGAAGCAGATGATGGGCACCAATGTCAACCACGACAAAACCCAGAACACCGGGCCCACCAAAGAGTTTTTGACTTTTCGATTGGGTGCCGAGGAGTACGGTATCGACATCCTGCGCGTACAGGAAATCCGTTCCTATGAAGAGCCCACGCGCATCGCGAACTCCCCCCGCTTCATCAAGGGCGTGGTCAACCTGCGGGGTGTCATCGTTCCGGTCGTGGACCTGCGCATCAAGCTTGGCTGCGACAAGGTGGAGTACAACGGTTTCACCGTGGTGATCGTGCTCAACGTCAAGGGCCGGGTGGTTGGCGCGGTGGTCGACTCCGTGTCCGACGTGCTGGAGTTGCCCGAGTCCGACCTCAAGCCCGCGCCCGAAATGAGCAGCCACGCCGCTGATGATGCCTATGTCACCGGCATTGCCAGCGTGGGCGAGCGCATGTTGATCATGATGGACATCCAGGCCCTGATGTCCAGCCCTGACATGGGCTTGATGGAAAGCGTGAGCTGAGGCCTTGCGCGGCGGGCGCCCGGGTGTAGCAGCGCGGAGGCAGCATGAAAAATCTGAGCATTTCAGCCAAGTTGTGGTTGGCGGTGCTGTGCATTGTGCTGGCGTTTGGTGCGGTGGTGGCCTTTGCGGCCCTCCGCAACAAAACACAGCAAACTGAAGCCGCAGTCCGAGCGGCTGCACTGGATGACCGTCTGAGCCTGGCCAGCGAGTGGCGGTGCCTGACCGATGCCAATGTGGTGCGCAATATGGCATTGATGCTCAGCGCCGAGCCTGGCCTTGAAAAACTGTTCAAACCCGAAGCCGCCCGGGTGATTGAGCAAATTTCCCAATTGCAAAAGCGCATTGAGGCGCTTGACCTTTCTGCCGAAGAAAAGACCGCGCTGGAACTGGTGGCCAAAGAGCGCCAGGGCGTGTTGCAGTTGCGCAAGCAGATCATTGACGTGCGCACAGCAGGCGACACAGAGAAAGCCGGTGAAATGGCCCTCAACGTGTTTTCACCGCAACGCGACCGCTACGTGAATGCGCTCAACGCCTTTGTCGAAATTCAGAAGCAAAGCCAGCTTGCACTGCGTGACGAGTTGGCCGCCCGCAGTCGCGCCACGGTGATGTATGCCACCGCAGGCGTGGTGGCGGTGCTGCTGTTCATCGTCATTGGAGCTGCGTACCTCATCCGCTCCATCCGCGACCCACTGAACCGTTCCGTGCGCATGGCCGAGTGCATTGCCAATGGAGACCTGACGCAGAACATCCACACCGAGCGCACGGACGAACTGGGTCAACGAACAGTTCGTTGTCCAACCTCGTGAGGCAAGTGCAGGAGGCGTCGGGCAACATCGAGGTGTCCAGCAGCGAAGTGGCCGTGGGCACCCAGGACCTGGCCAGCCGCACAGAAGCGGCAGCCAGCAACCTGGAGCAAACCGCCAGCAGCATGGAAGAGCTCACCGCCACCGTGCGCCAGAGCGCAGACGCAGCCCGCCAGGCCAACCAGCTCGCCAGCACCGCAGCAGACGTCGCCCAGCGAGGCGGACAGGTGGTCAGCCAGGTGGTCACCACCATGCAAGACATCAACCAGAGCAGCCAGAAGATCGCCGACATCATCGGCGTCATCGACTCCATCGCCTTTCAGACCAACATCCTCGCCTTGAACGCCGCCGTCGAAGCCGCCCGCGCAGGCGAAGCAGGCAGAGGGTTTGCCGTGGTGGCATCAGAAGTGCGCAGCCTCGCAGGGCGAAGTGCCCAGGCCGCCAAAGAAATCAAAGACCTGATCAACGCCAGCGTCGACAAGGTGCACAGCGGCACACAGCAAGTGCAAGACGCAGGCAACACCATGACCGAAATCGTGGCCAGCGTACAACGCGTCACAGACGTCATCGGAGAAATCACTGCTGCATCCGGTGAGCAAAGCGATGGCATCGCCCAGGTCAACGTCGCGGTCAATCAGCTCGACCAGATGACCCAGCAAAACGCAGCGCTGGTAGAGCAAAGCACCGCAGCGGCAGAAAGCCTCAAAGACCAGGCCCGCCGCCTGAGCGACACCGTCAGCGTCTTCAAGATCAGCGGCGCAGCGCCCCAGGCCAGCGCCCCCACACGCAGCCGCCCCACAGCCAAAGCCCCCACATTGACCCCTGCCCCACTCAAACCAGCTGCCATTGCAACGCCGGCACATGCACAGGTAGCAAAGTTGATAGTCAACAAGCCAGGTACATCAAGCGCCAGGGGCATAAAAAGTATCAAAAACGACACAAAACCCAGCGCAGCGCCAGCCAGGCCGGGGTCAACTCCGACGGCGTCTGCCAAGGCGGAGGCAGCTGCGCCGGCCACGGCCAGCAGAGTGGTCAAGGCCCAGGCCTCAGACGATGGGGACTGGGAGAGTTTTTGATCTACCCCAATCCTTGGCACACAATGCGCCGCGCCAGTCGGGTAGTTTGTTTTGATTTTTTAGAAAGCGCCGTGTATGAACTCAAGTGACTTGACATCCCCTCCCGAGGGCATCAGCGAGCAGGCCCTGTTGGGCGACCGCATCATGCTCGCCGCCATCGTGATCAGCGCGCTGGCGGCCATCTACATGGGTTTCGCGCTGATTGACGCCGGGCTGGCGCTGGTTTCATCGCTGGTGCTGCTGGCCATTGCGGCGGGGGTGTATGCCTCGGCCAAGGGAACGTTTGCGTCCAGCATGGTCATGGCGTTCGTGCTCACTGCCCTGGTGGTGCTGCACATTCAGCTTGCCCGGGGCATGGAAGAGTTCCACTTCGGGGTGTTTGTCACCCTGGCCCTGCTGATGGTTTACCTGGATTGGCGGCCGATTCTGTTCTCAGCCGTGCTGTTCGCGGTGCACCACGTGCTGTTCGACCGCCTGCTGGCCGCTGGCTTCGGGTTCTATTGCCTGAGCGAACCGGACTTTCCCCGCATCATCCTGCACGCCGTGTACGTGGTCATACAGACTGGCCTGGAGCTCATTCTGGTGGTGCGCATGCGCGGTGCGGCGCTGGCGCGTGAGGAGCTCAACCGCCTGGTGATGGCCATTGACCGGGGCCACACCCTGTCGCTCGATGTGTCTGGCGTGCGCGTGGGCACAACCGTGGCGCTCAAGCTGCAGGCGTCGGTGCTGCGCATGCGCGACGTGGTGCTGGCTGTACAGGATGCCGGAACGCAGATCAACAGTGCCAGCCAGGAGATTGCCAGTGGCAACAACGATCTGAGTGCGCGCACCGAACAATCGGCCAGCAGCCTGGAAGCCACGTCGAGCCATGTGCAGCAGTTGTCGCAGGCGGTGCGCCAGTCTGCCGATGCCGCACAAACCGCCAACGACATGGCAACCACCAACGCCCGGGTGGCCGCTGAAGGAGGCGAGGTGGTCAACCAGGTGGTCAGCACCATGGAAGACATCAACCACAGCAGCAAGAAAATCGCCGACATCATCGGGGTGATTGACGGCATCGCGTTCCAGACCAACATCCTGGCGCTCAACGCGGCTGTGGAAGCAGCCCGTGCCGGGGAACAAGGGCGCGGTTTTGCCGTGGTGGCTGGGGAGGTGCGCAGCCTGGCGCAGCGCAGCGCGCAGGCAGCCAAAGAAATCAAGGACCTCATCGGTGCCAGTGTTGACCGAGTCCAGGCCGGCACCGCGCTGGTGGGGCGTGCGGGGGCCACCATCGGTGAAATCGTCAACAACGCCCAACGCATGAGCGACATCATTTCGGGTATTCGCGTGGCCGGGGACGAGCAGGCGCAAGGCATTGGCGAGGTGAACGATGCCATTGCCCAGCTTGACCGCACCACGCAGCAAAACGCCGCACTGGTGGAGCAAAGCGCCGCAGCAGCGCAGAGTTTGTCAGAGCAGGCCCAGCGCCTGACAGAAGCCGTTTCCGTGTTCCAGGTGCGTTGACCGTACCACCCCAGATGCAGGAGTTCCCGTGCAGCCCAACCCAATGTCATCCGCCACACCCCACGCCGTCGCGTTCAAGCCCGGCATGGGCCTTGCCACCAAGCTCATTCTCGCGGTGGCGCTGGCCTGGTCGCTGATTTTTGTCGGCTTGGGCATTTTTTCAGTCACGTTCCACCAGCGTGAGCGCGAGATGCAGCAGGCGGCGCTGAACCAGCGCACGCAAAGCCTGGCACAGTCTCTTCAGCAGGTGGATGAGTCAGGTCGGCGTGCTGCGCAGCAGTCCTTTGGTGTGCTGCTGGACCGTCTGCCCATGAGCCTGTTCCAGTCGGTCGAGCTGGATGGCAAACACCAGTTGCAGCACGCGGGATACCCGCTGGCCAGCAACTTCGAGGCTGTGGATGCTTATTCCAGCCTCACCGGCGGTGTGGCCACAGTGTTCCAGCGTGAGGGCGACGACTTCCGCCGCATCACCACCAGCCTCAAGAAAGAAGACGGCAGTCGCGCCATCAACACCCTGCTGGACCGTAACCACCCTGCATATCGCCTCGTGTTGGACGGCAAGGGTTACGTGGGCCGTGCGGTGCTGTTCGGCAAAACTTACATGACCCTGTACGAGCCGGTGTTGGTGGGCGGCAAATTGGAGGGCATTCTGTTCATCGGCCTGGATATGGGGCAGCAACTGGACATGATGAACAAGTCTTTCGACCTTGCCGGCGGCCCCACACTGACCACCCTTGCGGTTGACCTGCGCAGCGGTCAAACCTATGGCCGAGCCCCAGGCAAACTGCCCGACGGTGACCCCCTGCTGCAAGCCCTGCGAGACGCGGTCAAGTCAGGCCAAGGGCACGGTACTGTCACCGATCTGTCGCTGCCTCAGGCGCTGACCGGCACAGGGCCCACCAACATTGCATGGTCTCACTTTGCTCCGTGGGGCTGGGCCATTGTCCAGGCACAGCGCGACAGCGACACCACCGCCAGCGCCCGCAGCGAACTCATGCTGCTGTGGAGCATCATTGCCGGTGGAGCGCTGGCGGCAGCGGCTGGCGTGTTTGTGGCCATCCGCCGCATGGTGCTGGTGCCATTGCGCACGGTGCTGGCCGATGTCGAGTTGCTGCGCGACAACAACTATTCCCAGGCCTTGGTCCCGCGCAGCCGTGACGAGTTGGGGCAGTTCATTGCCTTGCTGGAACAAGTGCGCCGCCAACTCAGCGCCAACATGCGCCAGATGGAACAGTCCGCACGTGACATCGACGCGGTGGCCTCGGAAGTGGCCAAAGGCAATACGGAGCTTGGCGGCAGAACCGAAAGCGCAGCAGGCAGCCTGCAGCAGACCACCACCAGCCTGGGCCAGCTCACCACCACCGTGCGCCAGAGTGCCGATGCCGCTGCGCAGGCCAACCAATTGGCCACCAGCGCGGCCGCAGTTGCGGCGCGGGGTGGCGAGGCGGTGCACAAGGTGGTCGCGACGATGGACGACATCAACCAGAGCAGCCGCAAGATCGCTGACATCATCGGCGTCATCGACTCCATCGCCTTCCAGACCAACATCCTCGCTTTGAATGCCGCCGTCGAAGCCGCCAGGGCAGGCGAGGCAGGCAGAGGGTTTGCCGTGGTGGCCAGTGAGGTGCGCAACCTCGCAGGGCGAAGCGCACAGGCCGCCAAAGAAATCAAAGACCTCATCAACGCCAGCGTCGACAAAGTGCAAAGCGGCACTCAGCAAGTGCAAGACGCAGGCAACACCATGGGCGAAATTGTGGTCAGTGTGCAGCGCGTGACGGACGTGATCGCCGAGATCACCTCGGCCGCACGCGACCAGAGCGATGGCATCGGGCAGGTGAACGCAGCCGTGGGCCAGCTCGACCAGATGACCCAGCAAAACGCGGCGATGGTGGAAGAAGTGGCTGCCGCCGCCGACAGCCTGACGCGCCAGACCATGCGGCTTCAGCAGGCCCTGGCCCAATTCAAAACCGGAAACGATGGGGTTCCTGACTCAGCCATTGAAAAACGCGACACGGCCCGCACCCCTGTGCGCCCAGCTCCACTTGCGTTGAAGGCGCCTGTCAAAAAGCCAGCGCAGACGGCTGCCTTGCCGCCACCCTCACGCCATGCCGATGCACAGGCCCCGCGCCTGGGGTCATCACAGGCGCCTGGTGCCAGTGCAAAATCAGGAGTGAATAAGTCATTTTCGGCAAGCGCTGGCGGTCAAAAAAGCACAAAAAATACCACGCCGCTGCAGCGGCCGGTACCTTCAACGCGCTCCTCAGCACCAGCGCCTGCGCGGAGCCAGCCCGCAGCGGTCAAAGCACCGCCTGCGCTGGACAGCAACTGGGAAAGTTTCTGATCAGAGCGGGTGAGACACCAGCCTGAAATCGGGGTCGTCGCTGTAGGGCTTGATGTTGTAGCCCAGGCTGCGCATCAGGCGCAGCATGCCGGGGTTGTTGACCAGCACCAGGCCCTCAATTTCTGTCAGGCCTTTTTCGCGGGCCACTTCCATGATGCTGAGCATCAGGCGTGAGCCCAAGCCCTTGCCGCCAAAGTCGTCGGCCACCACCAGGGCAAATTCGCAACTGGTGGCGTCTACGTTGGTCACGTAGCGCGACACACCCACAATGCGCTCAGTGACCACAAACTCGCCATTGGGTCCGGCTTCGCGCGTCTGGTGCACGGCCACCAGTGCCATTTCGCGGTCATAGTCGATCAGCGTGAAGCGCGACAACATGCCAGGTGGCAACTCGGTGAGCGACGACACAAAGCGGAAGTACCGGCTCTCGGGCGACAAACTTTTGACAAGCGCCTGCAGCATTTGCGCGTCGTCGGGGCGAATGGGGCGAATGGTGTATTGCCCACCGCCGCGCAATGGCCACACCTGCTCGTGGTGCGCCGGGTAGGGCAGGATGGCCAGGTGGCTGTAGTCGCGCGCCGAGCCGGGGGCCTGGTCGATGACGATGCGTGCGTCCACCGCCACCGCGCCGTTTTCATCGACGATGATGGGGTTGATGTCCATCTCGCGCAATTGGGGCAGTTCGCACACCATTTCAGACACGCGCAGCAACACCTGTTCCAGCGCCTGCACATTCACTGCGCTGGCGCCGCGCCACTCACCCAATGTTTCGGCCACCCGTGCGCGGTCAATCAGGCGGTGTGCCAGAAACTGGTTCAGCGGGGGCAGTTCCATGGCGCGGTCGTTGATCAGTTCGATCATGGTGCCCCCCGCACCGAACGCGATCATGGGGCCGAAAGGGTCGTCAGTGACCAGCCCAATGTACAGCTCGCGCCCGCGTTTGGCCTGCGCCATGCGCTGCACAGTGATGCCGTTGATGCGCGCCTCTGGCCGCAGGCGTTTGACACCTTGCACCATGTCGTTGAAGGTGTCGCGCACGGCCACGGCGTTCATCAGGCCCAGCGCCACACCGTTCACGTCAGACTTGTGGCTGATGTCAGGCGAGTCGATCTTCAGCGCGACAGGGTAGCCCAGTTGCGTGGCGATCATCATGGCCTCGGTGGCGGTGCGCGCGAGGATGGTCTGTGTGACCGGGATGTGGAACGCCGACAACAGCGCTTTCGACTCCATCTCTGTCAGCACCTTGCGCCGCTCGGCCAGTACCCCTTCTATCAGCAGGCGCGCGCCCTCGACGTCGGGCTGCGCCAGCGCGGACAGCGGTGGCGGCGTTTGCTGCAGCATCTGCTGGTTCTCGTAAAACGACGCGATGTTGCCAAATGCGCCCACTGCCGCCTCGGGCGTGCGGAAGTTGGGGATGCTGGCCGCAGACAGCGCTTCGCGCGCATCACCCACGGATGCATCGCCCATCCAGCATGCCAGCAGTGGCTTGCGGAGGTTGGGTTTCAATTGGGCTAGTGCATGCGCCACAGCGGTGGCGTCGCCGCCGGGTTTGGGCGAGTGGATGGCCAGCAGACCGTCCACCGAAGGGTCTTTGGCAGCGGACTGTAGCGCAGCCGTGTAGGCCTCTGGCCTGGCGTCTTCTGCCAGGTCGATCAAGCCACTCAGCGTGGCCAGCGGTGACAGCAAAGGTTGCAGCCCCTGGGCTACCTCGGGCGACAGACAGCCCAACGTGAGGCCCAGTTCGTTGGCCCAGTCGGCGGCCAGCACGCCGGGGCCCCCCCCGTTGGTGATGATGGCCAACCGTTTGCCCACCGGCCTGTAGCGGGATGCCAGACACTTGGCTGCAGAAAACAGCTCAACAAACGACTTCACCCGTACCGCACCGGCACGGCGCAGGGCCGCATCGAAGACATCGTCACTGCCCACAATGGTGCCGCTGTGCGTTTGTGCCGCAGCGTTGCCTGCGTTTTTGCGACCCGACTTGAGCACCACCACCGGCTTGGCATTGGCGGCGGCGCGCAGCGCGCTCATGAAGCGGCGGGCGTTGGAAATGCCCTCCATGCACACCACGATGCTTTGCGTCTGGGCATCAGCGGCCAGGAAATCAAGCACATCGGCAATGTCCACCACGGTGTTCGGTCCCAGAGACACCACGGCCGAGAAACCCACGTTGTTGCAACTTGCCCAGTCCAGGATGGACGAGGTCAGCGCCCCCGACTGGCTCACCAGCCCCAGCGATCCCTTGGCTGCCAAGGGCCCGGCCAAGCTGGCATTCAGCCCCATGTGCGGGCGCTGAAAACCAAGGCAATTGGGCCCAAGCAATCGCAATCCCGAGCGCCGTGCAATGGCCTTGAGTTCCGATGCTTGGTCGGTGCCCATGCCTGCTGACACCACCAGGGCCGCCTTGCACTTCATGCGGCCCGCCACCTCCAGTGCCGCCGCCACCTCTGGGTGGGGCAGCGAGATGATGGCCAGGTCGGCCCGTGTGTCAGCCAGTTCGGCCAGGGTGCCGGTGGTTTGTGTGTCGAGAAACGTCAGCTCGCCACTGAAGCGCTGGCTGGTCAGCGCCGCATGCAGCGCCTGGGGCTGTGCAGCGGGGGTGCCGCCCTCGGTCGGGCTGTCGGCAAACACCAGCACGGAGGCGGGAGAGAACAGTGGGGTGAGGTAGTGCTTGTCCATGGTATGTATAAGGGTTAACCCTTATTCTGGCAGGTTTGTGCCGCTTGGCGTGGGCGATTTTTCAATCAGTCGGCACCGATCAGCACCTTGACGTGTGCTGCCACGCTGCGCGCCAGCGGGCTCATGACATAGCCTCCCTCCAGGCAAGACACAACACGGCCTTTGGCGTGGGTTTGCGCCACACCCATGAGCTGTTTGGTGACCCAGGCGTAATCGGCCTCCACCAGCCCCAGGTTGCCCATGTCGTCTTCCCGGTGGGCATCAAAACCTGCCGAGATGAAAATCATCTGGGGTTTGAAGGCGTGCAGCGCTGGCAGCCAGTGTTGCGTCACGGCGTCACGGAACACGTCTCCGCCCGATCGGCTGGGCATTCCCACGTTCACCATGTTGGGCCCCACTGCCTCCTCACCATTGAACGGGTAGAGGCCTTTTTCAAAAATGGAACACATCAGCACCCGCTCATCACCCTGGAAGATGTCTTCGCTGCCGTTGCCATGGTGCACATCAAAATCGATCAGGGCGACACGCTCCAGCCCGTGTACGTCGAGCGCATGCCGAATGCCCACCGCCACATTGTTGAAGAAACAAAACCCCATGGCCGCTCCGCGCACAGCGTGGTGACCTGGCGGGCGCACGCTGCAAAAAGCCGTGGGCACATCACCCCGGATCACGAGGTCCGTGGCGTGAACCGCAGCACCGGCAGCGCGCAAGGCAGCGGTCACGGTGTAGGGGTTCATGTTGGTGTCAGGGTCGAGTGCGTAGTAGCCCTCGGCGGGGGAAGCTGCCAGCAGCTCTTTCACATACAGCACATCATGTGCGCGGCCCAGTTGCTCTTCGGTGGCCAGCGGTGCGTCGTGCGGGAGCATGTAGTCCAGCAAACCCTTGACCAGAAGGTGGTCTTGTATAGCGGCCAGGCGTTCCGGGCATTCGGGGTGGTGCGGGCCCATTTCGTGCAGGGCGCAGTCGGTGTGTGTGATGAAGGCACTGAGCAATTCGGTCTCCTGTTTATATGGGTCTCCACCCATTGTCGACCTGTCTGACCTCCGCCGTGTTGATGTGACACAAACCCGCTCGGGTTTTGACTTAGCATGCAAGCTGACCACTGCACCTGACAGCCCAACCCACGAATGAAGCCCGACGCCCCCGCGTTAGACGATTTTCACTCCCCGTCACTCACCCCTGCGGTACGAGGTGGCGGGACGGATTTGCGCGCGTGGGCGACATGGTCTTCAGACCTGTTCTGGGAAACCGACGCTGAACACCGGTTGGTTCGCATCGTGGGTGTGGGCGGTGAATCGCAGGCCCATGTGGGCTGGCTCGGTCTGTTGGTCTGGGAATTGCCCGGCACGCAGCTGGATGCGGCGGGCCATACGGCCCTTCAAACCGCATTCGAGCGCCGCGAGCCCTTGCGGGCTCTGGAACTGCCCCGTCATTTGCCCGATGGCACCCAGCAATGGTTGGTGATGTCTGGTGCCGCCGTCTACAACGAAGCTGGCCATTGGGTTTGTTACAGAGGTGTGTTGCGCGACTGCACTTCGCTGAAAAAGGCACGTCAGGCCCACGAACAACAGCAGCAACTCACCCGCACGCTCGTGCAGCGCGTGCCGGGGCTGGTCTTTCAGCTGCGGCGCAGCGTGTCTGGCTGGTACACCATGCCGTTTGCCAGCAATGCATTGCAGGAGTTGTTCGAGGTCGACCCGGACGATGCCAAGGTGGACGCGGGCCTGCTGTTTGCCAAGCTGCTGCCGGTGGATTTTCTGCAGTGCCGCGAGGCCATGGAGCGCTCGGCCACCCAGCTCACGCCGCTGGTGCTGAACTACCGGGTGCGTTTGTCAGACGGGCAGGTGAACTGGCACGCCATCAATGCACTGCCCTACCGCGATTCCGACGGCGGCACCGTGTGGCACGGCTTCACCACGGACATCACCGACCGCGTCCTGTCTGACGAACAACTGCAGCGTGCCCACGAGCAATTGCGCGCGCGTACCAACCTCATGGAAGTGCAGCTGGGCAGCCTGAGCCAGGGCGTGATGATGATTGCCGATGACGGGCGGGTGACGTACTACAACCAGCGACTGCTCGAGTTGCTGGACGTCCCCGACAGCGTGCTGGCCCGTCAGCCCACGCTGGTGCAACTGGTGGACTGGCAATACGCGCAAGGCCATTTCGGGCCAGGTGTGGACCGCACTCAATTGACCACCTGGGGCGACTACTCCGATGAAAAACGCCTGACGTTTCCGCCGCAGTACGTTCGCACCTCCCACCAGGGACGCACGCTGGAGGTGAAAACGCAGGTGTTGGACGACGGGGGCTGGGTGCGCACGTTTGCGGATGTGTCCGATTACTTCCAGGCGCGTCAGGCGCTGGAGCGCAGTGAACTGCATTTCAGGGCCCTGTTCGATGCCATCCCCGACCGGGTTTGGCTCAAAAACACCGAAGGCGTGTATATCTTGTGCAACCCATCTGGGGCGGAGGGGTACCACCGCACGCCCGAAGAGGTGCTGGGGTGCACAGAAGCCGAGCTGTCGCCTCCCGAGATGCTGGCCAGCTACGAGGGCACGGACCGCAGGGCTCTGCAGAGCCAGGAGCCCGTGATGTACGAGCAGAGCCTGCCCTTGGCGCCAGGTGAAGGCATGGGCATGTTCGACGTGGTCAAACGGGCCGTGTTTGACCGCAACGGCCAGGCCATTGGTGTGCTGGGCATTGCCCGTAACGTGACAGAGCGCAAACGGGCGGAAGAGCAGATCGAGCGGCTGGCGTTTTTTGACCCGCTCACCGGCCTGTGCAACCGCCGCCTGTTCCACGACCGCCTGGCCCAGGCACAGGCCGCCAGCACCCGCCACGGCCAGTGGGCGGCGGTGTGCTTCATTGACCTCGACAACTTCAAAGACCTGAACGACACCCAGGGCCACGACCAGGGCGACCTGTTGCTCAAGCAGGTGGGCGAGCGTCTGCAGGCTGCGGTGCGCGTGCAAGACACGGTGGCCCGCATCGGGGGCGATGAGTTCGTGCTGTTGCTCGAAGAACTCGGCCCGCAGGAAGACCAGGCGGCTCTGTATGCCAACACGGTGGGGCAAAAGCTGCTGGAAACGCTGACGGAACCTTACCCGCTGGGCCGGGGACCGCACCACAACACGCCCAGCATCGGCATCACCCTGTTCCGCGAGCACCACGAGCGGGTGGAAGACATCCTCAAACGTGCCGACCTCGCCATGTACCAGTCGAAGTCGGCCGGCCGCAACACCGTGCGGTTTTTTGATCCGCACATGCAGGAGGTGGTGCAGCGCAGGTCCGAACTGGAGCGCGATCTGCGTGAAGCTCTTGCCAACGATGAACTGTCCCTGTACAGCCAGGCGGTGGTCAACGTGTTGGGTCAAACCACGGGGCATGAAGCCCTCCTGAGGTGGAGGCACCCGCAACGCGGCATGGTGTCACCTGCAGAGTTCATCCCCGTGGCCGAGCAGACGGGCCTCATCCTGGCCATTGGCGACTGGGTGATGCGTGCGGCCTGTCGGCACCTGGCCCTGTGGGCTCGTGCCCCTGCCAAGGCGGAGTGGACGCTCGCTGTCAACCTGAGCGCGCGGCAATTGCGCCAGCCCGACTTTGTGGAGACTGTGCAGGCCGTGCTGGCCGAGACCGGGGCCAACCCCCATCTGCTCAAGCTGGAGCTGACCGAAAGCCTGCTGTTGCACGATGTGGAGGACACCATTCGGAAGATGGACCAGTTGGCCGACTTGGGCATCCGTTTTTCGCTCGACGACTTTGGCACCGGCTATTCGTCGCTCAGCTACCTCAAGCGCTTGCCGTTGTCTGTGCTCAAAATCGACCAGTCGTTTGTGCGTGATTTGCTGACCGACCCCAACGACGCCGCCATTGCCCGCACCATCCTGCAACTCGCCGAAAGTCTCGACCTCAAGGTGGTGGCCGAAGGCGTGGAAACCGAAGGCCAGATGCAACTCCTGCAAGTGATGGGCTGCGAGGCATTCCAGGGCTACCTGTTTGGCCGCCCCGCCCCGATGTGACAGTTTCTGAAAGACACACCCGATGAACGACCGTTTGAATCCCCAGGCGCTGGGCAGCGCCACCGCCCTTGACGCCGCTCTGTTGGGCCAACACGTGGCCGACAGCTGGCAGCAACGCATCGTGCCTGAGCTGCAGCGCTACATCGAAATCCCGGCCAAATCACCTGCTTTCGCCCCCGACTGGGCCGAACAAGGTCACCTCAAGCGCGTGCTGCAACGCGCCGCCGACTGGGTACAGGCCCAGAAAGTGCCTGGCCTGAAGCTTGAAATAATAGAGCTAAAAACCCATACGGGACAAGCTAGAACGCCCGTTTTATTCTTTGATTTACCCGCCAGCAACGGCACGAGCCCAGCCCCTGCCAACCCCAGTGGCCAGACCTGCCTCATGTACGGCCACCTGGACAAGCAGCCCGAGTTCTCCGGCTGGCGCAGCGATCTGGGGCCGTGGACGCCGGTCATTGACGACGGCAAGCTGTACGGCCGTGGCGGAGCTGACGACGGCTATGCCGTGTACGCCGCCATAGCCAGCATCCAGGCGCTGCAATCCCAGGGCCTGCCCCACCCACGCATCGTGGGGTTGATCGAGACCTGCGAAGAAAGCGGTTCGTACGACCTGCTGCCCTACGTGGATGCCCTGCGCGAACCGGGCAACAACCGACTGGGTGACGTGGGCCTGGTCATCTGCCTGGACAGCGGCGCCGGCAACTACGACCAGCTTTGGCTCACCACCAGCCTGCGTGGCATGGCCAGCGGCGTGCTCAAGGTGCAGGTGCTGACCGAGGGCATTCACTCGGGCGATGCCTCGGGCTTGGTGCCCTCCAGTTTTCGTGTCATGCGCCAGGTGCTCGACCGGCTGGAAGACAGCACCACCGGTCGCCTGTTGCCCGCCAGCTTCCATTGCGAAGTACCCGCCGAGCGGCTGGCACAGGCCCAGGCCACAGCGGCCATTCTGGGTGACGAGTTGTACAAACGTTTTCCGTGGGCACACGCCGACTGTGGTGGCTCCAGCCAATTCACCCTGCCCACCACCACCGACCCGGTGGAAGCCTTGCTCAACCGCACCTGGCGGCCCACGCTGTCGGTCACGGGAGCAGAGGGCTTCCCCACGCTGCAAAACGCAGGCAACGTGCTGCGCCCCTACACCGCGTTCAAGCTCAGCCTGCGGCTGCCGCCCCTGGTGGACGCGGCGCAGGCGGTGCAAGACCTGAAAGCCCTGCTCGAAGACAACGCGCCTTACCAGGCCGTGGTCACGTTTGAGGGTGAGGGCAGCGCCACCGGTTGGAACGCCCCCACCACGGCCCCTTGGTTTCACGACGCGATGCAGGCCGCGTCACAGGCGCAATTTGGCGCGGGTTACGGCACCATCGGTCAGGGGGGCACCATTCCGCTCATGAACATGCTCAGCCAGGGCTTTCCTCAGGCACAAATGATGGTGTGTGGCGTGCTGGGCCCCCGCAGCAACGCGCACGGCCCCAACGAGTTTTTGCACCTGCCCTATGCACAAAAACTCACGGCGGCGGTGGCACAGGTGGTGTCCAGCATGCCCTGAGCCGTGCTGTTTTTCCCAGAGGGTTGTCAGCCAGGTCGAAGGCAGACGCTGCGCAACTCGGCACAATCGGGCCCAGGCAACAGATGTTCCCAGAACACGCCCGGGGAGAAGCATGAATCACATCACACAAAGTCCGTTTGTCACCCACGACGGCGACCACCTGGCCGTCATTGATTGGTCCCTGTGGGGGCGGCAACGCCCCCGTGCGGTTGTGCTCGTTGTGCATGGGCTGGGCGAACACGCATGGCGCTACAACGCGCTTGCCCTGCAGCTCAACGAGTGGGGGTTCAGCGTGCGCGCCTATGACCAGCGCGGTCACGGAGACTCGTCAGGCAAACACGGATGTCTCCCAGCCAATGACACCCTCCTGCGTGACCTGGCCGATGTGCTGGAAGACACCCGAAACACCCTGGGCCGCCGCGGTGAAGTGCCGCTGATTTTGTTGGGCCACAGCATGGGCGGACTGGTGGCTGCACTGCACACCGCCCGGCAGCAGGCGGCCGGACAGACGCCGCCTGCCGACGCGCTGGTGCTGTCGTCGCCCGCGCTGGACCCCGGCTTGAACCGCTGGCAAAGCACGCTGCTGTCTGTGTTACCAGGGGTGTTGCCTCACCTCACGGTGGCCAATGGCCTGAACCCGCAGTTGCTTTCCCACGACCCTGACGTGGTGCAGGCCTACCTGTCCGACCCCACGGTGCACGACCGGGTGTCACCCCGCCTGGGCCGGTTCATTGCCAATGGCGGGCCGCAGGTGTTGGAGCAGGCGGCTGAATGGTCGATGCCCACGCTGCTGATGTACGCCGGGTCAGACGGTCTGGTCAACCCCGCAGGCAGCCGTCGGTTTGCCGCAGCGGCCCCACCCGACATGGTGCAGGCACACTGCTTTGAAGAGATGTACCACGAGCTGTTCAACGAGGTGGAGCGCCAGGAAGTGCTCAACCACATGCGCAGTTGGCTGAACGAGCGGTTCTGAGTCCCGGCTGTGGCCGGTGGCGGCTCAGGGCGCTGTCTGCTTGCGCATCCACCCCAGCCATGCAAGCCCCAGCCCCGTGATCGCCACGGGCAGCAGCGAGCCCATGTTCAGCAGTGTCCAGCCTTGGGTGGTGACCAGCGCGCCAGAGGCGAATGAGGTGACGGCCATGGTGGCAAACACGAAAAAGTTGATGGCGGCCTGGGCCCGGTCTTTCTCTTCAGGCCGGTAGGCCTGCAAAGCCAGCGTGGTGCTGCCGGTGAACAGGAAATTCCAGCCCACGCCCAGCAAGAACAGCGCGCCAATGAACTGGTGCAGGTCTTGGCCCGACAGCGCAATGCCGATGCAGACGGCATTGAGCACCACACCCCAGCCCATGATGGTGAGCACGCCAAAGCGTTTGATGAGGTGCCCGGTGAAAAAGCCCGGCGCAAACATGCCGATCACATGCCATTCCAGCACCAGTGCTGCGTCGTCGAACGGGAAACCGCACACCTGCATGGCCAGTGGGGTGGCGGCCATCAGCAGGTTCATCACGCCGTAACTCAGCGCAGCCGCCCCGGCAGCCACGATGAACACGGGTTGCTTCAGGATTTGCGACATGGGGCGGCCTTCGTCCACCTTGCCGTCAGCCCCCACGGTTTTGGGTGCGGCGGGCGGGAAATGCACCCAGGCCATCACCGCCATGGACACCACCGCCACCACGGCCAGTGCCAGGTAAGCGCCCATGAAAGGCACCTCGGTCAGTGTGCGGGTGCGGCTGGCCAGGTTGGGGCCCAGTACCGCGCCCAACAGGCCACCGGCCATGACCAGCGACACGGCTTTTTCGCGGAAGGCGGGCAGCGCCAGTTCAGCGGCGGCAAAGCGGTACAACTGCCCGTTGGCACTGTAGTAACCGGCCACCACGGTGGCGGTGACCAGCAACCAGAAGTTTTTGTCGGCCACGGCCCATGCGCCCAGCAACGCCGAAACGAATGCCACCAGCAACCCCAACTGAAAAGACACCTTGCGGCCCCAGCGGGATTGCGTGCGTGCCACCAGCCCGGTGGACAGCGCGCCGCCCACCACATAGCCCATCACCGGCAGCGTGGCCATCCAGCCCAGCGGGGCGAGGCTCAGGCCCACCAGCCCGTTGATGGCGATGAAGGTGACGTTGTTCGTCAGGAACAGGCCTTGCGCGGCGGCCAGCAACCAGAGGTTCTTGTTCATAAGCGGCCGTTTATACATGCCCGCTGCCAGCGTTGCCTGTCGCTTCTGCAATGCAGGGCGGGCTGTTTCACAATGGGCGATTTGCAGCGGGCTGGAGGCCAGGGTATGACACACGGGTTTTGCAGGGTGCGATGGTGGTGCCTGGTCATGTGGTGTGTGGTCGGCGCGGCCGGGTTGCACGCGAAAGAGCCGATGGCTCCCGGCAGCCATGAGCTGGCGCTGCGCCACGGGGGCGTGGAGCGCGCTTTCACGGTGCATGTGCCCCGTTCATACCGTGGCGACCACCCGGTGCCGCTGGTGCTGGCCTTCCACGGCGGAGGGGGCAACATGCAGTCGATGGCCCGCGACAGCCTGTATGGCCTCACCGCGCAGTCGGAGGCCAGCGGCTGGATCGTGGTGTTCCCCAACGGCTACAGCCGTTTTCCCGGGGGGCGACTGGCCACCTGGAACGCTGGCCTGTGCTGTGGCGCGGCGCGTGACAAGGGCATTGACGATGTGGGCTTTGTGCGGGAGGTGGTGGCCGAGGTACAGCAGCGCCTGGCCATCGACACGCGGCGCATCTTCGCCACCGGCATGTCCAACGGCGGCATGATGAGCTACCGCCTGGCCTGTGAGGCGTCCGATCTGTTCCGCGCTGTGGCCGCCGTGGCAGGCACTGATGGCACCTCGGCTTGCCAGCCCGGCAGGCCGGTGCCGGTGTTCCACATCCACGCCCGGGACGACGACCATGTGATGTTCAACGGCGGCTCGGGCAGTGCATCCGTCAGCCATGCCAACTTTGTGTCAGTGCCCGCCACCATCGACAAGTGGGCCGGGTTGAACCGGTGCAGTGGCCCCGCCAAGCCGGTGTTGGAGCGGCCCGGTGTGCGCTGCGAGGTGCGCAGCGGCTGCCAGGACGGCGCGGAAGTGCGTGTGTGTGTGACTGAAACCGGCGGCCATTCGTGGCCTGGCGGGCGCAAGGCCCGGGGTGGCAAGGGGTCAGACGCGCTGGACGCGACGCAAGAGATCTGGGATTTTTTCGCCCGGCAGTGAGGCGGCTCAGCCGAGAGCCAGCACCAAGGCCGCCAGCGCAGCGGTTTCGGCGCGCAGCACGCGTGCACCCAGCGAGACAGGCACCCAGCCGAGGGCGCGGGCTTTGGCGTCTTCCGCCTCAGACAAACCACCTTCGGGTCCGCTGAGGAATGTCACCGGCGTGTCGGCGGCCACCGTGCGCAACACATCGGCCAGCGGCTGCGTGTCAGCAGCCAGCGACAACACGCAGCGCAGCGCCGGGGCAGGGCTGGCGGCGCGGGTCAGCCAGGTATCCAGTTCGGCCACGGGCCACACGGCGGGCACCCGGTTGGCGCCGCATTGTTCGCAGCCGGCCTCGGCCATGGCCTGCCAGTGGGCCTGCTTTTTGTCGGCGCGTTCGCCCTTCAGGCGCAACACGCTGTGGGCGGTGTGCAGCGGTTGGAGGCTGGCCGCGCCCAGTTCGGTGGCCTTTTCCACCAGCCAGTCCATGCGGTCGTTGGCGGGCATGCCCATGGCCAGATGGACCGGGCGCACGGCTTCGCATTCCCGTGCCAGGTGTGTGCCCACGGTCACGGCCACGTCGCTGCGGCCCATGCGGGTGATGGTGGCCGTGAACTCGCCGCCCTGCCCGTTGAACAGCGTGATGTCCATGCCCGGCTGCAAGCGCAGCACCTGCACGTGCCGCGCCGCACCGGCGGGCAGTTCCAGTGCCTGGCCGGTGGTCAAAGGCAGGGGGCAAAAAAAGCGGGGCATCAGCTTAATAAACAGTAGCTAGAAACGCAATACCATTAAGCGGCAGAGGCACAAAAAGCTTGTAAATCACATGCGCCCGTAGGCAAAACCGGTGGCGGCTTGCAGGTTTTCCACCTCGTCGATCAGCTTCAGGAAAGGGCCAAGTTCGCGGTAGCGGTTGGCCGTGTTGCGCACGTAGTGCACGAAGCGGGGCGTGTCGGCCAGGTATTTGGGCTTGCCGTCGCGCAGGGTCAGTCGCGCAAAAATGCCCATCACCTTCAGGTGGCGTTGCAGCCCCATCCATTCCACGGCACGGTAGAACGCCCCGAAGTCTTCGCTCCAGCCGTCAAAGTCCAGCAGGCCCGCTTTGCGGGCGCGCTCCCAGTAGCGGATGGTGATTTCCAGCACGAAGTCTTCTTCCCAGGTCAGGAAGGCGTCGCGCATCAGGCTGGCAATGTCGTAGGTCACGGGGCCGTAGACGGCATCCTGAAAGTCCAGCACGCCCAGCGCCTGCGCGGCGGTGGTGGAGCTGTACCCGGAGGGCGGCACCATCAGGTTGCGGGGCATGAAGTCGCGGTGCACAAACACCTTGGGGCCGGCCAGGTTGCGCGCCACGATGGTGGTGAAAGTCTTGTCCAGCAGGGCCTGTTGGGCGGGGCTGAGCGTGAAGCCTTTGTGCTGCGCCAGGTACCAGTCGGGGAAGAGTTGCAGCTCGCGCCGAAGCAGGGCTTCATCGTAAGCGGGCAGCACGCCTTCGCGGCTGGCGGTTTGCCATGGCACGAGGGCGGCCAGCGCATCCATGTAGCGGGGCTGGTTGGCGCTGGGGTTGTCCAGGTCCAGCACATCGAGCATGGTTTGCGAGCCCAGGTCGCTCAGCAGCATGAAGCCCTGGGGGGCACGCGCAACCCGGCGGCGGCCATCAGCCCGGCCACGGTCACGAAGGGCTGGCAGTTTTCCTTGTCGGGCGGCGCGTCCATGACGATGCAACTGCCGCCTGCTGCCGTGTCCACGCGGAAGTAGCGCCGGAAGCTGGCATCGGCCGAGGCGGCGCGCACGGAGTCGGGCAGCAGTTTGTGGGCCAGCGCGACCTGAGCCAGCCAAGTGGCAAAGTGTTGCTGGCGCTCAGTGCTGGCCCATTCAATGGCTGGCAAGGCATGCGGTTGTGGTGTGGGGGCAGAGGGGTTCAATGGCATGGGCAGGGAGTGTGAACCCGGCAGACGATAATGCGGCGGGATTTTACAAATGACCTGCCCTGCTTCCGATCACAGCCCCCGGTGTCCGCCCTCAGTCCAGGCTGGCGTCACCCCCGTGCGCTGGTGGCGATGGGCCCAGACGGTCACGGTGCTGCTCGGCTCTGCAGGCACCCAGTGGGCTGCGGCGCAGGACGCAGTGCCGCCCTTGGCGCTGAAATCCAGCCCTCTGTTGCGAGACGCTTTGCCCGAGGCCGCGCGGCGCGACGCGCCCAGTTTTGTGTCGGGTGACCGCATCAGCGGTGAGGCTGGCGTGCAGACGGTGGTGCAGGGCCATGCTGAATTGCGCCGCCACGACAC
>JAIFMP010000161.1 GCA_020048405.1 Hydrogenophaga sp.
GCGCATGGGGGCGCTGCCGGTGCCGGTGCAAATCATCACGATGTGGCTCTTAGGATGGTTGGGCATCAGGAAGCTGGCACCGAACGGGCCCGCCACCTGTACCTTGTCGCCCACCTTCAGGTCGCACATGTAGTTGCTGCCCACACCGCGCACCGGCTGCCCCTGGTGGTTTTCCAGCACGCGTTTGATGGTGAGTGACAGGTTGTTGTGCCCGGGGCGCTCGCCGTTGCGGGGGCTGGCGATGGAATATTGACGGGCGTGGTGGGGTTTGCCGCGCTCATCCAAGCCCGGGGGAATGATGCCGATGCTCTGCCCTTCCAACACGGGGAACGGCATGGCACCAAAGTCCAGCACCACATGGTGCGTGTCGTAATCGGCACCGGCTTGCTGGCCCACTTCGGTCACGCGCAGGTTGCCGGTCACGGTGGCTTCAATGGTCTTGTGGGCGGCCTTGGGGCTGTACAGGTTGGTGTACGCATGGGCGGCCGACCAGGGGGGAACGGTGGAACCGTACTGGGCGCTGTTGAAGGTATCGGCTGCGGCGCTTTCAGCCGGCGCGGCCACGGGTTCAGGGGTGGCCACTGGCTCGGTGGCTGCGTCGTCAGCCCCCTCGGCCAGTTCGGCTTTGCTCAGTTCGGCAGGCAACACGTCCCAGCCCAGCTGGGCGTCCAGGCTGTAGGCCTTCTGGCGGGTGACGGTGCGGTAGTTGTCGATGCTGCCGGTGGGGCACGGCGAGATGCAGTCGTTGCACCAGTTGCACTTGCTCACGTCCACCACGTAGTTGCGTGAATCGTGGGTGATGGCACCCACGGGGCAAATGGCTTCACAGGTGTTGCAGCGGATGCAAATTTCTGGGTCGATCAGGTGCTGCTTGATGACGGCGGTGTCGGTCATGTGGTTGTCTCCGCAAGGCAATGTTTTTTGTGAGGGTGCACTGGCTGCAACTGGAAAAGGGGCCTGACCGTTCCCAGCCAGGCCCCTCGCATCATGTCAGCACAGGGCGGGTCAGTTGAAACGCACGTATTCAAAGTCAACCGGCTGGCGGTTGATGCCCATGACAGGAGGCGCAATCCAGTTGGCGAACTTGCCTGGATCGACCACGCGGCCCATCAGGCTGGCCACAAAGGCGCGGTCGCCTTCGCTGGGCAACCAGTTGTCGCGGTTGGCGACCCACTCGCCTTCGCTCACCACGCGGCCGTCAGGGGCCACTTTCACGCCCTTGAGCAAACCGATGTTGCGGTGGAAGGCCTTGTGCGGCACGGACAGGCGCACGGGAATGCCGGCCTTTTCAATGACCTTGTTCCAACGCTCCACACCGCCGATGCTGTCTTTGATGTAGTCGTCGCGCAGCACTTCGTTCAGCGCGTTGAGCATGGGCACTTCTTTTTCCACCAGCTGGCCGTTTTGCACGTTCAGCACCTTGTAGAACTGGCCACGCAGTTGGTGGTCGTCCATGCGCTTGCCTTCTTCGTAGCGGCCTTTCAGGCCTGTTGAATAGAAGGTGGCGGCGTTGGATGACTCGTCTGCACCGAACAGGTCGATCGTCACGCTGAAGTGGAAGTTCAGGTAGCGCTGGATGGTGGGCAAGTCGATCACACCGGCTGCACGCAGCTTTGCGGGGTCGTCGGTTTTCAGCTCGTTCATCACCTGGCAGGTGCGGTTGATGACGCGACTCACGCCGGACTCGCCCACAAACATGTGGTGTGCTTCTTCGGTCAGCATGAACTTGGTGGTGCGGGCCAGCGGGTCGAAGCTGGACTCAGCCAGGGCGCACAGCTGGAACTTGCCGTCACGGTCGGTGAAGTACGTGAACATGAAGAAGCTCAGCCAGTCAGGCGTTTCTTCGTTGAAGGCTTCCAGGATGCGGGGGTTGTCGGCGTTGCCGCTGTTGCGCTCCAGCAGGGCTTCGCCCTCTTCGCGGCCGTCTTTGCCGAAGTATTTGTGCAGCAGGTACACCATGGCCCACAGGTGTCGGCCTTCTTCCACGTTCACCTGGAACAGGTTGCGGAGGTCGTACTGGCTCGGGCAGGTCAAGCCCAGGTGGCGCTGTTGCTCAACCGATGCGGGCTCGGTGTCGCCCTGCGTGACGATGATGCGGCGCAGGTTGGCGCGGTATTCGCCGGGCACGTCTTGCCAGGCGTCGTCACCCTTGTGGTCACCGAAATGGATTTTGCGGTCCTGCTCAGCGGGGTTCAAAAAGATGCCCCAGCGGTAGTCGGGCATCTTCACGTGGCCAAACTGCGCCCAGCCCTGTGGATCCACGCTGACGGCGGTGCGCAGGTACACGTCGAAGTTCTGGCTGCCATCGGGGCCCATGTCTTGCCACCATTGCAGGTAGTTTGGCTGCCATTGCTCCAGCGCACGCTTCAGGGTGCGGTCTTCGGCCAGGTTGACGTTGTTGGGGATTTTTTCGCTGTAGTCGATGGTGGACATGTTCGGTCTCCGAATTCAAAGGTTGCAGCGCCCCGCCAGGAACGCGCTGCACAACGTCAATCAAAAACTCAGACGCGGTTCCAGTCGAACACGGCCTTGTCGCCCTTGCCGTAGACCTTCAGGGCGCCCTTTTCGCCCACGGCGTTGGGACGCTGGAAAATCCAGTTTTGCCAGGCGGTCAGACGGCCAAACACGCGGGTGGCCATGGTTTCCACGCCGTTGAAGCGCAGGTTGGCTTCCATGCCGGTGAGGGCATCGGGGCTCATGGCCACGCGCTCTTCGATGGCAATGCGCACTTCGTCGGCCCAGTCGATGTCGTCGGGGTTGGCTGTGACCAGCCCCAGGGCAAAGGCTGCGTCGGCATCCAACGGCTGACCTTGTGCCCCGCGTGCAGCGTCCATGGCGGGTGCTTCGTTGTAGAAGCGGCGGCCAATGCGGCTTTCGTCGGTGGCCATGGGGTACGTACCGAAGTTCAACGCGGTCAGCGTGATCTTGGGAGCCGCGGCTTCGTCGTCGGGCAGGGCCAGGTGGTAGCTGCGGTCGCAGGCCAAGGCCAGCTCCAGCAGCGTGCCAGCAAAGCACGAACCGGCTTCGATCAGGGCAAACAGGCTGCGGCTGCTCACGTCCAGGCGGCTGAAGGTGCGGCGCAGCAGGCCAATGGTTTCGCGCACCAGCCAGTGGTTTTGGTGGGCTTGCAGGGTGGCGTCCATGGCCAGCACGGCAGCGCTGTCACCCTGGGTTTTGATGAGCCAGGTGCCAATGTCCAGCTCGTTGGTGCGCATTTGCAAGATGGCGTCTTCCAGCTCGCGGGCCATTTGCAGCGGATACCACGCGGCACCGGCGGCTTCAATGCCAGCCACGTCAGTGGGTTGGGCACCTGTAGGCGCTTTCACGGTGAAGGTGGCCACACGCTTGGCGCGGTCGATGGCCACAGCGACGTGGGCATAGGTCAGAGCATCGGCATCCATGGTGCGTTGCAGCGGGGGCAACGCAACGCCCTTGCCGTCGGCGGGGCGGTCGCTTTGCGCGGCCAGGGCCAGGGCGCGCTCCTGCACCTTGTCGGCAAACTGGGCGGGCTTGACGATGTCGTCCACCAGTCGCCAGTCTTTGGCTTTTTTGCCGCGCACACCTTCAGTGGTGGTGCAGAAAATGTCGGCCAGGTCGTGGCGCACTTTGCGCTTGTCGGTCACGCGGGTCAGGCCACCGGTGCCAGGCAACACACCCAGCAATGGCACTTCGGGCAGGCTGACGGCGCTGCTGCGATCGTCCACCAGAATGATTTCGTCACAGGCCAGGGCCATTTCATAGCCGCCACCGGCGCAGGCACCGTTCACGGCAGCCAGAAACTTCAGGCCGCTGTGCTTGGAGCTGTCTTCCAGCCCGTTGCGGGTTTCGTTGGTGAATTTGCAGAAGTTCACTTTCCAGCTGTGGCTGCTCACGCCCAGCATGAAGATGTTGGCGCCGGAGCAAAACACTTTGTCGCGCGCACTGGTCACCACGACGGTGCGCACTTCAGGGTGCTCGAAGCGGATGCGGTTGATGGCGTCGTTCAACTCAATGTCCACGCCGAGGTCGTAGCTGTTGAGCTTGAGTTTGTAGCCGGGGCGCAAGCCGCCGTTTTCGTCGAAGTCGGCGGCCAAGGTGGCCACGGGACCATTGAAGCTGAGTTTCCAGTGGCGGTATTGGCTGGGATGCGTCTGGTATTCAACGCGGTCGGGGATGTGAACGGCTGCATTCATGGGTGTCTCCTGGTGAGCAAGGCGCACAATCCTGCACCTCGTTGACATGCATCATATTGCAGTTTTTGAATTGCAGTCAAGCAATTTTATGCATGTTTGCAAAAAACTTCATGCGGGCATGCCCAAAGCCCCACGCACCGCTGTGCGCAACAGCACAAAGGTGTCGCCCAGCGACTGGTCGCTGGTGTTCACACGCAGTTGTGCTTTGGAATAAAAGGCAGAACGCCCGGCCAGGATGGTTTTCAGGTCTTCCATGGCCTCGGCGCTGGCGGCCATGGGCCGCAGGTCGCCCTGGGCGCGCACGCGGTTCATGTGGTCTTCGGGGTCGGCCTGCAGCCACACGGTGGTGCAGTGCGCCAGCAGCAGGTTGAACGTGGCCGCATCCGACACCAGGCCACCGGGCGTGGCCAGCACGGCCTCCGGGTAAATTTGTATGGCCTCTTCCACCGCGCGGCGCTCGTACCGGCGGTAGGCGTTCTGCCCGTACAGGCCCTGTATTTCAGACACGCTGCAACCGGCAAACTGTTCGATCTGTCGGCTCAGCTCTATGAAGGGGTAGCCCAGGTCGTCTGCGAGCATTTGCCCCAGGGTCGACTTGCCTGCACCACGCAGGCCAATGAGCGCCACGCAGTTGCTGCGCGGCCCGCCAGATGCGCCGGTGCCCAGCATGTCGGCCAGCGTGACCCGCACCTTGCGCAAAGTGGCATCGTCTCGCCCTTCCAGCAGCTCGCGTATCAGCAGCCACTCGGGCGAGGTGGTGGTGACATCACCCAACAATTCGGCCAGCGAGCTTTGCAGCGCCTGCGCCACCTGCAGCAGCAGAAGGATGGACACATTGCCCTCGCCGTACTCCAAGTTGGCCAGGTGCCGCTCTGACACGCCGGCGGTGTGGGCCACGGCCTTGCGCGTCATGCCCCGCCGGGCGCGCAGGGCGCGCACGCGTTCGCCCAGGGCCGCGAGAAACGGGTTTTTGTCGGCCGGGGCCTGCACGCCGCCGGGCGCATCGGCCATAACATGCAATATATTGCTTGACATTGAGCTGGATTGGTTTAACCTTCGGTCCATGCACGATATTTCATATCGGCAACGATCGCAAGTGTACCGAGGAGACCCCGCATGAACCCGCAAGCCTTCAAAGAACTGCTGCAAGGCGTGACCGCCCGCTTGCACAACCGCCCGCTGGATGCCGACCTGCACACCTGGCTCAACGCCGAACTGGGCCCAACAACCCCCACCTACCTTGCCCTGAAACAGGCCTGCGAAACAGGTGTGGCCGATGGCTGGTTGTGCCAGCGCGAGGCTGGCGGCTTGAAATACGGACGCATCTTCAAGCCCGAGGCCGAGCTCCACGGCTTTTCGGTGGATGTCGTGGACATGACGGATGTGGCCGGACCCCACCACACCCACCCGCTGGGTGAAATCGACCTGATCATGCCCATTGACGCCGAGGCGCGCTTCGATGACCACGGTGCCGGCTGGCTGGTGTGCACAGCAGGCAGCGCCCATCCACCCACCGTGACCGGTGGCCGCGCCCTGGTTCTGTACCTGCTGCCCGAGGGCCGCATTGACTTCACCCGCTGACTGGCTGCTCACCTCAGCTCCCCCGTTTTTGAAGGAACCGTTTGTGACCACCGCTTTGCTTCCCAACTTCACCGTCGGCCAATGGACATCGGGCACCGGCCCCGGCACACCCCTGTTCGACCCCGTGCTGGGCACCGAGCTGGTGCGCGTGGATGCCACCGGCCTGGATTTGCCCGAAGCCTTCCGCTTCGCCCGCGACACGGGCGGTGCGGCCCTGCGCGCCCTCACCTACCGCCAGCGCGCCGCCTTGCTGGGCGCCACCGTGAAGGTGTTGCAAGCCAACCGCGCGGTGTACGAAGACATTTCGGTGGCCAACAGCGGCACCGTCAAGGCCGACACCGCCGTGGACGTGGACGGCGGCATCTTCACCCTGGGCACCTACGCCAAGCTGGGCGATGGCTTAGGCGATGTGCATCACCTGACCGACGGCGACGCCGCACGCCTGGGCAAAGATCCGCTGTTCCAAAGCCAGCACGTGCTGGTGCCCACACGCGGCGTGGCGCTGTTCATCAACGCGTTCAACTTTCCATCGTGGGGCCTGTGGGAAAAAGCCGCACCGGCGCTGCTGTCAGGCGTGCCCGTCATCGTCAAGCCCGCCACTGCCACCGCCTGGCTGACCCAGCGCATGGTGAAAGACGTGGTGGACGCTGGCATCTGGCCCGCCGGGGCGCTGAACATCATTTGCGGCAGCTCGGCCGGGCTGCTGGACCAGTTGCAGCCGTTTGACGTGGTGTCGTTCACCGGCTCGGCCGACACGGCGGCCGTCATCCGCTCGCACCCTGCGGTGGTGCAGCGCTCGGTGCGCGTGAACATCGAGGCCGACAGCGTCAACTCCGCCCTGCTGCTGCCCAGTGCATCGCCAGAAGACACCCAGGCCGCGCTGGACTTGCTGGTGAAAGAGGTGACGCGCGAAATGACCGTGAAATCGGGCCAGAAGTGCACCGCCATCCGCCGCGTGCTGGTGCCCGAAGCGCTGTACGACAGCGCAGCCGCCGCCATTGCCGCACGCCTGGCCAAAACCACCGTGGGCAACCCACGCAACGAAAGCGTGCGCATGGGCGCACTGGTCAGCCGAACTCAACTCAACGCCGTGCGCGAAGGCTTGGCGCTGCTCAAAATCCACACCGACGTGCTGCACGACGGCAGTGCCACCCCATTATTGGATGCCGACGCCGCCACCGCTTGCTGCATCGCGCCCACGCTGCTGGGCACCCGCACGCCAGACACCAACCCCGTGGTGCACGACGTGGAAGTGTTTGGCCCCGTGGCCACCCTCATGCCCTACCGCGATATGCCCCACGCGCTGGCGCTGATCCGCCGTGGGCAGGGCTCGCTGGTGGCGTCGCTCTACGGCACCGACGCCGCTGCGCTGAGCGCCGCCGCACTGGAACTGGCCGACAGCCATGGGCGCGTGCACGTCATCAGCCCCGACGTGGCCGCGCTGCACACGGGCCACGGCAATGTCATGCCCCAGTCGCTGCACGGCGGGCCAGGCCGGGCGGGTGGCGGCGAAGAGCTGGGTGGCCTGAAAGCGCTGAATTTCTACCACCGCCGCAGTGCCATCCAGGCCAGCACTGCGGTGCTGGCCTGCATATAAAAACAAGAGCTGCTTATGCAATCCCCATAAGCTTATAAGGCATATTTTTCATATAAAACGGAGACAGCCATGACCCAAATAGATTCTGACGACCACACCCTGGCTGGCGTGCACGCCCCCACCGCCAGCTTCAACTTCGCCCAGCACCTGCTGAACGTCAACGCCCAGCGGCCCACCAAGCTCGCGTTCATTGACGATTTGGGTTCCCTCACCTACGGCCAGTTGGCCGAGCGCATCCAGCGCACGGCGGCTGCCCTGCTGGCCCTGGGCTTGCGGCGCGAAGAACGCGTGCTGCTGCTGATGCAAGACGGCACCGACTGGCCGTACGCGGGCCTGGTGCCCGTGGCCGTGAACACACTGCTAACCGCCGACGACTACGCCTACATGCTGGAGCACTCCCGCGCGCAGGCCGCGCTGGTGTCGGGCGCGCTGTTGCCCGCCTTGACCAGCGCCATGGTCAAGTCGGACCACGAGGTGAAAAAAGTCATCGTCTCGCGCCCCGCAGCGCCGCTGCACCCTGCCGAGGTGGAATTTGAAGCCTTCCTGGCCGCCCATCAGCCCATGGCAAAGCCAGCGGCCACCAGCCCCGACGACCCAGGGTTCTGGCTGTATTCGTCTGGCTCCACCGGCCGCCCCAAAGGAACAGTGCATTCGCACGGCAACCCCTACTGGACGGCCGAGCTGTACGGCAAGGGCGTGCTCGCTCTCACCGAGGCCGACGTGTGCTTCTCGGCCGCCAAGCTGTTTTTTGCCTACGGGTTGGGCAACGCGGTGAGCTTTCCCATGAGCGTGGGGGCCACCACCCTCTTGATGGGCGAGCGCCCCACACCCGACGCCACCTTTGCCCGCTGGCTGGGCAAGGTGGGCGGGCTGAAACCCACCGTGTTTTACGGCGCACCCACCGGCTTTGCGGGCATGCCTGCCCGCCAAAACCGACGTGGCGCTGCGCCTGGTGTCGTCTGCCGGTGAAGCACTGCCCGCCGAGTTAGGCGAACGCTTCAAGGCGCACTTCGGCGAGGACATCGTGGACGGCATTGGCTCCACCGAAATGCTGCACATTTTCTTGTCCAACACCCCGGCCCAGGTGCGCTACGGCACCACCGGCTGGCCCGTGCCTGGCTACGAGGTGGAATTGCGCGGTGACGACGGTGGCCCCGTGCCCGACGGGGAACCGGGCGACCTCTACATCCACGGCC
>JAIFMP010000052.1 GCA_020048405.1 Hydrogenophaga sp.
ATTCTGGTGGAAACCAAGCGGTAGGCCACCCTGACAGTCGGGCCAAGCGAGGCCAATCAAAGCCGGCCCCTGGGTCTTGTTTGCGCCCCGGTGCAATGTGCTCGTGCCCTGCCACATGGGCAATCGGGCACACCTTTGCGATGTGTTGACACAGGGCAGCCAGCGATGCGTATTGGGTCGACTCAAAACCGCTTCCCTCCAGGCCTTCCAGTTCGATGCCCACTGAGTCGTCATTGCAGTTGCTTCTGCCCCGCCAGCACGAAGCCCCTGCGTGCCAGGCGCGGTCGAACACGCTCACATACTGGGTAATGGTGCCTTGCCGGTCGATCACAAAGTGAGCCGACACCTCCAGGCCGCGCAGGGTCTGGAAGTAAGGGTGCGCATCCCAATCCAGCGTGTTGGTGAACAGCCGGTCCACGTCACCCGTGCCGAATTGGCCCGGCGGCAAGCTGATGGAGTGCACGACCACCAAGTCAACTACCGCAGCGACCGGACGCGGGCCGAAGTTGGGCGAGGGATGTTGACGCACACCCTTTAGCCAGCCTTGCTGCCACAGGCAATTGGCGGCTTCAGTCGTTTGGTGCGCTGTTGTCATGTCCAGATTCAGGGGCTCCGATGTTGTCAAAGTCATCTTCTGCCTCGGTGGCAAGGTTGGGCGAACCCACTTCAATTCCCAAGCGGGCAATGCGATATCGCATTTGCCGCAGGTTCAAACCCAGGAGAGCCGCCGCCGCCGTGCGATTGCCACGGGTCTCCTGCAATGCACGTACAAGGATCTCGCGTTCGTGGGCATCAAGGTGAAGTTGCAGGTCGGCGGGCAGGGCCGCAGGCGTTTTTGGGTCAACAGATGTTGGTGGTATGGGGGGGGATGCGTCTTGCGGTGACTCCTTTGATACGGTGGCTGCCCCGTCGCCCGTCAGATCGTCCAGGGCGATTTCGTGCCCGTTGCACAGCGCCAGGGCACGGTGCAGCAGGTTTTCCAGCTCGCGCACGTTGCCTGCGAAGGGGTGTTGTTGCAGCCATTCGGTTGCACGTGCACTCATGCCCACAGGGGCTTGCCCGCTGTCGTGGCAAATGCGGTGCATCAGTGCGTCGACGAGTGCCGGCAGGTCGCTGCGGCGCTCGCGCAGCGCTGGCAGGTGGATTTCGATCACGTTGAGCCGGTAATAAAGGTCCTGGCGGAATTGCCCGTTTGCCACTGCCTGAACCAGGTCTTTGTGTGTGGCACACAGCAGCCGGACATCTACCTGTTCCTCCTGTACACCACCCAGCGGACGCACCCGCCGCTCCTGTATGACACGAAGCAACTTGGCCTGCATGCCCAAGGGAAGGTCTCCAATTTCGTCCAGAAACAGCGTGCCACCGCGGGCGGCAGAAAAATAGCCTTCTCGATCAGTGGTGGCTCCGGTGTAAGCCCCTTTGCGGGCTCCAAAGAATTCAGCCTCTATGAGTGTGTCGGGAATGGCCCCGCAATTGACCGCCACAAATGGCCCGCCCGCCCGGTGGCTGGCATCGTGTATGGCCCGGGCCACCAGCTCTTTGCCTGTGCCTGACTCGCCCAATACCATCACAGGTGCCATGCTGCCAGCCACCCGCAGGATGCGTTCTTTGACACCTGACATGACAGCAGACTGGCCCACCAGCCGACGAAGTGCGCTGCCTTCTGTCGCAGATGCGGTACGGCTTGTACTTCGCCTCCCTGTAGGCGCCGCCCCTGTGGCTGCCGCTGGGTCGAGGGGGGTATGCGGGGCAATCCAAGGGCGTCCGGTTCCCTCCAAAGCGGTGGCGACCACCGTGCGGAACTGCTTGAGGTCAACCGGTTTTGTCAGGTAATCGAACGCCCCGTGTTTCAGTGCCTCCACCGCACTTTCGGCTGATCCATAGGCAGTGATGACGATGGCCCGTTCCGGTCGGGCTTGTGCCGTCAGTTCCTTCAGCAAGCTCAGCCCCAGTCCATCGGGCAGGCGCATGTCCGTGATGACCAGATCAAAACACTCGTGTTGCAGGCATTCGCGGGCCTCGGCGAGCGTGCCTGCGGCTTGCACGCTGTGTCCCTCACGCAGCAGCGTGAGTTCGTACAGCGTACGCAGGTCTGGTTCGTCGTCCAGCACCAGAATATGTGCCCTAGGCGAAGGCGTGTCTTTGCTCATGGGGTGGAGTCTGCCAGCGCCAGCGGCATGCGCAGAAAAAAGTCGTTGCCGGTCAGTTCGCCGCGTTCGCTGCGTTGGTAGTTGAGTTGGGCACGGTAGCGTTCGCAGAGTTCGCGGCACAGGTACAGGCCCATGCCACTGGAGCGGCTTTCCGAAGAAAAGAATGGCTCAAACAGGTGGCGGCGCACACTTTGTTCCAGCGCGCTGCCATCGCTCCACACCGACAGGCGCAGCCAACCGGGGGCTTCGATCTGGGTGCTCACCCGCACGGCTCCATTGGCGCTGCTCGCATAGCGGTTGGCGTTGTCGAGCAGGTTAACCAGCACCCGGCGCAGGTGCTCCGGGTCAAACCGTGTGCTTGCGGCACCGCAGCCTCCTTGCCATTGCACCCGCAGGCTGCAGCCGTTTTGCTCACACCATTCATCCAGGATGGCACCCACCGAATCGTCCAGCCCGATCGGCGCGGTGTTGTCATGCGCCAGTTGGCCTGGCACCCGCGCCACGTTGAGCACGTCTTCGACCACTCGGTTGAGCCGCTGGGTGTGGGTGGCCACCATCTGGGCAAGCCGAAGTTGCTGAGGGTTGTGCAGGTCTTCCAGCAGCAGCGCGTTCGCCTGTGCGATTGCCGACAACGGATTGCGGATTTCATGCGCCACGGCCACGGACATCCGGCCCATGCCAGCCAGTTTTTCCGTGCGCACGCGAGCTTCAAGTTCGTGGAGGTCTTCCAGAAACAACACACACAGGGTGGGGGCTTGCGGAGATTCGTTGGGTGTCAGGCGGCTGCGCACACGCAAACGCCTGCGCAGCTCGCGGGTAGGCTCCAGTTGCACCTCACTTTGCTGTGGCATCCGCTGCGAGAAAGTCGCCTGCACAAGATCGGACAAGGGTTGCGTGTGTGGGCTGGACGCCAGAGAAAAACTCGCAGGTGCATCGCCATTCACGCCGCCAAGCATGTGCCTGGCTGCCGGGTTGGCGGTGATCACCAGCCCAATGTGGTTGATGACCAGCACGCCGTCGCCCATGGATTCGATCACCAGTTCGTTCACCAGAGCCTGGGTGCGCGCCGCGAGTTGGCTGCTGTGTGCCAGGGCTTCTTCGCGTGCCAGGCGCACAGACAATTGGTGTGCCAGCAGCGCCACCAGGAAGAAGGCGGTTCCGGTGATGGCGGTCTGGACAAACCGGGGGGCTGTATCGTCCGTCACCATCCAGGCCGCCCAGCCGACATCTGCCAGCAAAAGCAGGGTAATGCCCGCTGCAGTGGCCAGCGCGCGGCGCTGTGGTCCGAGCACCGCTGCCATCAGCACCGGCAGGGCGAACAGCAACGTGTAGTTCAGTCCGCCAATTTGCAGCGCCTGCAAGGTTGCAAAAAGACCGATGTCTACGCCGACCGTTGCGAGCCAGGGCCAACGGTGGGTACGCTGAACGTTTTCAGGTGCCACAGCCACATGTGAGACAACGGTTGCGCCCACGTGTGCGCCACACAGCAGCACACTGAGCCAGCTCCCCGTGTTGCCCAGCAAGAGGACGAACACTTGCAACGCGAGCAATACGAATGCCACAGCCAGCCTGGCACGCATGAACACTGCCCACAGCCGGTCAACCGAGTCGCCCGCTGGTGTGCTCCCTCCGGTCGGGGGTGTCAAGGCATCAATCTTCGCGGGCGCGGCGGTGTCCATGGGTGCAGTAGCTGCCTTCGCGTCCCGTCACTGCATCGGCCTCGGGCAAGTGCAGCCCGCAGTGGGCACAGGCAATCATTTGGGCAGGGGGGGGGGGCACCTGGCGTGCCGGGGGAGTTCTTGCGGCCCGGCGTTGGTCGGCAGCGCGTTCGCGGGCAGCGGTTTCACGGTTGTGCCGCCACAACCAGATTCCAAACAGCACCACACCCAAAACCAGCAAGTACTTCATGAGCTGGGTTCAGTGCCGTTGCAACACGACTTCGAGGACAAAGCGAGACCCCACATAGGCCAGCATCAACAACCCAGAGCCGGCGTACAGCATCCGGCTGGCGGTGCGGCTGCGCCACCCCAGTCTCCAGCGGCCCAACAGCAAGACCGCAAATACCACCCACGACAGCACTGAAAAAATGGTTTTGTGGTCCCACACCCAGGCCTTGCCATACAGGGCTTCTGCAAACCACCAGCCCGCCAACAGCGTGGCTGTGAGCAACACAAACCCCGCCAGCACAAAGCGGAAGGTGAGGCGCTCAATGGCCAGCAACGGGATACCGGCCTCGCTGGGCTGCGAAGCGCGGCGCATGTACTTTTCTACCCGCTGCATCCACCAGGCGTGCACCACGGCTGCGGCAATCAACCCGTAAGCCGCGATGCCCAGTGCCCAGTGCAGTGGAAGCCAGCTCGATTTGACCGCGTGGTAGGTCACCCCTGGAAACATCCAGGCCAACAGCACAGACACCAGTCCCAGCGCCAACAATGAACTGCGGGCGCGCAATTGCGGGTACACATGGCTTTCGACTGCGTACACCAGCAGCACCAGCCATGCCGTGACAGACAGGGCGGGAGCAAAACCAAACATGGGGGGGCTGACCAGCAAGCTGCTGGCCAGGACCGCTGCGTGCAACAGCCAGGCCAGCGTCAGCCCGTTACGGGTGGCCTGGCCACCCAGGTGCCTCTGTGCCACGGCCACGCCCGCATAACCAAGCGCAGCCGCTACCGACAGCACGGTGGTCAACAGGGGGCTGGCAGCTAAAATCATGGCCCACAGTTTAACGGTGCGTTGCGGTTCCATGCTGCCGCGCACACACCCGCACCATGGCTTCAGCCCTCTCCGACAAACTTTCCCGGATCGTCAAAGAAATGCGGGGGCAAGCCCGCATCACCGAAAGCAATGTCACCGACATGCTGCGCGAGGTGCGCATGGCCTTGCTGGAAGCCGACGTGGCCCTGCCTGTGGTTCGCGATTTCATCGCCAAGGTCAAGGAAAAGGCCCTGGGCCAGGACGTGGTGGGTTCTCTCACTCCAGGCCAGGCGCTGGTGGCGGTGGTCAACCGCGAGCTGGTGGCCACCATGAGTGGTGGCGAAGGTGACCAGCGCGCCTTGCACGACATCAACTTGGCCGCCCAGCCACCCGCCGTGGTGTTGATGGCGGGTTTGCAAGGGGCCGGCAAAACCACCACCACCGCCAAGCTGGCCAAGCACCTGATTGAAAAGCGCAAGAAAAAAGTGCTGACCGTGTCGGGCGACGTGTACCGCCCAGCGGCCATCGAGCAGTTGAAGACCGTCACGGCGCAAGCGGGGGCCGACTGGTTCCCCAGTTCGCCTGACCAGAAGCCCGTGGACATTGCCCTGGCCGCGCTGGACCACGCGCGAAAGCACCACTTTGACGTGCTGCTGGTGGACACCGCCGGCCGCCTGGCCATTGACGAAGCGCTGATGGCCGAAATCAAGGCCTTGCACGCCGCGATCAAACCCGTGGAAACGCTGTTTGTGGTGGACGCCATGCAAGGCCAGGACGCGGTGAACACCGCCAAGGCGTTCAAGGAAGCACTGCCGCTCACTGGCATCGTGCTCACCAAAACCGATGGCGATTCACGCGGTGGCGCGGCCCTGTCGGTTCGGCACATCACGGGGGTGCCCATCAAGTTTGCCGGTGTGAGCGAAAAAATCGACGGCTTGGAGGCTTTCGACGCCGAGCGCCACGCAGGCCGCATTTTGGGCATGGGCGACATCCTGGCGCTGGTGGAACAGGTCACCGCCAACGTGGACATGGCCGCCGCTCAGAAGCTGGCCGCCAAGGTCAAAAGCGGTGACGGTTTTGATTTGCAAGACTTCCTCGAGCAAATCCGCCAGATGAAAAACATGGGGGGACTGTCCAGCCTCATGGACAAACTGCCCAGCCAATTGGCGGGCAAAGCCACGGGCGCGGACATGGACCGTGCTGAAAAAGACATCAAGCGCAAGGAAGGCATCATCTGCAGCATGACGCCGCTGGAGCGCCGCAAACCCGACCTCATCAAGGCCACACGCAAACGCCGGATCGCTGCAGGTGCAGGGGTTCATGTGCAAGAGGTGAACCGCCTGCTCAAAGAGTTCGACCAGATGCAGGGCATGATGAAAAAAATGAAGGGCGGCGGCCTCATGAAAATGATGAAGCGCATGGGCGCCATGAAGGGCATGGGTGGCATGCCCAAACTGCCCGGCATGGGTTGAAAACGCCCTTGCGCAAGTGCGTTTGACCGAAGTCAACGCCAACAGCCGTGGGGCATGACCATACTGCGCCCACATGATCACCCTCCTTGAAACCGTTGTGGCCGCCGTCATGGTGTTGGCCGCCCTATGGCTGCGCCCCTGGCGCATGTTGGGTGGGGCGTTGCTGAGCCCCTTTCTGGCGGGGCTGGTGCTGTTGCCCTGGTTCTGGATGTTGCCCCAAATGTTGCCTCGCTCCCTGGTGGCCGGGGGCATTTCCGTGCAACTGTCCGGCGCTTGCCTGATGACGCTGTTGTTGGGTTGGCCCCTGGCGGTGGTCCTGTTGTCCGGAGTGGCGGCTGTGGTCTGGCTGGTGGGGTCTCTCGAGCCGGAGGTCTGGCTCTCGCAGTGGGTTTGGATCGGGTTGGTGCCCGCGACGCTCACACTGGCCTTGGGTGCCGTGTTGCGCCGCTGGTTGCCTGCGCAGGTGTTTGTCTACATCCTGGGGCGAGGCTTTCTGGGCACGGCGCTGTGCATTTTTTTGGCGGGCGTGCTGTACGAACTGCTGTACCACCTGGTGGGCGGTGTCGGGGTGGAGCAGGCACTGGTGGCCCGCTGGCTCATGGCCTGGGGCGATGCATTCCTGACCGGCATGCTGGTGGCCATTTTTGTGGCGTTCAAGCCCGAGTGGCTGGCGACCTGGTCTGATCAGCGCTACCTGGTGCCCCCGCCACCCCCGCCCGGCCCTTGATCAGCCGCGTTTTTGCAGCAGGCGTACGTGCATGGGGCGCGTGAAGCGGGCGCTTCCGTCGGGTGCTGCGTGCCGGGCGTAAGCCGTGCGCACAGCTTGCAGCACGGCATCGTCCACCCGGTGGTTAGCAAAGGTGGGATAGAGCATGCGTTGCTCGAAGTCCGCACAACTGGCATAGCGCGCAGGCATGTCGAAATGCTGTTCCTGCAACGCCTTCCACGGGCTGTCGTGGCGGTCGAGCGCTTCGCCCAACGCCAGTTGGGCAGCCATGCGAACCATGCCTTCGTCGTTGAACAGTTTCACGATGCTGTTGAGTGCACCGTCATACACCGGTTCTGACACGTAGAACCAGCCGCCGGGTTTGAGCACACGGGCCACTTCGTCCAGAGCCTGTCCCATGCCATGCAGGGGGATGTGGTGCAGGCTTTTGAGCATCAGGGCCAGATCGAACAGTCCATCGGGGTAGGGCACGGCCGTTGCGCTGGCTTGTCTGAAGGTCAGGCCGCCCATGGGACTGGCCAGGTTCTTGGCGTGCTGGCGTTCGTCCACTTCCAGCCCCACCACGCTGCGGGCCAGGCCGAGCTCCAGCATCTCGCGGACCAGCCGTGCGTTGCCGCAACCCAGTTCAATCACGGCCATGCCTGACCCGTGTTTGGCCATGTGTTGCAGTGGCAGGAGGGCTGCCAGTACATCCAGTTCGTTGGAGACCAGATCGCTCACGCTGCCACCTCGCTTTGTTTGACAGCCACCGCGCCACGCAGCGAGTGTGGCCGCGCTTCGGTGATGGTCACGTCAATCAACTGGCCCACCAGACGTGAGGCACGGGGCCCCGCAGGGAAGTTGACGATCCGGTTGCACTCTGTCCGGCCCATCAGCTCGTCGGCGTTTTTGCGTGAGGGGCCTTCCACCAGGATGCGCTGCACCGTGCCTTCCAGGCCCAAGCTGATGCGCGACACGTTGGCTTCGATGGTGGCCTGCAGGTGTTGCAGACGCTTCAGCTTGACGGCATGGGGTGTGTCGTCAGCGAGGTTGGCGGCCGGGGTGCCAGGCCGCGGGCTGAAGATGAAACTGAAGCTGGCGTCAAAGCCCACGTCGTCAATGAGTTTCATCATCCTGGCAAAGTCGTCTTCGGTTTCACCGGGAAAGCCGACGATGAAGTCGGAGCTTAGCGACAGGTTGGGCCGCACCGCCCGCAGTTTGCGGATGGTGCTTTTGTATTCCAGCGCGGTGTAGCCACGCTTCATGGCCATCAGGATTTTGTCGCTGCCATGCTGTACTGGTAGGTGCAGGTGGCTGACGAGTTTGGGGATCTTGCCGTAGGCGTCGATCAGGCGCTGGGTGAACTCGTTGGGGTGGCTGGTGGTGTAGCGGATGCGCTCGATGCCGGGGATGTCGGCCACGTATTCCAGCAGCAGGGCGAAGTCGGCAATCTCATCCGTGTCACCCATGGTGCCCCGGTAGGCGTTCACGTTCTGGCCCAGCAGGTTGACCTCTTTCACCCCCTGTTCTGCCAGGCCTGCCACCTCCACCAGCACGTCTTCAAACGGGCGGCTGACTTCCTCGCCCCGCGTGTAGGGCACCACGCAGTAGCTGCAGTATTTGGAGCAACCTTCCATGATGGACACGAAGGCCGACGCGCCGTCGACCCTTGCCGGGGGCAGGTGGTCGAATTTTTCAATTTCAGGAAAGCTGATGTCCACTTGCGGGCGAGACAGGCGCTCGCGCGCCTTCAGCATCTCGGGCAGGCGGTGCAGGGTCTGCGGGCCAAACACCACGTCCACATAGGGTGCCCGTTCGATGATGGCGGCACCTTCCTGGCTGGCCACGCAGCCACCCACGCCGATCAGCACGCCCTTTTTCTTCAGGTGCTTCACCCGGCCCAGGTCGGAAAACACCTTTTCCTGCGCTTTTTCGCGCACCGAGCAGGTGTTGAACAAAATCAGGTCGGCCTCTTCCACGTCCTGCGTGGGTTCATAGCCCTGGGCCGCGCCCAGCACGTCTCGTTCATCTGGCAGCCGAAGGTTTTGATGAAGACTTTTTTGCTCATGGCTGTGTCGTTTTCAATAGCTGAAACATCAATACTGGCAAGCGCTGAGTGCTGTTTTATTTATTTTCAGCCGACGATGTGGCTGGGTCTGACACGATGTTGCTTGACGTCATGCCCTCGGACCCCGGGCGGCGATCGGCGGCCTCGGCCGCATTCAACAGCCAGATCTCGTGCGCCTGGCCCAGGCTGTCGCGGGTGTAATTCACCACGAAGCCTTGGCCGACCAGTCCACCCGACACCACGAGTGCGTTTGCTGGGGTGCGGATGCGTGAACCTGGCGCCAGGCGGGTGAGCTTGCCGTTGAACGTGACTTCGTGCGCGTTCACCACCACCATGTGGGCACGCATGGCATGGGGAGGGAAGGGGCGTTTGGGCTGCGACTGTGCAGTCACGCTTTGTGCAACAGTCGCCAGCAGGGTGCCCAATGCCAGTGCACGGACAGGTAGCAACAACAACAAGAGCCAGCGTTTCATGGTGTATGTCCAGAGGCTGAATGACCGACAGAGAAAAAACAAAACCCCGCTGCGGCACACAAACGGGGTTTTGGGTTTTTTGGTGGTGGAGTGCGGACGCGGGTTCAATTCCGATCTCCAAAGCCGTGAGGCAAGTTTACGGCACTTGTCCCCGCTTTAGACGATTGTCCGTTTGACATAGTGACAATCATCGACGAGAGGCAAGCGAGCAATCAACGGACCTCAATGATCAGCTGGCGGCCATTGCCGGGCGGCATGGAGTACTCGCAAGCCGCCTTCAAAGGCGCGGTTCACGCACTCTTTGGCCGCCATCACGCTGGGCAGGGAGTATTCGCAAATCATCAGGGCCGCACCCAGGGCTTCGTCCATCAGCTTGTCCAGCGGCACCACGCGGCTGACCAGTCCGGCGCGCTCGGCTTCGGTGGCGTCCATCATGCGGCCGGTCAGGGCCATGTCCATGGCCTTGGCTTTGCCCACGGCGCGGGGCAGGCGCTGGGTGCCGCCGGCGCCAGGGATGATGCCCAGCTTGATTTCGGGCTGACCGAACTTGGCGTTGTCGGCGGCAATGATGAAGTCGCACATCATGGCCAGTTCGCAGCCACCGCCCAGCGCAAAGCCGCTGACGGCGGCAATCACGGGTTTGCGCACGCTGCGGATGGTTTCCCAGTTGCGGGTGATGTAGTCACCGCTGTACACGTCGGCAAACGTGTACTTGGCCATGGCGCCGATGTCGGCCCCGGCGGCAAACGCTTTTTCACTACCAGTGACGATCATGCAGCCGATGTCGGCATCGTCGTCAAAACCTTTCAGTGCCTGACCGAGCTCATTCATGAGCTGGTCGTTCAGGGCGTTGAGCTGTTTGGGGCGGTTGAGGGTGACGATGCCCACACGGCCTTCGGTGCGGGTGGTGATGAGTTCGAACGACACGGCTGTGGTCTCCTGGTTGACGTTACGTAAAGCGCCGAGCAGTCTAAACCAGTCGGCGCAGCGTGGGCGCTCACGGGCTCTGGGCGACCGAACTCAGCGTCAGGTCCAGCCAGGTTTCCTCGTTCAATGTGAGCTTGATGCGCGCTGGCAGGTGTTGCAGTGCGGGCGCAAACCACATTTCCACGTTCACCTTGCCTCTGGGGTTGGCCAGTGGGCGAGGTTTCAGATGGAATGCCACCAGATCCCCCACAGGCGTTGCCAGCGTTTCCTGGGCCACCACGTCGTACGTCCAGTCGTCCACGCCACCGGGGCGCCCAAGAGTGACCCGCACGGCTTCGCCTACAGCAAGGCGGCGGCGAGCGGTGGCGAAGTCTTGGGCCAACTGCACAAACTGGCTCGCCGCATCTTGCAGCTGTTGTGGGCGTGGCAGGCTGCTGCCGTCGTCGAGTTGTAACAACTGGTCGCCAAAACGCGCGCCGCGCTTTTTGCCCCGGCGTTCTTCTTCGTAGGCCTCGGGCCACAGGTGGGTGGGGGTGATGCGGCCCTGGCTGGTCATGCGCATGTTCAGCAGCAGGGCCACGCTCACATCCACCTGGGCCTGGTATCGCTCAGCCGAGCGTTGCCACTGCACGCGCGCATCTCCCGAAAACTCACCCCGAAAGTAGCCCTGCAGCTTGTAGCTCAGCCGCGTGCTGGCTGGCCAGGTGGCGAGCCACGCCTGATTGTCTGGCGCTGCAGTGATAGCTGACTTTTCAACACCATCAAGCGGCAGAGGCGGTTTTGGCTCTGAATTTCGGTTGGCTGTGGGTTGCTCGGCTGGTTGAGATGGAGCGGCAGCCTGCGGCTCGGCAGGGGCAGCTGGGGCAGGGTCGGGCACTGGGGCGCGGGTGGGCTTCGGTGGTGTTGCCTGTTCCGCCGCCGACGTGAGCGATGGTTGTAGAGGGGGGGGCGGCGGTGCCGGGCGTGGCGCAGCCCGTTTCGGTGGGCGAAGGGTATCGGTGGCAGAGGGGGGGTGTGCATTGGCCGCAGTGGGAGCAAGGGTGCGCGCCTGAACCACCTGGCCAACGGTGGAGGTCGGTGGCGGCGGGGCACCGTTGGCACCTGCAAGGTCTGGGGTCGGCAGGGTGCCTGGGGCCAGCGCCCGGTTGAATTCGGGCTCTGCCATCAGGGCGAGGGCAGCGGGGCCCGTGCCCCGCTGGGCCAGCCACGCCAGGCCCAGCAGGTGGGCCAGCAACACAGCCACAGCCAACACCGTCAGCTGCCGGACCATGTGTGGTGCCGCAGCTGGGGTTGGCCTCGGGGTGTCAGCCATCACCCCAGGCGGGCGGGCCATGTCGGGGTAGGGCATGGCGTGAACTTCACCACTGTTTGGCCGGATGTGGTGTCGCCCGTCTGGGGCCAGGCCAGCGCCAAGCGCAGCACCCGGCGGTCGCGACTGACCAGGGCGTGGAGGTGGGTGCGTTGGCCCAGAACGGGGCCAATGTCGTCCAGTTTGGTGATGCGCCACACCTCGCCGGGCGCGCACTCCACGGCCAGCCATTCGTCGCCGGCAGCCATGCCGGCCTGTTCAGCTACGCCCCCACGCAGCACGTTTTTCAGGGTGATGCCACCCGCCTCGCTCACCCGCAGGCCCAGGCGCTGGGCCAGGGGGGCGGGTTCGGTGTCCGCCAAAACGCCGTGGGTTTTCAGCAGCTCCAACACCGGCAGCTCGGTGGTGCTGTGCACCCACCCGTCGAGTTCCGCATCCAGTGGCCTGCCTGCCAGCTGGGTCAACACCGCTCGCAGGTCGGCCTCGGTCATAGGGCCGCCCTGGCAGCGGTGCCACAGGGCGCGCAGAGCGTGGTCGAGGCTGCTCTGGTGCTGACGCAAGGTCAGGTCCAGGCACAGTGCCACCAGCGCGCCTTTGGTGTAGTAGCTGACGGTGGCGTTGGGCGTGTTTTCCTGGATTCGGTAGTAGCGCGTCCAGGCGTCAAAACTGGCCTGGGCCACGGTTTGCACCAGCCGGCCGGGGGTTTGGGCGACCTGATTGGTGGTTTTGGCCAGCAGTTGCAGGTAAGTGGCCGTGTCGATCAGCCCGGCTCGGTGCAGCAGCAGGTCGTCGTAATAGCTGGTGAAACCTTCAAAGAACCACAGCAGCTCGGTGTGGTTTTCGCGGTCCAGGTCGTACGTGGCGAACTCGGCCGGGCGCAGGCGTTTCACGTTCCAGGTGTGGAAATACTCGTGGCTGATGAGACCCAGCAGACCGGTGTAGCCGTCGGTGGCTTTCAGTGCTGCGGCTGTGTGGGTGCGCGGCAGGTCATTGCGGGGGCAAATGAGGGCGGTGGAATTGTGGTGCTCCAGTCCGCCGTATCCGTCGTGTGTGGCGGCCAGCATGAACAGGTAGCGGCTGAATGGGGGGTGTTCGCATCCTTCGTTGGGCCCGTGCCAGAAGTCCATTTCGGCTTCGCAAATGCGCCGGGTGTCTGCCACCAGTCGCTCGCCGTCCAGCCATGGGCCTGCACCGCTGACCACAAAGCGGTGGGGCACGCCCCGCACATCGAATGTGGCGCTCCAGAACGCGCCCATTTCCACCGGGGTGTCAATCAGCACGGTGTAGTTCGGCGCTGCGTAGGTGCCAAAGCCTGTGTCGTCCACCTGCTCCGGGTCGAGGGCGGTGGCCATTTGCCAGTCCGGGTGCAGGGCGGGCGCATCCACTTGCAGGATGTGGGGCCGCTCTTCCTGGCCCGCCACACGCAGGCATAGGCTGGTGCCGTTGAAGAATCCACGGGCGTCGTCCAAGTAGGCAGTGCGTACCGATGGGTCAAACGCATACACCTCGCAGCGCACCGTCACGGGTTGGCCGGGTTGGTGGCCGTTGAGTTGCCAGCGGTGTTTGTCCAGCTGCGTGAGTGCCACGGGCGTGCCGTTTTGCTGTGCCGACAGGTGTTGCATGTGCTGCGAGAACTCGCGCACCAAATAGCTGCCGGGTATCCACACGGGCAGGGCCAGCACCTGGGCGGAGGCCGGTTCGGGCACGGTCAGGGTGACTTCAAACAGGTGGGCGTGGGCGTTGAGCACCGCCACACGGTAGTGAATGCCGAGTGCGTTCATACCGCGCCTGCGCCCACAAAGCAGCTCAGCGCTGCCACAGCCGACAGCTGAAAGCGCAGGGTGAGCCAGTGGCCAAGGCCTGAATCGGGGTAGGTGCGGCGGTCCACCAGGTAACACACCACCAGCAACAGGCCCAGCCAGGGCAGGGCGGCATATGCCGGCATCAGCACGCCGGGCCAAGCCAGCAAAGAAGGCACCACACCCCACAGCAGGTGGAGCTTGGCGGCACGGTCAGCCAGCGGCGGGATGTCAGGCATACCGGCCTGCCGCACCCACACCAGGCCCCAGTGGATGCCTCCCAGAAATGACACGATCAGCGCCGCGTAGGCCACCAGGGTGAGAGCCACGTAGGGCAGGGCCTCTTCAGTCACCACCCACAGCAGCAGGGCAAACACCACAAAGGGCACCAGCCCGGCTTGGCCCAAGCGTCGGGCCAGGGTGTGCACGGGCACTTGGTGCAAGCGGTCAGTGGGCGAGGGAGGGGCGGGCGTGGGCACATTCATGCCGCCATTGTCACCAAACCGGCAAGCCCCCATGGGGCGGGTGCGCGCGGTTTATTTGGCTTCGGCCAGCATTTTTTCGAGTTTGTCGCCGGGAATGGCGCCAGGCACGCGTGTGCCGTCCACAAAAAACAGCGTGGGGGTGCCGGTGATGCGATTCTTTTTGCCGAAATCAACGTTGCGCTCCACGGCGGCGGTGTCGCAGGTGGCTTTGGGTGGCTCAATGTCTTTTACCATCCAGTTGGTGAAGGTCTTGGCCTTGTCTTTGGCGCACCAGATGGCGTTGGACTTGTCAGCCGAATCTTTGCTGAGGATGGGGTACAGGAACACGTGCACGGTCACGTTGTCGATTTTGGCCAGTTCGCGTTCGAACTTCTTGCAATAGCCGCAATTCGGGTCTTCAAACACCGCAAGCTTGCGCTTTCCGTTGCCTTTGACGATGGTGAACGCGTCCTTGAATGGCAGCTGTTCAAACGGTATCGCGGTGAGTTTTTCTACACGCTCTTCGGTCAGGTTGGTCTTGGCCTTCGTGTCGATCAACATGCCCTGAATGAGGTAGTTGCCTTCGGCATCGGTGTACAGAATGTCTGCGCCGTTCACCCGCACCTCGTACAGCCCCGGCATGGGCGTTTTGCTCACCTCATCGATTTTGGGCAGGTTGGGCAGGCGTTCGGCCAGGTTTTTGCGGATGGCGGCCTCCTGTGCCGACGCACCGCCGTGCATGGCCAGGCCCAGGGTGACAGTGGCCAGGGCAACGGCCAGGCGACGGGGAGAGAAACGTGCGTTCATGTGCGGCAGCGCAAGGGCTGTGGTTGGGGTTTGGAAAGGAAACAAAGGGGCATGCAGGTGGCCAACGGTGACTGGAGTCGCCACGGCTTGCAAAAGTTCAAGGTGCTCATCACGGCGTGCTGTGGCGCCCCATGGCCTGGCGGGTCAACCAAGTTTTGAGCGGGTGCAACTGGTTGACACCGCTCATGCCCCAATTGCGCAGCGTTTGGGTCAGCCCGTTGCCGTGGTTGAACAGCACAAACAGGCCGTCGGTCAGCCCGCCCATGGCCGCAAAGTCAGCCTTGCGGGCGCGCTCATAGCGGCGCAACAGTTTGGGGTCGCCCAATTCGCGCCAGTATTCACGGGCCTGCAGCACGCGGGCCAGTTCGGCCGCGTCGGCCAGGCCCATGTTCAGCCCCTGGCCTGCCAGCGGGTGCATGGCGTGGGCTGCGTCACCGGCCAACGCCACGCCAGGCAGCACCCAGTGGGTGGCTTGTGACAGCTCCAGCGGCCAGGCTTGTGGTGTGTGCGTCAGGGTCATTTCGCTGGCGGGCAGGCCACACAGGGCGGCCAGTTCTGCCACACAGTCGGCAGGCTCGGCGCTTTGCAGGCGCTGTGCTTTGGCCGCATCCACCGACCACACCAACGCCACGTCGTTTCCGCCGTCGCCGCCCAAGGGGAGCAAAGCGGCAATTTCCCCTGCGTGGAACCACTGGCGCGCCACACCGCCATGGGGCCGAGTCATGCGCAGCCGGGCTGCCAGTGCGTGGTGAGGGTAGGGCTTGACCTCGTATTCAAAACCAAACTCGGCCCGCGTGGCGCTGCGGCGGCCTTCGCAGACCACCGTCAGCGCGGCATGGGCGGGTGGGGCGTCCAGCCGTTGCACACCACTTTGGAAGCGCAGTGCATCGGCCAGGCGCGCTTCCAGCGCGGGTACATCGACGATCCAGTTCAGGCTGGGCTGCTGCACGTAGGTGGCATCAAAGGACAGCTGGCCGCCCTTGTCGCCGCACACCTCCATGCGTGTGACCGGGGTGACCGTTCCGTCTGCCTCGGGCCAGCCGCGCACGGCGTCCAAGCACTGGCGCGAGGCGGCGTTCAGCGCGTAGGCCCGGATGTCGTCATGACCATCAGGGCCAGGTGTGGCTTGGGGCGGGCGGGCCACCAGAGCCACGCGCAGGCGCTGTTGCGCCAGCAGCAAGGCCAGCGTGCTGCCCACAATGCCGCCGCCACGAATGCACACATCAAAACGTTGGGTCATGCAGCCATTTTAGGATTGGGGCCATGAACTCGCCTCGCACCACCACAACTAGAGCCCTTTCCGGCTTCGACGCACACGGCCACATCGGCCAACTCTGGGTGCACCCCGTCAAATCGTGCGCAGGGGTGAGGGTGCCTGCGGCACGGCTGCTGCCCACCGGGCTGGAAGGCGACCGCGAATGGATGGTGGTGGACGCCGAGGGTGAATTTGTCTCGCAGCGCGAGCTGCCACGCATGGCCCTGGTGCAGCCCCGGCTGGACGACACACACCTGTACCTGGATGCGCCGGGCCAACCCACGCTGACGCTGCCCCGCCGTGCCCCGCGCACCGCCAGCCCCATGAAAGTGCGTGTGTGGGACGACGCCGTGCCCGCACTCGATGTGGGCGATGCCGCCGCCGACTGGTTGGCCCAATGCCTGGGCCAACACCCGGACACACCCACCGGGTTGCGGCAACTGCGCCTGGTTCAGTTTGACATCGCCCGAGCGGCCACCCAACCGCGCCTGAGCACCGCCAAGTGGACGAGCGGCCAGGTCGTGCCCAACCAGTTTGGCGACGGCTTTCCGGTGTTGGTGGCCAGTCAGGCGTCACTGGACGAGCTGAATGCCCGCTTGCACGCGGAAGGGCAGGCTGCCGTGGACATGCGCCGCTTCCGGCCCAACCTGGTGCTGTCAGGAGTTGATGCCCATGACGAAGACCGTCTGGAAGGGTTGGGCATTGACGTGGAAGCCGACGGCAGCCCCCAGCGGGTGTTCGTCGCGCTGACCAAGCCCTGCGCCCGCTGCCCCATCCCCGACGTGAATCCCGACACTGCCGATCGCGGTACTGCGGTGGGCGACGCGCTGGCCGCTTACCGACGCGATCCCCGTTTGAACGGTGCCATCACCTTTGGCATGAACGGTTTTGCGCAGACCGGTCTGCCAGCAGCGGGTGTGTGGTTGCGCGAGGGGCAGGCCTTCGGCGGCAACTGGCGCTTTGATTGAGCGCTTCGCCGGAAACCCTGCCCAAAACCCATCGCATACACTCCCCGCTGCTTTTTTTGAGGGTTTCCCATGAGTTTGAAATGCGGCATCGTCGGCCTGCCCAACGTCGGCAAAAGTACCTTGTTCAACGCGCTGACCAAGGCTGGCATTGCGGCTGAGAACTATCCTTTTTGCACCATCGAGCCCAATGTGGGCGTGGTGGAAGTGCCCGATCCGCGCCTGGATGCACTGGCCAAAATCATCACGCCTGAGCGCATCGTCCCGGCCATCGTGGAGTTTGTGGACATTGCAGGTCTGGTGGCCGGTGCGAGTCAGGGCGAAGGCCTGGGCAACCAGTTTCTGGCCCACATCCGCGAGACCGATGCCATCGTGAACGTGGTGCGCTGCTTTGAAGACGACAACGTGATCCACGTGGCGGGCAAGGTAGATCCCATTTCCGACATCGAGGTCATCCAGACCGAGCTGTGCTTGGCAGATCTCGGCACGGTGGAAAAAAGCCTGCACCGCTTTGGCAAAGCTGCCCGCAGCGGCAACGACAAAGACGCCGCCAAACTGGTGGCCATGCTCACCAAGTGCCAGGCCGCGCTTGACCAGGGCAAGCCCGTGCGCACCATCGACTTCAGTGACGAAGAGCGCGCGCTGCTCAAGCCCATTTGCCTGATCACGGCCAAGCCCGCCATGTTTGTGGGCAACGTCAGCGAAACGGGCTTCGAGAACAACCCCTTCCTCGACCGCCTGAAGGCCTACGCCGACAGCCAGAACGCGCCCGTGGTGGCCATTTGCGCCAAGATCGAAGCCGAACTGAGCGAGATGGACGACGCCGATCGCCTGGTGTTCCTGGAAGAAATGGGCCAGACCGAGCCGGGCCTGAACCGCCTGATCCGCGCCGCTTTCAAGCTGCTGGGCCTGCAAACCTACTTCACCGCCGGCGTGAAAGAGGTGCGTGCCTGGACCATCCACATCGGTGACACCGCGCCCCAGGCCGCAGGTGTGATCCACGGCGACTTTGAGCGCGGCTTCATCCGGGCCCAAACCATCGCGTTCGATGACTTCATCACGTTCAAAGGCGAACAAGGCGCCAAAGACGCGGGCAAGATGCGGGCGGAAGGCAAGGAATATGTGGTGAAAGACGGCGACGTGCTGAACTTCCTGTTCAACGTGTAAACCGCTTGTCGGATCAAGTCGGATTCGATTGGACAAACAAAACCCAGTAATGACAACAAGTTACTGGGTTTTTTCTTTGTGGTTTGTTCGACAAGGTGCATTCGAAACCGGGTAAGAACCGGGTACGATTCCGGGTATGTTGTCCGAACTGGGTTGATGAAAACCGGGTACGGCCAGAAGCCCGAGGATCTGCACCATGTCGCAACCGCCCATTGAAGCCCGCAAACCCGCCCGTAAGCCGCTGACCACCGACACCCAGTGCCGCACGGCGAAGCCTGAGAACAAGCCCTACAAGTGGCCGGTGGGGAAGGGGCTGTACCTGGAGGTCAAGCCGAACGGTGTGAAGGCCTGGCGGTACCGGTTCGAGCTTCGGGACGGCGGTGCGGTCAAGGAGAGCGTGTACGCCATTGGCGAGTACGCCAGCGCCCCCACGGTTGAGTCGGCCGAGGATGCCGACGCACGGCGAGCCGGACGCCGCTTCACGCTGGCAGAGGCCATCCGCGAGCGCGAAAAGGCCCGGGCACTCGTCAAGCAGGGCATCAACCCGGCCAAGCAGCGCCAGCTTGATCGCGTTAAGCGCCAGCAGGAGAACGCCCAGACCTTCGAGGTTATCACCGACGAGTGGCTGGCGCTGAAGGACTGGGAGGAGATCACTAAGACCAGGCGCAAGGCCATGCTCAAGCGCGTGGTGTTCCCGAAGATCGGCACGCTGCCGGTGCGCCAGATCACACCGGCCCACATCTTGGATGTGCTGCAAACGTCGGCCAAAGCCAACGGCCCCGCTGTGGCGGCAGAGGCCCAGCGCACGATGAGTGGCATCTTCGACCTAGCGGTGGCCACGCTCCGCGCCGACACCAATCCGGTGTACCCGGTTCGCAAGGCGTTGCCAGCCAACAAGACGCAGCACAAACGGCCGCTCACCACAACCGAGATCGGCCAGATCATGCGCGACTTGGACGGCCACGCGGGCAGGCTGGAGACCGTCTCAGCCTTCCGATTGATGTGGCTGACGCTTTGCCGCCCTGCTGAGGCCGCTGAGGCAGCGTGGTCAGAGTTCGACCTGGATGCCGCTGTCTGGCGCATCCCAGCGGCCAGGATGAAGAAGCGCAAGGAGCACGTCGTACCGCTGCCAACCCAGGCGGTAGAGATCCTGCGCACGTTGCTGCCGATCACCGGCAAGCGCACTCATGTCTTTCCAGGGCGCGACGACCGCACGAAGTCGATGGCCATCGCCAGCTTCCGGCAGATGCTCTACGCCATGGAATGGTCTGGCAAATACAGCCCGCATGCCACCCGCACGACTGGCAGCACACGATTGAACGAGATGGGCTACCCGGCAGACTGGATCGAGCGCCAACTTGCCCACACCGAACCCAATGCCGTGCGGCGGACGTACAACCAGGCGACGCACCTGGAGGACAGGGCCAAGATGATGCAGCAGTGGGCCAACATGCTGGACACTTGGAAGGCTGGCGAAACCAACGTCGCGCCGTTCAAGAGGGTAGCCTAGCGTCCAACACAATAGTCGAATTGCTCGCGGCCCCGCATGATTGAGGCCGTTGGCTCAAGTCCACACAAGCCCAACAGCCTCCGTGCTGATGGCACCTGCCTGTAAACAGGCCCCGCTCGATGCCCAGCAGGCGAGCGGCGAACAGGCGCAATGCCTGATCGACGACCGAACGACTGAACGAACGACCGAGCGCGCCACGCTCGCGCCAGCCAAATCGGGTGCGAGATCCCAATTCAGTCGTGAGGATCAAAGAATGTCGTCGAAGAAAATCGCTGGTGGCGCAACTGCCACCGCACAAACCCTGCCTGCAACTGGCTTTCTGCGCGTGCAACAAATCGTCGGGGACCGGAAGGCTGGCATTCCGCCGCTTATCCCCATTTGCAAGTCCACCTGGTGGGATGGTCATGCAGGTCGTTGGTAGCCTGGTCCAGATCACCCTGGCTGGCCAATGGGTCCAGGAGTTCAACCGCGCAGATGTTGTTGCAGTCCGAGCACCATCCCAAGGTCCAGTCCATGGGGAGCCGCACGCCGGTCAGCAAGACGTACTCCCTGCTTCCCCAGGTGTGCAGGTCACTAAATTCAAGGTGGCACTGCTTGCATGTGAAGGTGGTCACAGCCCAGGACATGGCTCACACCTCGCCCCGTCCGAATCGCCAGAGTGAGATACCGCAAATGCCGCAAAGGTTTTTCATGTGCTGTCCTGTGATGCCCGATGGACCATCCTACCCGGCCTTCAACACGCTGCGATCTACCTTGTAGCCATCGCGCACCACCTGGCCACAGCATGGGCAGCGCTGACGGCCTTCCTCACGCTTCAGTTGCGCGTAGATGGCCGCCGCGCTGATCTCCAGCTCGCGGGCTACTGCCTGAACGGATAGGCGCTTTCCAGCCGCTTTCGCTTCCTGAACGCGCCGAACTGCCTCTGCTGTCTTGCTGATGGTCATGGTGCTGATACCGATTGAGAAAAACTCGATTTTCGATGGGGCGTTGAGTATATATCAACATTAAATGTTATCAATAAAATATATTGACATTTTGTAAGGAAGTCACGAGAATTGAGGCCATCAACAACCGCACTACCGAAGGAGCACCCCATGAACACCAACATCAACCCCCTGATCGGCGAAAGCACCCGCGAAACCATCGAATTTGCCGCCGAGGCGCTGAGTGCCGCGCTGGTACTGATGGCCGACAAGCACAGTGGCCTGTGCCGTCTGCTGACGCCGGTACTGGATGCGCTGGAGCGAGAGAACGTGGCTGGCGATGCCGACGCCATTGAGGGCGCTGCCGAGGCATTCAGCGCGGCCATTGTGCTGATGGCCGACCGTCACAGTGATCTGTGCCGCTTGCTGATGCCGGTGCTGAATGCCCTGGAACACGCGGCGATTGCAACGGATGTAAGGGTTGCTTCGGCGCTGACATGACCAAGGAGCAGCGGTCTGTGACTGACGGTGCTCACATTCAACGGGAATGCGGCAGAACCAGCCTCGCTGGGTTTCGCTGGCCGGGGGGGCCTGGCCGCGTGGTGGCTGCCCAGATGGCCCAAGGTCCGCGCCGTCGCATGCCTGTTACGGTGCCTGTTGCTGGTGTCGGGCACATGTGGACATTTGCGGAAATGAGCGCCGGGGCCGCTTCGCTGGCCACCCTTACCGGGCGGGCGGTGATGGCTGGCGCTGGGTGTGGGCGGTGCAAACGTGTGCACGGGGAGGGCTGCGCTGCCAGATCGAATCCACACTCAACGGTGTGAACCCAATTCGCTGGTGTGAATGGCTGGCGTGCAATGCAATACCCAAGGGCGAAAAATTTTCCATATGACAATAGAGGCCTTGCCACCTTTCGCATTGACGACGGCGAACCCGTTGCCATCATTGGCCCCGCCATTTGGATGAGGGCCGAACTGTGAGCGAACACACCACCATGAAAACCATGCCTTTCAAGCCCTGCAGCGAGAAAAACGCTATTGAATCCACAGTGTTTGTGGTGGCGCTTGCCCAGCACCCAACCACCGACGAGGCCGCCGCACTGAAACAAGCGCTTGACAGCTTTGCCGACCAGTTGCCTGGGGTGCAGCAGGCACAGACCAACACGCTGTACATCGCTTTTGGCAACGGGCAGGATGCGCCGCCCCTTGAGCACACCCGGTTTTTGGCCAAGCCCGATGGCACACACGCTTGGCGCGTGCAGCTGCAGGGCAATGTGTTGCAAGTGATGTGTTTTGACTACACCCGCTATGCCGAGGTGTGGGCCACTGCCCAAACTTACCTGCACCGCCTGCTGGCCACTCTGCCCACGCAAGCCAAAGTGACTGAAGTTGGATTGCAAGTGGTGGACCGCTTCAACTACCCCAATGGCACCACAGCAGATGGCTACAGCGCTGCAGAGCTGTTCAACCCACAATCTCAACATCTGACGAGCAAAGCCTTTGACAGTGGGCTGCTGTGGCATGTGTACCAGGGCTGGTTTGACAAGCAGGGCGACCCCATGCGGGTGCTGAACCAAATCAACATCAGCAACGTGGAAACCGCGCCAACCCTGGGGCAATACGCCTCGCTGATTGAACACCGCATGAGCGCCCAATACCGTGCCGACTGCTGGCCCACGCTGGAGGCGCTGACAGGACAATTCGCTGCCCCAGCGAACGGGCTGGCAGCATTAATGAGCGAGCTGCACGCTGACAACAAGCACCTGCTGAATGACTTGCTCAGCGAAAACGCCAAGGCACTGATCAACCTGGGTGCAAACCCATGATCGCAACATTGAGCACGGCCCACAGCGACCCAGCCATGGGGGCAAGACCCTACGGTACGGGCACAGGCATGGCCCCAACCAGCAATTACGGCAGTTGGCACCACGGTGCACGCAAAGCACTGGCAGTGGCGGGTGCCATGGCGGCATATGGCAGTGCAGCACTGAGCGGCTCGGCCCCCAACCTGCCGCTGCCTATGCAAGGCTCTTCAAACAACTGGCTTGCGTGCCACAATTCGGCCAGCACGCAAATCCATCAAGCCATGCACAACCTCGTTGTTCAGCAGTTCTTGATAGCGCATGCCGGTGCTGACGGTCAGGCGGTGGAACGCATTTACCAGCTGGCCCGGCAAGCGTTTGGCTTGCAGCCACTCAAGGGAACGGAATTTGAGTTTTGGGTGGACAGCGATGACAACACGCCTTATCTGATGCTGAACATTGAAACAGGCTACAACGATGTGGACGCCCGCATTGAAAAAGAACTGGCACTTCGCACCCAAATTGCCAACAACGAAGCGCTGCTTAAGGCATCGCGCTATGTGGTGCTGACGGTTGTTTGAGCGGGGCCGCAGTGGCATTTGACCCGGCAACCTATGTAGATCTGGCGAAAGAACTGCACGGCCAAGCCAACCAAGATGGCGCTGCGCTGCGGGCGGGAATTTCAAGGGCGTATTACGGCGCTTTTTTGATGGCACGCAACCATTACGGCCTAGACAGCAGCGGCATGGACGGCCACAAGCGGGTGAAGGAGCGATATGAAGCCAACCACCGAAATCCGGCTTGCCAGAGCGTGGCCAGTGCACTGGTCAAGCTAAAACAGCTGAGGCAGCAAGCCGACTACGCTGACTCCAGCAACTGCACGATGGCTGATGGAAAAACCGCCATTGATGTTGCCAATACGGTCTTAAAGTTGCTGCCCAGCATACCGAAGCCAGCGGACTGAGACAACCAGCACCCATACCCCCACCTCCAGCGCCTTGCCGTGATTCCGGTGCCTTGTCCTGGTTCTGGCCCGCCTCCAGCGCATGCCCATGGTTTCGGTGTGACCGACACCCACGGCCCGTGCAGCCACATAGCGCCCCCAGGATGGTTATGCTGGGCAAATGAACACGACCCCCCCCAGCCTTGAACAGCTTGTTGCAGATGGCGTGCAACTGGCGAGCGATGTGGATCGCCATGTGACAGAGCAGTTTCACGACATGACGCTTGATCGCGACGATGACTTCCGTGTTTTTTGTGCCGCCACAGTGGCCCGCTGCATCATCTACTTTCGAGGTGTTCGCACGCTGGTTAAAAGCGATTTGGTAGAGCCTGCTGGCGCTGTTGCACGTGTGATGCTTGAACATTGGTTTGTCGTGGGTGCGGTTGCCTCAAAGCCCGACCTGTTCGAGGCACTGGCCAATCAATCCGCACAGGAGCACCACAAGGCCATGGATGCGCTGGCTAGCATGATGCCCATCGACCGCCCAGACTGGTTAACCCCTGAGGCCATTGAAGTCACCAGATCAATGGTGACGCGTCCCAAAGCCAACAGCAAGGGCAATGGCTTTAGCCCGAAGTTCTGGGCGGATCGAGCGGGCGAGGGCGATACGTTTGCTCTGATTTACCGTCGCCTCAGTTCATGTGCACATGGCGCCCTGCACCCACTGGACTACTACGTGCGCGGCGGCATTGGCGATGAGCCGCCAGTGGTGCAAATCGGCAACATGCATGTCGAGCTTGCCCCCCAGTTGTTGCAGATTTCGTCATCTGTTGTTCTGGGCCTGATGGGGTTTCTGGCACCAGACACGCCAGTGCCGGAATCGTTGGTGGATCGGGTCAAGGCCTACGATGTTTTGCTGCGGGAACTGGTCGAACAGACACCACCCGCTTGACACCCCCAACGCCTACCATGGCTGTCCAGCTCGAAAAGTCGACGTGGTCCTGATGCCCAACGCCACTGCGTTGCCCTGGGTACTTTTTCGCTTCTTTGTACTTGCGGCCTTGCGGCGCACCAAAGACCCTCAGTGGTTGTTGATTTAGTCTTTCCTCAGAAGCCAACGTCGGCTTCCGATTGGGTCTCCTGGATGTGGTCTCGCTTTGATAAATTCAAACGAACGCGGAGAAAGAATCAAACCGGGTACAAAACCGGGTATGAATTGGCTCTATAAGACTTAGAAGCCAATGCTGGCAAGGCTTTTTGGCCATACTTCCTGTTCAACGTCTGACCCCTTGGCGGCCTCGTGCCAGGCCTGCCCAACCAACGACCACCCTCCGGGGTGGTTTTTTTTACGCCTTTTTGGCATCTGGCGCTTTACTATATTGCGTTTCTAGCTATGCCTGTTGCGTGTTTTGTCACGCAATTGCACCCGGTGTGCCCACACGCTCAAGCCCATTGACGCCAGCATCACCCCCAAGCTGACCCAGTGAAGGTCGGGCATGCGGTCGTGGGCAATCATCCAGCCACCCAGCGCCGCGCCCATGGCCTGGCCGCCGTACATGGCCGAGGTGTTCAGCGACACCGTGGCGGGGGCCAGCGCGGGCGAAAGCCCCACCAGTCGGGCCTGCTGGGCCGAGTTGGCCGCAAAGCAACCCAGCGCCCAAGGCACCATCACCAGCGCCGCCGTCCACACGTTGTGGCCCAGTGGCCACAGCAGCAGGCTCAGCCCCATCAGCCCCTGCGTCAGCAGCACGGCGCGCGGGGCACCCAGCCGGTCCACCTGGCGCGACAGCACGACGTTGCCAAACAAGCCAAACGCGCCGAACCACAGAAACAGCAGAGACAACGTGCCTGCTTCCACCCCCAGCGTGGTTTTGAAATAGGGCGAGAAGTACGAAAACAGCGTGAACTGCCCGAAGGCTGACAGCGCCGTCACGCCCACTGCCAGCATCAGCGGGGCAGACCCCAAGGTTTTGGCCCAGGCCTTGCGCGACAGGGCCACGGGCTTGATGCCGTCGGGCATCACCCGCCAAACCCACCAGCCACACACCAGCGCACCCAGGGCCACGCCGCCAAACGCCCAGCGCCAGCCCAGCGTGCCGCCCACCCAGGCCGACAGCGGCATGCCCAGCACCGACGCCACCGACCAGCCCAGAAACACAAAGGTGATGGCCCGCCCGCGCTGCTCGGGTGGCACCATCAGGCCCACGCTGGCGGCGGCCTGCGGCGTGAACACCGCCGGCGCCACCATGGCCAGCACGCGCAGCGGCAGCAGGCTGTCGTAGCCAGGGGCCAAGGCGCAAGCGCCCAGCAGCACGCCGTACCACAGCAGCGACCACGCCAGCAGACGGCGGCGGTCCCAGCCCGCCACCAAGGCTGCCAGGGTGGGTGCGCCCAGTCCCATCAGCACAGCCCCGGCGGTGATGAGAAACCCCGCCTGCGGCACCGACACGCCCAGCGATGTGCTGATGTCGTTCAGGGTGCCGGGCACCACCATCACACCCGTGCCAATGACGAAGTTGCCCAGCAGCAGCGCCCACAGGGCACGGGGCAGTTTGGCCGGGGCATTGGCGCGGGGCGACCGCACGGCGTAGCGTGCCCAGGGGCGTATGCGCTTCATGCCACTGCGCCTGGAAACACCCACAGCAGCCCGGCTGTCATGGTGATGTAGCGCGCCAGCTTGCCTACCGCCATGTAGGCCACGCAGGGCCAGAAGGGCAGTTTCAGCCAACCGGCCACGGCGCACAGCGGGTCGCCCACAGCAGGCAGCCAAGCCAGCAGGCATGCCTTGGGGCCAAAGCGCTCCAGCCATTGCAGCGCTTTCAGTTCTGCAGCGCTGCGCTCCAGGGCCGGTTTGACTTTGTGCACTGCGCGGTGAACCGCCAGACCCATCCACCAACTGATGGCGCCCCCCAGCGTGTTGCCCACCGTTGCGACGAGCACGGCGGGCCAGAACAGCTCGGCGTTGAGCTTGACCAGGGCAAACACCGCCGGCTCCGACCCCATGGGCAGCAGCACAAACACCGTGCTCAGGCCCACCTCGGGCAGGCTGAACAGGTTCAATAGGGTGGGAATCCAGGTGTCCATCGGATGGGGCTGTGCGGGCGGGATGCGAGCGCTTCAGTATAGGTAGCACGACCGGCGGAGGCCGCCGCCGGTGTGACATGGCCTCTGTCTTGGGCAGGTTGTGCCGGCTACAATCGTGCCTCTTTTTTCAGCAATCCACACCGGGCCGTTGTCTTGACCGCCGCCGAGCGGCACCTTCCTCCTTTATGCGCATCGGCCCCTATCAGCTCCCCAACCGCCTGTTCGTCGCGCCCATGGCGGGCGTGACAGACCGGCCGTTTCGCAAGCTGTGCAAGCAACTGGGCGCGGGGTATGCCGTGAGTGAAATGGTCACTTCACGCCCTGACCTGTGGGACAGCCTGAAAACCTCGCGCCGCGCCAACCACGACGGCGAAACCGCCCCGATCGCCGTGCAGATTGCGGGCACCGACGCTGCCATGATGGCTGATGCCGCCCGCTACAACATCGATCGTGGTGCGCAGATCATCGACATCAACATGGGTTGCCCTGCCAAAAAGGTGTGCAACAAATGGGCAGGGTCGGCGCTGATGCAAGACGAGGCGCTGGCTCTGCAGATCGTGGAAGCCGTGGTGTTGGCCTCTGCCCCGCACGGTGTGCCCGTGACGCTGAAAATGCGCACCGGCTGGGCAGCGCAGGCGAAAAACGCACCCACCATCGCCCTGGCTGCCGAGGCCGCAGGCGTGCAGATGCTCACCATTCATGGCCGCACGCGTGAGCAGGGCTACAGTGGCTTTGCCGAGCACGACACGGTGGCCCACATCAAGAGCCGCGTGGCCATTCCAGTGGTGGCCAATGGCGATGTCAACAGCCCGCAAGCTGCGCGCGACACACTGGCCCGCACCGGGGCCGACGCCGTCATGGTGGGCCGCGCGGCGCAGGGCCGTCCATGGATCTTTCGCGAAATCGCCCACTTTCTGGCCACCGGCGCCGAACTGGCACCACCCACCCGCACTGAGCTGAAAACCTGGATGTTGGCCCACCTGTTGGAACACTACGAGCTGTATGGTGAGAACACCGGCGTGCGCAGCGCCCGCAAGCACTTGGGCTGGTATGCGCAGTCGTTTGCACACCCTGCCGACGATGGGGCCAAGGCGTTTCGCCAACGCATCAACACCGCCACCACCTGCGACACGCAGTTGGCTGCTGTGACCGATTTTTTTGACGAATGGGACGCGCTGGGCGACTGGCCTGCCGCGCCCGAGCAAGCAACTTTGAAACTGGCCGCATGAGCACCACACCCCAACCCAACCTGCAAGACAGCGTGCGCGAGAACATGCGGGTGTACTTTGACGATCTGGGCGGCAGCGAGCCCACCAACCTGCACGACATGCTGGTGAAGGCCGTGGAAAAACCCCTGCTGGAGATGGTGATGGACCGCGCCCAGCACAACCAGTCGCGGGCAGCCCAGTGGCTGGGCCTCAACCGCAACACCCTGCGCAAAAAACTGCTGGAGCACGGTCTGGCCGAATGAGGCAGAGAAATGTATAGCTGACAGCGCTTGCTATTCAAGAGCTGGAGGCCAAAAAAGCTTTCAATTTTAATTCAACTCCCCGTAAAGATTCCCATGCGAGCCCTGCTTTCCGTATCCGACAAAACCGGCGTTCTTGACCTGGCGCGCGAGCTGCACGCCCTGGGCGTGAGCCTCATTTCCACTGGCGGCACCGCCAAGTTGCTGGCCGATGCCGGGCTGCCCGTGGCCGAGGTGGCCGAGGTCACCGGTTTCCCTGAAATGCTGGATGGCCGCGTCAAAACCCTGCACCCAAAGGTGCACGGCGGCCTGTTGGCCCGCCGCGACACGCCCGAGCACATGGCTGCGCTGGCTGCGCACGGCATTGACACCATCGACCTGCTGGTGGTCAATCTGTACCCGTTTGAATCCACCGTGGCCAAAGCCGGTTGCACGCTGGCCGATGCCATCGAGAACATCGACATCGGTGGCCCCGCCATGGTGCGCAGCGCCGCCAAAAACTGGAAAGACGTGGCCGTGCTGACCGATGCCAGCCAATACGCCGAGGTCGTGGCTGAGTTGAAAGCCAGTAAGGCAGTGAGTGACGCCACCCGCTTCAAGCTGGCCGTGGCCGCGTTCAACCGCATCAGCAATTACGACGCTGCCATCAGCGACTTTCTGTCGGCCATCGACCTGTCCAACGGCCTGCCCGAGCAGGAAGCTGCGCCCGTGCGCACCCTGTTCCCCGCGCAAAGCAATGGCCGCTTCATCAAGCTGCAAGACCTGCGCTACGGCGAAAACCCACACCAGCAAGCCGCTTTCTTCCGCGACCTGTACCCCGCACCCGGCTCGCTGGTCACGGCCACACAGCTGCAGGGCAAAGAGTTGAGCTACAACAACATTGCCGACGCCGATGCGGCCTGGGAATGTGTGAAGAGCTTCGACGCACCCGCGTGCGTCATCGTCAAACACGCCAACCCCTGCGGCGTGGCCGTGGGCGCGCACCCGCTGGAGGCCTACAGCAAGGCCTTCCAGACCGACCCCACCAGCGCATTTGGCGGCATCATTGCCTTCAACCGCACCGTGGACGAGGCTGCGGCGCAGCAAGTGGCCAAGCAGTTTGTCGAGGTGCTGATGGCACCCGGTTTCACACCTGAAGCGCTGGCGGTGTTCAAAACCAAGGTGAACGTGCGCGTGCTGCAAATTGCCTTGCCCCCAGGTGGGCCCACTGCCTGGGACCAGGGCCGCAACGCGGTGGACGTGAAGCGTGTGGGTTCGGGCCTGCTGATGCAAACCGCCGACAACCACGAACTCACCCTGGCCGACCTGAAAGTCGTCACGAAAGTCCAACCCACCGAACAACAACTGCAAGACCTGCTGTTTGCCTGGAAAGTGGCCACTTACGTGAAGAGCAACGCCATCGTGTTCTGCGGCAACGGCATGACCATGGGCGTGGGCGCGGGGCAAATGAGTCGCCTCGACTCGGCCCGCATCGCGAGCATCAAGGCGCAGGCCGCCGGTCTGTCACTGGTGGGCACCGCAGTGGCCAGCGACGCGTTCTTCCCCTTCCGCGACGGCTTGGATGTGGTGGTGGACGCTGGTGCCACCTGCGTCATCCAGCCCGGCGGCAGCATGCGCGACCAGGAGGTGATCGACGCGGCCAACGAGCGAGGCGTGGCCATGGTCTACAGCGGTGTGCGCCATTTCCGCCACTGATATCGGGCGCTACAGCACTGACGGCGTGATGCCTGCTGATGTGTTTTGCGGTGAGGTACCGCTGCTGCGGTTGGTGGACTCCATCACTGAACTGGAGGCGGCCGACGCTGGTTGTATCGCAGTCAGCGGCTCGCATGGCGGTGTGAGTGCTGCAAGGTATGCACTGGCCGTGCGGCCCCTGCTGAGCGTGTTCAACGATGCGGGTGTGGGGCGCGATGCGGCGGGCATTGCAGGCTTGGTTCTGTTGCAAGCTGAAGGCTTGGCAGCCTGCGCGGTCTCGCATGAGAGCGCGTGCATCGGTCAGGCACGCAGCACTTGGGAGCATGGGGTTGTCAGCCACGCCAATGCCAGCGCGTTGCGTTTTGGGGTGGAAATCGGTCGGTCGCTGCGGCACGCGGTGGAGAGGGAGTCCTGAATACCGCGTCAGCAAAGGCATCGACGAGGTTTTGGACGAAGAGTAGCGGCGGCGCAACGGGCTCGCACAATTCAACCCGCTGTCCGATCTGGTGTCGGGCGATGTGACGGTGACCGGCAAGCTGCTCAAGGAAGTTTGCTGTCCCCCACCACGGACCATGGACCGTCGGTTTGACGCCCATGGTCTGATCAGCCGCGCAGGCTTACAGCGTTTTGAATACCTCGGCTGCGGCGTCGACGGTGGCCTGCACATCGGCAGCGGTGTGTGCCGCGCTCACAAATCCCGCCTCGTACAGCGCAGGCGCAAAGTACACGCCCCGGTCCAGCATGCCGTGGAAGAACGTGTTGAACCGGCTGTTGCTGGTTTTCATCACCGTGGCGTAGTTCTGCGGCAGCGTGTCCATCAGGAAGAAGCCGAACATGCCGCCCTGGCTGTCGGTGGCAAAGGGCACGCCAGCGGCATCGGCTGCGCCTTGCAGACCTGCCGTCAGGCTTTGGGTGCGGGCACTCAGGGCCTCAAAGAAGCCTGGTTTCTGGATTTCTTTCAGCGTGGCCAGGCCACAGGCCGTGGCCACGGGGTTGCCACTGAGCGTCCCCGCCTGGTACACCGCGCCCATGGGCGCAAGCTGCTCCATCACAGCGCGTTTGGCACCAAAGGCAGCCAATGGCATGCCTCCGCCGATCACCTTGCCCATCACCGTCATGTCGGGTTCGAAGCCGGGAATCAAACTGGCGTACACGCCCTGGGCGCTGCCCAGGCCCACGCGGAAACCGGTCATCACTTCGTCAAACGCCAGCAGTGCACCGTGCTGGGTGCACAGCTCGCGGCAGCGGGTCATGAAAGGCACGCTGGCGCGCACAAAGTTCATGTTGCCCGCAATGGGCTCAATCATCAGCGTGGCGACGTCAGCGCCATGCTCGGCAAAGGCGGTTTCGAGCTGTTCGATGTTGTTGTACTCCAGCACCAGGGTGTGTTGCACCACTTCGGGTGGCACGCCAGCACTGGTGGGGTTGCCAAACGTGGCCAGGCCCGAACCGGCTTTGACCAGCAGCGCGTCGGCGTGGCCGTGGTAGCAGCCTTCGAACTTGATGATCTTTTTGCGGCCTGTGGCCCCGCGTGCGAGGCGAATGGCGCTCATCCCCGCCTCGGTGCCCGAGCTGACCAGTCGCACCATGTCCAGGCTGGGCACGAGCTTGACGATTTCTTCGGCCAGCTCCACCTCGCGTTCGGTGGGGGCCCCGAAGCTGAAACCGTCCAGCAGCGCCTTTTGCACCGCTTCCACCACAGCCGGGTGGCCGTGGCCCAGGATCATGGGGCCCCAGGAACCGATGTAGTCGATGTGCTGCTTGCCATTGGCATCCCAAAAATAGGCGCCTTGTGCCCGCTGCACAAAGCGTGGCGTGCCACCCACCGCTTTGAAGGCCCGTACGGGAGAGTTCACACCACCCGGAATCAGGGTTTTGGCGCGGTCAAACAGTTGCTGGTTGCGGTCGATCGAAGTGGTCATGGTGAAATATTCAATAGCTGACTTGTCAATGCAGTGAAGCGGTAGGTGCCAAAAATGTCTTCAAAATCAATGCCGTGTATTGTCGAGCGGGAAGTCGATCGTGGCCGGCGTGTCCTCGGTCTCGCCAGTGGCCGATTCGTCGTCGTCATGCGCCCAGAACATGCGGTCCGGTACGGCGTGGCCCATGCCCGGCTGGAAGCCGGCATCCAGGCATTGGTCCAGGTAAGTGAGGGCTTCAGACACTGCGGTTTGCAGGTCGGCCCCCGCAGCCAACAGCGCGGCCAACGCGGCGCTCAGCGTGTCGCCCGCTCCGGTGAAAGTGGCTTCAAACCGCTCGTAGCGCGCGGTGGCCAGCACGCTTTCGGGCGTGGCGAGGTGGCTTTCCAGGTATTGGTCGGCAGCGTTAAAGCCGGTCACCAGTGTGTAAGACACGCCATGTTCCGCAGCGGCACGGGCCACATCCCGCGGGCCGGGGGGCTTGTCCGACTCCCATTCCGGCAACAGCCAGCGGCACAGGCTGCTGTGGTTGCCCACCAGCACGGTGGTCAGGGGCAGCAGCAGTTCTTCCAATGCGTCGAGGTAGGTGTCGCGCGACAGGTCGTCCCACCAGGACAGGTCACCCATGTAGGCAATCAATGGCACTTCCGGGTAGTCGCTGGCAATTTCCGCCACAGTGCCCACGATGTCGGGGCTGCCCAGAAAGCCCACTTTGAAGGCCCGCACGGTAACGTCCTCCAGCGCGCAGCGGGCTTGCTCGTCCACCGCCTCTTCGTCAAACGCGAAGTGATCGCGGATTTCAGAGGTGTCACGGATGTAGGTGCCGGTCACAACGGGCAGGCCATAACCCGATGCCGACGCAATGGTGGTCAGGTCGGCGGCCAGTCCTCCCGCGCCACTGGGGTCGTTGGCGTTGAAGGCCATGACACACGGCAGGGTGAGTTGGGTTTCGTTGGCGGGCGGTGACGCGCCGTCGGTGGTAAGAGGGAGGGGCTGCGTCATGCGTTGAACCGGGTGGGTGCTGGGTGCTGCCAGTCCAGTTGCTGATCTGCGACAAACCGGCCGTCTGGCAACGTTTTGCGCGCAGGGGCTGTCTATACAATGGGCCGCATTCTAAGACCTACCAAACACGCTGGACATGACCGATCCCAAGACTTGGATGTGCCTCATTTGCGGCTGGATTTACGATGAGGCCACTGGCGCGCCCGACGATGGCATTGCCCCCGGCACCGCGTGGGCCGATGTGCCCATGAACTGGGTGTGCCCGGAATGTGCGGCGCGCAAGGAAGATTTCGAGATGGTGCAGATCTGACCGGATCACAGCAGCCATGCCCCACCCCTTCAGCCTCCAAGGAGAGGACACATGACCGGCACAGCCCTCAGAATTCTGGTGGTGGATGACAGCAACACCATCCGCCGAAGCGCCGAAATTTTCCTGAAGCAGGGCGGGCATGAGGTGATGCTGGCCGAAGACGGCTTTGATGCGCTGGCCAAAATCAACGACTACCTGCCCAACCTGGTGTTCTGCGACATCCTGATGCCCCGGCTCGACGGCTACCAAACTTGCGCCATCATCAAACGCAACGCCCGGTTTGCCGACACGCCTGTGGTCATGCTGTCGTCCAAAGACGGCGTATTCGACAAGGCCCGTGGCCGCATGGTGGGCTCGCAGGATTACCTCACCAAACCTTTCACCAAAGACCAGTTGCTCCAGGCCGTGGCCCAGCACGGTCTGGCCACTCCGGGAGTTGCATGATGCCCATTTCCCATGTACTGATCGTTGACGACTCCAAAACCGAACTGATGGTGTTGTCTGACCTGCTGACGCGCAACGGTTACTCCGTTCGCACCGCTGACTGCGCTGAAGAGGCGTTCAAGCGTTTGGCAGAGCACAAACCAGACCTCATCCTGATGGACGTGGTGATGCCCGGACAGAACGGGTTTCAGCTCACCCGGGCCATCTCGCGAGATCCTCAGTACGCGGGTTTGCCCATCATCATGTGCACCAGCAAAAGCCAGGAAACCGATCGCGTTTGGGGCATGCGTCAGGGCGCTCGCGACTACATCACCAAGCCCGTGGACGGCAGCGAGCTCCTGTCCAAAATATCGGCGCTGGGCTGAGGCCTGAATCCATGGCCACCAGCACACGCCAGTCTCTGAAAGACCTCCAGGAACGTCTGGCCACCAGGCTGGCCGATGCCAAGAAGGCGGGTGCCGAGGCTGCCTGGCTGGCGGTCGAGGCGGGCGGCGCACGTTACCTGTTGCCGTTGGTTCACGCGGGTGAGATTTTCCCGTTGCCTGCCATTCAGCCTGTGCCCCATACCCACCCGTGGTTTGTGGGCGTGACGGCGTTGCGGGGTGGGCTGGTGGGTGTCGTGAGCCTGGCTGGTTTGCTGTCTCCAGAAGGTGCCCTTGCTTCCGTAGCAACGCGACAGGAGGCCAAGCTGGTGGCGTTGAACGCCGCGCTGGGCGTGAATGCCGCGCTGTGGATAGACCGCATGGTGGGTCTGCGGAACGCAAGCATGTTTGTTGGAGTAACGCCCCGCCAAGAGAACGATCCCCCGATGTGCTCGCAACGCCTGACCGACGCGCGGGGCGACGTGTGGCAGGAGTTGAACCTGCAGGCCCTCGTTGAATGGCCAGAATTTTTGAGTGTGGTTGCCTGAGCGGCACCCATCGACCGTCACAGAAGGTACCTAAACATGTCGGCATTCGAACGCATCCAGAACCTGTTCCGCAAAAAAGGCGATGCCAGTCCGCAGGCCGACTCCATGGTTTCCATGGATTTCGGTGGAGATCCTGCTGCGCTCGGTGCGAGGGCAGCCCAGTTTGCCGATGATTTCCAGACCCGCATGAGCGGCGATGACCATGTCCAAGCCTTGGTGTCTGTGCCTTTGCTGGGCGCGCGCCCAGCCGAACAGCACCAGAGAACTCTGGCTGTGCTGCTGGCCGTCGGGTTGGTGGTGCTCGGTGGCGTGACACTGGTGGCGCTCGGCCAGTCTGACAAGGCCAGCCAGCAGGTGGCGGCCAGCGGGCAGGCGCTGATGCAGTCACAGCGCCTGGCCAAAAGTGTTTCACAGGCGTTGGTGGGCAACGGCCCGTCTTTCGACGAGGTGCGTGACAGCAGCGGCGTGTTGGGCAAGACCCTCCGGGCACTCAAGGACGGTGACCCTGGTATGTCCATTTCGCCTCTGCCGGGCGTTTATGGGGCTGACTTGGAATCGTTGACGCCACTGGTTGACAAAGCCGAGAAAAACGCGGCGCTCGTGCTGTCTCAGCAAAAAACCCTGATGCAGGTGGGGGACGCACTGCGAACCATCAACCGCCAGTCGTCCGACTTGCTTGAGATAGCGGAAACCGTTTCTTCCCTCAAGCTGCAGCAAGGGGCGCCAGCCGCCGAGCTGTCGGCAGCAGGCCAATTGGTGATGCTGACACAGCGCATCGGCAAGTCTGCCAACGAGTTTCTGACCATGGAAGGTGTCAGCCCCGAAGCGGTGTTTCTGCTGGGCAAAGACCTGAACTCGTTCAAGGAAATTGGCACGGGGTTGCTCAGCGGCAACGCCGAACTGCGGCTGTCGGCCGCTTCTGATGCACAGGTGCGTGAACGGCTGGAAGCCTTGCTCAAGCTGTATGAGGCCACCCGCACCGAGGCCGGTGCCATCTTGGGCAACCTGCAAGGCCTGGTGGCTGCCCGCGAAGCCCAGACCGCCATCGTGGCCGACAGTGAAGCTCTGCGCATGGGCCTGGAGAAGCTGCAGAGCAGCTTGTCGGGCCAAACCGGCCTGGGTGGCTTGCAGTTGATCACGCTGTTGGGTGCCGCAGTGTTTGCCCTGTTGTGCGCAGGTGGCCTGGCTTATGTTCAGCTGCAGGAAAGTCGGCAGCGCCAACTCGCTGCAGAAGCCCAGCGGCTGCACGCCGTGGACCTGGAGCAAGAAGCCAAGCGCGTGAACGACGCTAACCAAGCCGCCATTTTGCGGTTGATGAACGAACTGCAAAGCGTGGCCGAAGGGGATCTCACACAGGAAGCCACCGTGACGGAAGACATCACCGGAGCCATTGCCGACTCTGTGAACTACACGGTGGAGGAACTCCGTTCTCTGGTGGGCAACGTGCAAAACACCGCGGCCCGGGTGGCGCAGACCACTTCGATGGTGGAAAACACGTCCACCGAGCTGTTGGCCGCGTCGTCCGAGCAGCTGCGTGAGATCCGGGAAACAGGTCAGTCGGTGCTCGACATGGCGCAGCGCATCAACCAGGTGTCTGGTCAGGCGCAGGAATCGGCCCTCGTGGCGCGCCAGTCTCTGGAGGCCGCTGAGTCTGGCTTGCAGGCGGTACAAAACACCATTGGCGGTATGAACGCCATCCGCGACCAGATCCAGGAAACCTCCAAGCGCATCAAACGCTTGGGCGAGTCGTCGCAGGAAATCGGCGAAATCACCGAATTGATTTCAGACATTACCGAACAAACCAACGTGTTGGCTCTGAACGCAGCCATTCAGGCTGCCTCCGCCGGCGAAGCTGGACGCGGCTTCTCGGTGGTGGCCGAAGAGGTGCAGCGGTTGGCCGAGCGTTCTGGCGATGCGACGCGCCAGATTGCGGCGCTCGTGAAAGCCATTCAGACCGACACACAGGATGCCGTGGCTGCCATGGAACGGTCCACCCAGGGCGTGGTCGAGGGGGCTCGCCTGTCAGACAACGCCGGTTCAGCTCTGACGGAAATCGACAGCGTGTCGCGACGCTTGGCCTTGCTGATTGAACAGATTTCCGACTCTGCCATCCGCGAAGCTGAATCGGCCAACGAAGTGGCCAGCAACATCCAGCACATTTTTGCCGTGACCGAGCAAACCGGTGAGGGCACACGTTCCACGGCCCAGCAGGTGCGGGAGTTGTCGCGCATGGCCGAGGAGCTGCGGCAGTCGGTGGCCCGTTTCAAAATCGTCTGACGCACTGAATCCACCCTGCAACGGCCCACAGTCAACAGTTCGCACAACGGCGCGCCCGCTCTATGCATCCCAACAGCCCAGCTTCCGAACCGTTGGATACCACCGTCACCGACCTGGGCCCGCTGGCCTGGGTTTTCGACGAGCTGCGCAAGTCACTCGATGCTGCCAACAAGGCACTGAAACGCTACGCAGCCGACACGGAGTTGGCCCGCCAGTCTGATCTGTCCGCTCCGGATCCTGCCCCGCTGCGCATAGCGCGCAGCCAGTTGCACCAGGTGGTGGGCGCGCTGGACATGGTGGGCTTCCAGGCCCCTGCCACCATGGTTCGTGGCATGGAGGCTGCAGTGCAGCGCTTCATCAGCAAACCCAATACCTGTACCGACGCGGCCATCGTCAAGATGGAGAAGGCGGGCTTTGCGCTGGTCGAATACCTTGAGGCAGTACTCAACAACAAAACGATCAGCCCCGTTGCACTGTTTTCGCAATACCGCGATGTGCAAGAGTTGGCGGCGGCACAGCGCATCCACCCGGCTGACCTGTGGACAGCGCCAGGCAAAGCCAAACCATTGGAGTGGCCAAGTGGCGCAGCGCCGGATCGCTTGGTTCCCGGCCCCGATGTGCGCGCTCAGTTTGACCGCTACGTGCTGCATGTGATGAAAAGCCAGCATCCGGCTGCCGCCGCGCAATTGAAGCTTGTGGCGGCGGGTCTGGCTGCTGGCAGTGGCACAGAAGCGTTGCGTGTTTTCTGGTGTGCCGCCGCCGCCTACTTCGAAGCCATACAACACGCCCTGTTGCCCAGCGATGTGCATGTGAAGCGTGCTGCATCACGCGTGCTGTTGCAGTATTCCACCCAGGCGCAGGGCGGGCAGGACGTGTCTGCTGTGTTGTTGCACGATCTGCTGTTTTTTGCCGCCCAGTCGCACTTGCCTGCGCCAGTGGCCACACCTTGGCTGGATGCGGTGCGGCAGGCACATGGGCTGTCGGGTGCCACACCCATTGATTACGACAACGCGTCTCTGGGCAGGTACGACCCCGCTCTGCTGGCGCAGGCACGCAAACGCGCCAATTCCGCCAAAGAGGGCTGGACCCTGCTGACCGGGGGCGACACCGCCAAGGCACGGCAAGTGGTTGACCAATTTGGCCTGGTGAACGACTCACTCAAAAAGATACTGCCATCGGCCGCCCCATTGGGGGCCGCTTTGCTCAAAGCGGTTGACCCTGCAGGGTTGGAGCGCTCTTTGCCTGGACCGGAACTAGGGTTGGAGGTGGCCACAGCCATCCTCTACCTGGAAGCCGTGATGCAGGACATGGACCCCAACGACCCGCACCAGGAAGGGCGTATGCACAGCATGGCCCAGAGGGTGACCGCAGCCCATGCCGGTGTTCCATCCTTGCCACTCGAAGGCTGGATGGAAGACCTGTACCGCCGTGTCAGCGACCGTCACACGATGGGCAGCGTGGTGGGCGAACTCAAGATCAACCTGGGTGAACTTGAACGCGCCCTGGACCAATTTTCGCGCAATCCCACCGATAAAGATGCGTTGGTGCCGGTGCCGCAGCAGTTGGCGCAGATGCGTGGGGTGTTGTCGGTTCTGGGGCTCGACCACGCCGCCCAGGCGGTGGGACACATGCGCACGAACATCGAAAGCATGCTCGAGGACGAAGTCGACGTGGCGCGCGCTCAGCAAGCGGGAACCTTCAGTCACTTGGCCAACAACCTGAGTGCTTTGAGCTTCCTCATCGACATGCTGAACTACCAGCCGGTGCTGGCTCGCAAGCTGTTTGTGTTTGATGCCGAGCGGGGCGAACTGCAGCCCCTCATGGGCCGGGCCACACCTGCGGCAGTTGTGCAACAGCCGTCAGATCAGACCGGTCAGCAACTCACAGAGTCCGTCGATGCCGTCTTGCGTGACGTGCTGGACGACACACCCACCGCACCGCTCGATATTCCGCGGCTCACCCAGCGGCTCGGGCATCTGGCAGACGATGCCACGCTGGCAGACCAGCCCGTGGTGGCCGCCGCTGCGCGCCAAGCTGCTGCAGCCGTGGCCGCGGAAGGCGTACACGCCGGAGCACAAGCGTTGACCGATTTGGTGGCGGTAACAGAGCCCGTCACGTTGGAGCCGCACCCCGCAGAGGCCGGGCCGACACCCATCGAAGACGATCTCTTGGACATCTTCCTGGAAGAAGCACGCGACGTCATTCAGGCTGGACATGCCGCGTTGGCTTCCTTGGTCGATGTGCCCGACAGCATGCCCGACATGACCACGTTGCGGCGCGCATTCCATACCCTCAAAGGCAGCTCTCGCATGGTGGGGCTGTCGGCTTTCGGTGAAGCCGCTTGGGCCCTTGAGCAGGCGATGAATGCCTGGCTGGCCGAGTCTCGCCCCGCCAGCTCCGATTTGTGTGCTCTTTGCCAGCAGTCCTTGCAGGCATTGAATGCTTGGGTGAACGACATTGCATCCCACACCGATGCCCATTGGCGCGCAGAGCCATTTGCTCGGAGCGCCGAGGCCTTGCGTCTGCACGGGAAATGGTTGCCGCTCGACGCTCAAGAGACCACTTCGACCCCTGCCGACAAAGACCTGATTGAATTCGACTTTGGGGTTCTGGAAGATGCCCCACCAGTCGATGCGCTTGAAGTGCCGACGGTCGACTTTGCTTCGCTTGACGCAGGCCCTGTCTTGGCTTCCCTGGACGAGGCGGACGCAACTCCGCCAGCGGCATCCTCGGAGGCACTGCCAGAGCCGACGGACTGGTCCAGTTTCGATTCGCTGGTTGAAGTTGAAGCGCAGAGCATGCCCGATGTGGTGCCAGAGCCAGGGCCAGAAAGTTTGCCTCCAGCCAAGTTGGCCTCTGCCTCCGATCCGGCTACGGATTCAGGGCTGGAACTCGCGTCTGATCTGGAGTTGGCATCCGACGTCACTGCAGTGCAACAAACCGAAGACGTCGGCTTGCCCGATTTCGAACTTGATTTTGGGGTGCCCGAGGCCGAGCCGTCGGCCGTTCCTGATCCTGCGCCAGCACCGATATCTGCGCCTGAAGAAGTCGAAACCGTGGTGCCCGAGCTTGCCGTTGCATCCGATGACGACGTCAAGGTCATTGGCCCGCTGCGCATGGGTGTGCGGCTGTTCAACGTATTCCTCAACGAAGCCGATGAGTGGTCACGTCGCCTCAGCCACGAGCTGGCCGAGTGGGAGATGGAGTACGAGCAACCCGTGCCCGACACCAGTGCTGCGTTGGCGCATTCGCTGGCCGGTGCGTCGGCTGCAGTGGGTTTTGTGGCTCTTTCTGAACTGGCCCGTGCGCTGGAACATGCCCTGGATGCTTCGCGCAACCATGCCCAGTCGGGTGTGGCGGCCACACTGGAGCAGGCAGCCCTGTTTGTGGATGCGGCAGAGGACATTCGCCGCTTGTTGCACCAGTTTGCCGCTGGCTTCCTGAAAGAGCCACCGCCCGCGCTGCTGGATGCACTGAACGCCTTTGTGCATCAGGCCCTTCCTGCCACAGACATCGCGGCTGAGGCCCTGTCCGGCCCAGACTTTGATCTTGTGTTCCCATCGGTCGAAGAACCAGAACCAGAACCAGAACCAGAACCAGAACCAGAACCAGAACCAGAGCCAGAGCCAGAGCCAGAGCCAGAGCTTCCGTTGGCTGAGGCCGACCTGGCCTCTGCAACGCCCGAAACGGGCCGTATCGCGTACGTGGACGACGACATCGATGAGGTGGATACCCTCGATGCAGACCTGTTCCAGATCTTCGACGAAGAGGCTCAGGAGTTGTTGCCCCACCTCGGTGCGGCTCTCAGGCAGTGGACGGCCAGGCCAGACAATGCCTCCGCGAGGGACGAGGTGTTGCGTACCCTGCACACACTCAAGGGCAGCGCCCGGCTGGCAGGTGCATTGCGCTTGGGCGAAATGGCGCACCGCCTGGAAACCCAGGCTGAACGCCTGGGCTCTGATGTGAGCGACAGCAGCCTGGTTGAACCGCTCCTGGGCAGCTACGACGACATCGTCAGCCGGTTCGATGCTCTGCGTTTGCCCGCCGCCACTCAGGTGGCGTACCGCGTGACATCCGCACCGGAGCAACTTGCGCTCCAGCCAGAGGCGTTTCCATCTCAGGTGCCGGTCGTGGTCGACTCTGCCGATGCAGCACAGACGGAGTCTGTGCTGCAGTCGATGGACACAGCCTTACCTATCGCCGTACTGACACCCCCAGCCTTGAAGGCAGCGGCGGGCGCCGCCGTGCGGGTGCGCGCCGACTTGCTCGATCGGCTGGTCAACCAGACGGGCGAGGTCATGATCACCCGCGCACGCATGGAAGCCGAGCTGGGGCAGTTGCGCGGCTCGCTGACCGATCTGACCGGCAACTTGGATCGGTTGCGCCTGCAGTTGCGCGACATCGAATTGCAGGCCGAGAGCCAGATGCAGTCACGCATGGCGCACTCCAAAGAAGCCGATGCGGCTTTCGATCCTCTGGAGTTCGACCGTTTCACCCGCGTGCAAGAGCTCACCCGAATGATGGCCGAGTCGGTCAACGACGTGGCCACCGTACACCGCAACCTGCAACGCGCAGTGGATGCCACGGAAGACGGGTTGGCTGCCCAAGCCCGCCAGACTCGCGAACTGCAGCGTGACTTGCTGCGCACCCGCATGGTGGAGTTCGAAGGCATTTCCGACCGCCTCTACCGCGTGGTGCGCCAGTCTGCCAAAGAAACAGGCAAGCAGGTGCGGCTGGATATTTTTGGCGGGTCCATCGAAATGGACCGGGGCGTGCTGGACCGCATGACGCCTGCCTTCGAGCACCTCTTGCGCAACTGTGTGGGCCACGGCATCGAGTTGCCGCAGGCACGTGCCGCTGCGGGCAAAGCGCCCGAAGGCCGGATATCCATTCGCCTGGCGCAAGAAGGCAACGATGTGTCGGTGGTGTTCGAGGACGACGGAGCTGGCTTGGACTTGAAGCGCATCCGTGAAAAGGCTGTGGTGCAGGGACTGATGCCCTCGCTTGATGCGCTGGACGACGAAGCCGCTGCGCAGTTGATTTTTGCAGCCGGTCTGAGCACCGCCACCGAGGTGACTGGCCTTTCAGGCCGGGGCATCGGCATGGATGTGGTGCGTTCCGACGTGGTGGGCTTGGGCGGCCGGGTGGTTGCCCACAGCACAGCGGGACAGGGCACGCAGTTCCGCATGGTGCTGCCGCTCACCACCGCCGTCACGCAGGTGGTGATGTTGCGTGCCGGTGATTTCTCTATGGGTGTTCCTTCTGGCTTGGTAGAAGTGGTGCGCCGCGTCACCCCCGCAGAGCTCGAAGCTGCTTACCGCCTTGGCCACCTCTTGGTGGCCGGTGAGCCCGTGCCGTTTTACTGGACGGGCGCTTTGCTGCAAACCTCGGCGAACAGCGTGGATGCCGTGGGGCGCACCCTGCCGGTGGTGATCTTCCGCAGCGCTGCACAGCGCGTGGCTCTGCATGTGGACGAGGTGCTGGGCAACCAGGAGGTGGTGGTGAAGAACCTCGGGCCGCAGTTGTCGCGTTTGCCCGGGCTCACGGCCATGACCGTTCTGGCTTCAGGGGCCGTGGTGCTGATTTACAACCCTGTGGCACTCGCAGCTGTGTACGGCGCGCAGGCTGCGCCTTGGGCCAGCCGGCAGACCGCTGTGGTGCTGTCGGCCGACGGCGCGCTGGGTCATGCCGATGTCGTGGTGCCCAGCACCCCGGCCGGCCCGCCGCTGGTGCTGGTGGTGGACGACTCCATCACCGTGCGCCGTGTCACCCAGCGCTTGCTTCAGCGCGAGGGTTACCGTGTGGTGCTGGCCGCCGATGGTCTGCAAGCCCTGGAAAAACTGGCACAGGAGCGGCCTGCCGTGGTGCTGTCAGACATTGAAATGCCGCGCATGGATGGGTTTGACCTGGTGCGCAACATCCGCGCTGATGACCGTCTGGCCAGCCTGCCGGTCATCATGATCACTTCGCGCATAGCGGCCAAGCACCGTGAACATGCCCGCGAACTGGGCGTGGACCATTACCTGGGCAAGCCCTACCCCGAGGAAGAATTGCTGGCCCTGATCCAGCGTTACGTGGCCCAACAAACGGCGGTGATGCAGCCGGTTTGAGGGTTGCGTATCAGTTCGGGGTTTTTTTCACCACGCCGTAGCGCTTGAGCGTGGCCTCGCGCGCTGCAGCGTGGTCCACGATGGGCATGGGGTAGTTCTGCCCCAGCACCACCCCGGCAGAGGCCAGTTCCAGCGGCTTGGCCAGCCAGGGCGCGTGGATGGCGTTGTTCGTCAGCCCGGCCAGCGCCGGCACGTAGCGGCGGATGAAGCGGCCTTCGGCATCGAACTTTTCGCTCTGGTTCGTGGGGTTGAAGATGCGGAAGTACGGCTGCGCGTCACACCCGCTAGAGCTGGCCCATTGCCAGCCACCGTTGTTGGCGGCCAGGTCGAAGTCGTTGAGCTTTTCGGCAAAGTAGCGCTCGCCCCAGCGCCAGTCCAGCCCCAGGTCCTTGCACAGAAAACTGGCTGTCACCATGCGCAGGCGGTTGTGCATGTAGCCCGTCTGGTTGAGTTGCGCCATGGCTGCGTCCACCAGCGGGTAGCCGGTGCGTCCTTCGCACCAGGCGGCAAACAATGTCTCGGCGTGTTTGCCATGCTCCCACTTGATGGCGTCGTACTCCGGCTTGAAGCTGTGCCCCATCATGCGCGGGTGGTTGGCCAGAATCTGGTGGTAAAAATCGCGCCAGATCAACTCACTCAGCCAGGTGCTGGCCCCAGCGTTGCCCTGCAGGTGCAGGGCGTAGGCCAGCGAGGCCAGCGCGCGGATGGACACCGTGCCAAACCGCAGGTGCACTCCCAGGTAGCTGGGGCCTTTCACGGCCGGGAACTCGCGCGCATGTTGGTAGTGGTCGATGCGCTGCACAAAGTCTTCCAGCAGCGTGGCAGCTCCCGTGCTGCCCGGCAAGATGCGCAGGGCAGGCAGGTTGGTGTGCTCGAACCCGATGTCAGCCAATGTGGGCACGCCCGGCGCCGGGTGAGTTGGCAGGGCGTTGGCCAGCGACGCGGCGTAGCGGCGGGTGGGGTAGGCCTTCAGGTGGAAGTCGGTGAGCTGCTTCAGCCACGCGTTTTTGTAGGGCGTGAACACCCCGAACGGGCGACCTTGCTGCGTCAGCACCTCTTGCCGTTCAAACACCACATGGTCTTTGAATGTGTACAGCGCCACGCCGTGGTGCGCCAGGTGGCCGCGCAACTGGGCGTCCCGGGCGAGGGCGTCTGGCTCGTCGTCATGATTGCAAAAAACGGCCGTGGCGCATGACTGGTGAACAAAGTTCGCTATTGCTTCTTTTGCGTCTCCGTACGCCACCAACAGCCGAACGTCAGCGTGGCCGTGGGCTTGGCCCAGTTCGCGCAGTTGGCAGTCCAGGTCCACCAGGCTCTCGCGGATGAACTCCACCCGCCGGTCGGCGCGGGGCAGGGGATCGAGGATGGCGCGGTCAAACACAAACACGCACCACACCTGCCTGCAGGTTTTCAGGGCGTGGTAGAGCGCGGCATTGTCGGTGGTGCGCAGGTCGCGGCGGAACCACATCAGCCCCCGGTCGTGGGGGCTCAGGGTGTGGTGGTGGGGCATGGTGTGTGGGGCCGTGGCGTGGCCTGTGGCTTGCAGGGGGGTCGCCTAAAATCAGGGCATGTCCGACGATTCTGCCCGCATCAACCTCACCAACCATTTCCTGATCGCCATGCCCAGCATGCAGGACGAGGTTTTTGGCCGCA
>JAIFMP010000010.1 GCA_020048405.1 Hydrogenophaga sp.
CCGGCTACCCGCGCGGCAAGTTGATGCCCGCTGCCAGCTTTGCGCGCGGGCAGGAACTGCGCATTTGCCAGGCCATTCCCATGCAATGCGTTACGGGCGAGTATTCGTACAACCCCATCTTCCCCGACAGTGACCCGGATGTACGCCTGGTGCCCGACATGACCACGCTGCGCCGCGTGCCCTGGTCGTCGGTGCCACGCTATGTGGCTGTGCACGACTGTGTGGAGCTGACCGGCGAACTGTGCCCATTTGCTCCGCGCTCCACCCTCAAAACCGTGGTGGCCCGCTACCATGCGCTGGGTCTGCGTCCCGTGGTCGCGCCTGAAATCGAGTTTTATCTGACGGCTGCTGTCACCGACCCGACCCAGCCGTTGGCTGCGCCCGTGGGCCGGGGTGGGCGCGCCGAGGTGGGCCAGTCGGCCTTCAGCATGAACATGCTCAACGAGTTGGCCCCGTTCTGGGATGAGTTCCATGCCGCGCTGGATGCGCTGGGTGTGCGCTCCGACACCTGGATCCACGAGGTGGGCCTGAGCCAGTACGAAATCAACCTGCTGCACGGCGACCCGGTGGCCGCTGCCGACCAGGCGTTTCTGTTCAAGTACGCGGCCAAGGAAATTGCCTTGCGCCACGGTCTGAACGCCGTGTTCATGGCCAAACCCATGGCGGGCCAGGCGGGCAGCTCCATGCACCTGCACCAGAGTGTGGAAGACATGGCCAGTGGCCAGAACATTTTCAGTAACGCAGACGGCACGGCCAGTGAGCGTTTTGCACATTACATCGGCGGCCTGCAGGCCTACACGCCCGACCTGATGCCGCTTTACGCGCCCAACGTCAATGCCTACCGCCGCTATGTGTCGGGCAGCCAGGCGCCGGTGAATGTGCATTGGGGGCACGACAACCGCACCGCAGGCCTGCGCGTGCCACACAGCGCACCGGTGGCCCGACGGGTGGAAAACCGCCTGGCCGGGGCCGATGCCAACCCCTACCTCGCCATGGCTGCCACGCTGGCCGCAGGCCTCGCGGGCATGGAGGAGCGTTGCGCCCCCACCGAGCCGCTGGCCGACAATGCCTACGACAGCGAGCGGCAGCTGCCCCACACCTTTGATGCAGCGCTGACCCTGATGCGCCAGAGTGCGCATGCGCCGCGCCTGTTGGGGAAAGACTTTGTGCAGGCCTACTTGGCCGTCAAAGGCCTGGAGCATGACCACTACCACGCGGAGATCACCGCCTGGGAGCGCCGCTTCCTGTTGCCGCAGGTGTGAACCCAGTGCAGCACGATAGGCCAAATTATCAAAAAATCCAGCGGTGCGGGTCAGAGGGTTCTTGAAGAAAATACTGAACGTCCCCAGTTTATATTCAGCCTATTTCTCACTTCGGAGTTGCCATGAAACGCATTCTTCTCTTCGTACTGACCAACGTGGCCGTGATGGCCGTGTTGCTGATCACCACCCGCCTGCTGGGCGTGGACCGCTTCCTGACGGCCAACGGCCTCAACATGGGGGCGTTGGCTTGGCGGTGCCATCATTTCGCTGCTGATGAGCAAGCAAATGGCCAAGTGGTCCACCCCAGGTTTTACGTTGATCAGCCAGCCGCGCAATGCCGATGAAGCCTGGATCGTGGACACCGTGCGCCGCTTTGCCGACAAGGCTGGCATCGGCATGCCCGAAGTGGGCATTTTTGAAGGTGACCCCAACGCCTTCGCCACCGGTGCCAACAAAAACAATGCGCTGGTCGCTGTGTCCACCGGCCTGTTGCACAACATGACCCGCGAAGAGGTGGAGGCCGTCATCGGTCACGAGGTGGCCCATATTGCCAACGGCGACATGGTCACGATGACGCTGATCCAGGGGGTGATGAACACGTTTGTGGTGTTCCTCAGCCGCATCATTGGTTACGCGGTGGACAGCTTCCTGCGCAAGGGCGACAGCGAAAACTCGGGCCCTGGCATTGGCTACATGATCACGACCATCGTCATGGACATCATTCTGGGCTTTGCCGCTGCCATCATCGTGGCCTGGTTCAGCCGCCAGCGTGAGTTCCGTGCTGATGCGGGCGCTGCCCAACTGATGGGCCGCAAGCAACCCATGATCAACGCGCTGGCCCGCCTGGGTGGCCTGACCCCCGGCGAATTGCCCAAGAGCATGGCTGCCATGGGCATCACCGGTGGATTGGGCAAGCTGTTCTCCACACACCCGCCCATTGAACAGCGTATTGCCGCCTTGCAAGCCAGCTGACTCCGGAAGGTTTCACCCACAAAAAAGCGACCCTCGGGTCGCTTTTTTGTTTGTACAACTGTCAGCGCCAGCGGCGGTCATCGTCCCAGTGTCTGCCGGGGTTGGCGTAGCCGAAGCTGCCGTTCACCCGTCCGTGCGAGTGATGGTGGGTGGTGTAAGGCTGGCGGCGGTCAGACGACACGTTCAGCCAGAACTGCGTGTTGGGCATGCCCACATAGCCGCTGGGGCGCACATAGGTCACAGGAGGCTTGCGTGATCACGGTGGGGCCGATGAACACTGGCGTTGCGCTGACCGGGCTGACGTAGCCCGCGCCGGGTTGGGGCTGACTGGGCAGCACGGGAGATACACGCAGTGGCACCCAGGCACCGGGGTCTTGCGGCATTTGCACCGTGTATTGCTTGCCCGCGTATTCGTAGGTGACGTTGTAGCCCTGCGTGCGGGTTTCGTAGGTGGTTTCGGTGCGGCAGTTTTGCCACCGCCTTCGATGTTGTTGCCCAGAATGGCCCCGCCCACGATGCCGATCATGGTGGCCACCGCGCGGCCCGAGCCGTCACCCACGGCGTTGCCCATGGCACCGCCTGCAATGCCACCCATCAATGCTCCCGCTCCGGATTTCTGCCCATCGCGGGTGATGTGCTCGACCGTGCACACCTGTCGGGGCACGGCCACCTGGGCCAGCACCGGAATGCTGCTGAGCACACGGCCCATTTCGGCATTGCCAGGCGGGTTGGTGGGGTAGGTTGGCGTTTGGGCCGCAGCGGGTGCGCTGAACAGGGCGGCGGCAACAGCGGCCATCGCCCAAGTGTGTGTGTGTGTCATGTGGTGCTCCATCGGTGCGGTCAAGCATGCCACCTGTGTGTAAACGCAGGAGTATCGGCTTGTAAGAGATTGTTACGTGGTCAGCAGTTCCCGGGCCACGGCTTCGGCCACTTTGATGCCGTCCACCCCGGCCGACAAAATGCCGCCCGCGTAGCCCGCGCCTTCGCCTGCGGGGTAGAGCCCCGCCACGTTCAGGCTCTGGAAGTCGTCGCCGCGCGTGATGCGCAGGGGCGACGAGGTGCGGGTTTCCACGCCGGTCAGCACGGCGTCGGCCATGTCAAAGCCTTTGATCTTGCGACCAAACGCAGGCAGCGCCTCGCGCATGGCTTGAATAGCGTAGTCTGGCAGCACGGCAGACAAATCGCCCAGCTTCACGCCCGGTTTGTACGAAGGCAACACGCTGCCAAACTGGCTGGACGGTTTGCCGGCCACCAGGTCGCCCACCAGTTGGCCGGGGGCCTCGTAGTTCTGGCCACCGGCCTCGTAAGCGCGGCTTTCCAGCGTGCGTTGCAGCACGATGCCCGCCAGCGGGTGGGTCTGCCCCTTGTCGCTGAGGGCTTGTGCTTGGGCCAGGTAGCGGTTGCCATCAGCTTCGCCGAACGCTGCGTGCCAGGCGGGCGCGTCCAGCGGGTAGTCGCGGGGCTCAATGCCCACCACCATGCCGGCGTTGGCGTTGCGTTCGTTGCGGGAATACTGGCTCATGCCGTTGGTCACCACGCGGCCCGACTCGCTGGTGGCGGCCACCACCGTGCCGCCGGGGCACATGCAAAAGCTGTACACCGCCCGCCCGTTGGCGGCATGGTGCACCAGCTTGTAGTCGGCGGCGCCCAGCAGCGGGTGCCCGGCGTGGCGGCCCCAGCGGGCGCGGTCGATCACGCTTTGCGGGTGTTCGATGCGCACACCCACCGAAAACGGTTTGGCCTCCATGAACACGCCGCTGTCCCACAGCATGGCAAACGTGTCGCGCGAGCTGTGCCCCAGGGCCAGCACGGCGGCCGGGGTGGGCAGGGTGGTGGTGATGCCGGTGGCCAAGTCTTGCACCTGCAGGGCTTTGATTCTTCTGTTTTGAGAGCTGTCTTCGCTTGATAGAATTGCGCTGGAGGCCGAAAAGTCTTCAAACTCAACACCCACCACCCGCTGCTGAAAACGGATGTCGCCGCCCAGCGCAATGATTTTTTCGCGCAGCGCTTCCACAACCTTCACCAGCTTGAATGTGCCCACATGGGGGTGGGCCATGTAGAGGATGTCGGGCGGGGCACCGGCGTCCACAAATTCCAGCATGACCTTGCGGCCCAGGTGGCGAGGGTCTTTGATCTGGCTGTACAGCTTGCCGTCCGAGAACAGGCCTGCGCCGCCTTCGCCGAACTGCACGTTGCTTTCGGCCTTCAGGGCCTTGTTGCGCCACAGTCCCCAGGTGTCTTTGGTGCGTTGGCGCACGGGCTGGCCACGCTCCAGCACGATGGGTTTCAGCCCCATTTGCGCCAGCGCCAGCGCGGCGAACAGGCCGCAGGGCCCAAAGCCCACCACCACCGGGCGCTGGCCGGATGCGGTGGGCCAGTCAGCCGGGGCCAATGCCGGTGCACGCCACACCATGTCGGGGGTGGCTTGTATGTGGGGGTGCGCGGCATGGCGGGCCAGCAGATCGGCTTCGGTGGCGGGGTCGGCGAGGGTCACGTCGATGATGAACACGGCCAACAGGTCTGCCTTGCGGGCATCGAAGCTGCGCTTGAACACGTGGACCGATGCGATGGCCCCCGGGGCAACACCCAGCGTGTGTGCCGCCAGGGTGTGCAAGGCGGGCAGGGGGTGGATGCGGGCCGGGTCCAGCGCCTCGGCGGCAGTGGGCTGGTCGGCATCGACGGCCAGGCGCTCCACCACGGGCAGGGCAGACAGCGGGAGTTTGAGTTCGGACAGTCGGATCATGAGCGGTTCCTGAGGGGCTTGTGGTCATCAAGCAAAAGGAGGCGCGGCTGGCCGCGACGCGGGGGCGATAATAGCGCCGTGAAGCTGGCCAGACCGCCGCTGGTGCACAGTGCCGAAAGGCCGCACTGGAGGAACGTCCGGACTGCACAGGACAGCGCAGGAGGTAACACCTCTCCACCGACAAGCCAAGGGGCCCTAAGGTGAGGATCAGAGCAACAGAGACGAGCCGGTTCAGTCCGGGTGAAACGGGCAATCTCTGCGCGCAGCAATACCAAATAGGCCAGCGTTGACGTGGTTCCGCGGAGCTGGCGGGTAGGTAGCACCGAGCCGGGTGGGCGACCCCCGGCCCAGATGAATGGCGGTCACCGGCAGGCAACTGCCGCGCACAAAATCCGGCGTATCGGCCAGCTTCACACTTTTTTCAACACGCTTCGTTTCAGAAGCGCTCATACCCCAGCAAAAACCGCCACTGCCCCTCGGGCAGGGCCGTCATTGGCAAGCGGCCGATGCGGATGCGTTTGAGCGCCGTCAGTGCGAGCCCCGCCTGGTCGCACAGTTGCACGGTCTGGCCGGGGTGGTAACCCTTGTAGGCGATGCGCAAGCGAGTCGATTCAGGCCCCGTGTGGTTGATGCTCACCTTGGCCGCCTGCATGGCGCGCCCGTCCACCACGCTCGACTCGTTCAGCCGTTTCAGCGCCTGCAGCGACACCTCGCCTTGCACTTCGGCAATGGCTTCGTGCTCGACCAGCGAGGCGTCTTCCACCAGTTTGCGTTGTATGCCGGCGTGCTGGCTCCACACTACCAGACCGCTGGCGGCGGGCTCCAGTGGCGTGACACACACCAGGTTCGCCAGGTGCTTTTTCAGCAGCACCAGGCCCGAGCGGTCGTTGGCCATGTGGCGATCGGCCACCAGCAGGCGCAGTTGCCCGGCTGAGTCGACCCCAGCGGGTTTGTGCAGCAGCAGGGTGGCGGGGGCAATGGGCTTGGCTGCACCGGTGCCGGCCACTTCGACGGTTTGGTGGGGCAACACGCGGGCGGGTGGGTCTTGCACCACCACGCCGTCCACGGTCACGCGGCCGCTTTCAATCAATTGCTCGGCCTGCGCGCGGGAGCATTCGGTCAGTTCGGCCACACGCTTGGCCAGGCGCACGCCGGGAAGCACCTGGGGTGTTTTGGGAGCAGGCGGTGTGCGTGGCTGTTGCGGTGCACGGCTGCGGGGTGTGTGGTTGTTCATGCCAGGCCCAGGGTTTGAATGCGCTGCACATGGGCCAGCAGGGATCGCTCGGCCACTGGCCACAGGCGCTCGGGCACGTCGCCGTAGGCGTGGCGCACCCAGTCTTGCACGCTGCCGTCGGGCAGGGCCTGCAAGGCTGCAATCACCTTTGCCTCCCGCTGCAGGCGGTGGGCTTTGAGGTGGGCAATGGCCTGCGGCGCGTGGCCCAGCACATAGCCGTGGGCGGGCAAGATGAAGCCGATGTCGTGCTCGGTACAGGCCAGCGCCAGCGTGTCGAGCGAATCGAGGTAGTCGTTCATGTTGCCATCGGGCGGGTCGATGACGGTGGTGCTGCCGTTCAGGATGTGGTCGCCGCTGAACACGTGGTTGGCTGCATGGCCAGGGGTGTGGATGGCTTTCAATGTATGAGTCAAAATCCCATCTGACGCTTGATGGGAAAGGGTTACCAGCTCTCCATTTTGGAGTTCTTTGTCGGGCGTGAACCGGCTGTTGGCCCGCGATGTGGTGGCACTGCTCAAACCCAGAATGGCCGGGGTGCGCCCGGTTTGGGCGGTGCACAGGGCTTGCAAGGGGCGGGCCCCGGGGGAGTGATCGGGGTGCGAGTGGGTGCACACAATGGCCTGTATGTGGCCCCCGGCTGCGTGCCACAGGCGCTCGATGTGTTCTGCATCGTCGGGGCCGGGGTCTATCACCACATGACCAGTGGCCGGGTCGCCAACGATGTAGCTGTTGGTGCCGGGGCCGGTCATGAAGCCGGGATTGGGCGCGGTGAGGCGTTGCACATTTTTCAGCAGCCGCACGGGGCGTGTTGGGTCCCAGTCCAGAGGGTGGCCCAACTGGCCGTCAGGGCAGACCAGCGCCAGTTCGCCAAAGGGAGGTTCGTGCTCCATGTGGCGCGATTCATTGCCGCCGGTGAGGGCGGCGCGGGGACAACTGGTGAACAGAGGTTGTTCGTTCTGGCAGGCGGCCAGCACGGCATTGACATCGCTGTAGCGCTGCAAGTGCTCCAGCGTGCGGATGGTGGGAAACACCATGAAGAAGCGTCCAGCCGCGTGTTCGGCCAGCGCATGGGCGGGATTGACCCAAACGGGTTCAAATTGTTCGCCGTTGTCCGGCACGGGTATCTGACCCGGGGGCATCCGCGCCACCAGAAACGGCACATCGAAACGTTTGGGCAGGTCCCGGTCGGTGATCCAGTGGCACAGCAGGTACACCTCAGCGCCTGCCAGGGCACTGTTCATTGAACGGGGCACTGCGGTCCATCGACGCCACGTCGGTGGTGGTCGCCCAACTTCCATCGGCGTGGTGCGCCAGCAGGACACCGATCTCTTCAAAACACTCCCGGATGGCGGCCACGGCTTGGGTGAGCGCCTCGTCGCTTTGGGTGGTTCGCCGCGTGGACAAGGCCTGGGCCTGCGAGTCGCTGGCCTGAATGCCGCCGCCCGGAAAGACATAGGCCCCCGGCACAAAACTGGCCGTGGCACTGCGTCGGGTCATCAGCACCTCGAACCCGTCGGGCGTGTCGCGCAGCAGGAGCACCGTGGCAGCCGGGCGCGTGGCAGCTGGGGTGCGGGGAGGGTGGAGCAGTTGAGAGGGGCGGACCATGCTGCATGGTAGCGGCAGGGCGGGTAGTGGCGTGTCGCGCAACGAAAAGGTGTGAAGCGTCACGTTGTGCGAGGTGGCCCCAGTACCGGCTGTCAGGGTGGCATGGTGGGTCGCTCGGTTGCGCGGCTAAACTCGCAGGTCTTTTCCAAGGAGAGCAGCTTGCCACCCCGTCTTTTGATAGTTGATGACAGCCGAGTCTCCCGCATGATGATACGTGCGCGCGTGCAGGCCCTGCAACCCGATTGGGTGGTGGACGAGGCAGTCTCAGGGGATGAGGCCCTGGTGATGGCTGCCCAATCGGCGCCTGAATACGTCACGATGGATGTGAACATGCCTGGTCTCAATGGCTTTGATGCGGCCGACCAGCTCCACACCCTGGCCCCCAACACCCGCATCGTGATGTTGACGGCCAATATTCAGGAAAGCAGTCGCGTCCGCGCTGAATCCATCGGTTTGAAGTTTGTGCAAAAACCCATCACCGACGCCAGCATTCTGCAGGTGATTGCGTACCTGACGGCACAGCCATGAAGTTCGAGGCCCTTGCGCTGGATGCGCTGACCGAAATTTTCAACATGGGGGTGGGTCAGGCGGCGCACGCCCTGAGCCAGATCGCAGGCGATTCGGTGTTGCTGACCGTGCCGCGTGTGTCTGTGCTGTCTCGTGGTGAGGTGACCGAACACATGGGCGGTGTCGGCATGGCCTCTGTCAGTGCGGTGCGACAACGGTTTTCGGGAGCCATCAATGCCGAGGCGGTGCTGATGTTCCCGGCTGAGAGCGGGTTGCAACTGGTACAAATGATGGTCGGCGGTGAACTGCCACTGGAGCAACTGGCCGAAATGGAGCAGGAAGCCCTGAGCGAGGTGGGCAACATCCTGCTGAACTCTGTCATGGCCAGCGTTGCCGACGCTCTCAAAATCGAGTTGGACGGCGCACTGCCCAGCGTGGAACTCAGCCATGTCCACACCGTGTTGCACCCTGAGCATGACCCCGGCGGGCAGGTGCTGCTGATCGATATTCAGTTTGAGGTGGCCGCCCGCGAGGTACAGGGCCTGCTGGCCTTTTTACTCGACGTGGCCTCCCAAGGGTTGCTGGAGCAGATGTTGACGCGCTTCTTGAATCAGGCCGATTCATGATCGTGTCGCAAGTGCCCTTGCATGAAGTGCCCGTGGTGCCCGTTGGGGTCGAACCCTGGCCACTGGTGGCGCTCATCCATTTGCAAGCGGGCATTGTCATCCTCGATGAGTCCTCGCGGGTGGTGTTTGTGAATGAGTGGTTCCTGCGGCGCAGCGGCAAGCAGGCCAGTGAGTTGATCCAGCACCACCTGACCGACGTGTTTCCGCACCTCATCAGCAGCTACTTCTGCTCACGCCTGGCCCTGAGCGTCAAAACGGGTTTCCCGGCCATGATGTCTCACAGCCTGCACGCGCCGCCCTTGCCCTTGTACATGCCCCACTTGGTGGGTCACCCGCCAGCGCTGTTGAGCCAGACGGTGCATATCATTCCTATGGGCAAGCAAGCCGCACGGCAAAGCGGCCGTCAATTCACCTTGGTGCAGGTGACCGATGTGACACCCACCGTGCGCCGTGAATACCTGCTGCGCACCCGGGTCGATGAAATGCACCACATGGCGCGGGTCGACGCCCTCACAAGCATTGGTAACCGGCGTGAGTTTTCCGAGGCCCTTGAGAGCGAGACTCGCGCAGCCTTGCGGGCGGGCGAGTCGCTGGGCATGCTGATGATCGATATCGATCATTTCAAGGCTTACAACGACCACTACGGCCACCCCAAGGGCGACCAGTGCCTGCGTGAGATGGCTGCCCTTTTGAAGCGAGTGGTGCGTCGCCCGCGCGACCGCTTGGCGCGTTACGGCGGCGAAGAGTTCGTGGTGCTGCTCCCTGGCACGCCTTTGGCAGGGGTCGTGGAAGTGGGCCGGGAAATTCTCGAACAGATTCGCCGTCTGGAGATGCCCCATGCAGCCCGTCCTGGCGGCGGCATCGTGACAGCCAGTCTGGGAGCCGTTGCCCTGGTGCCTGCCCTCCCCGAAGACGGTGCGGTGCTGCTGCGGCAGGCTGACGAAGCGCTGTATGCCGCCAAAGGCGCAGGGCGCAACCGCCTGGCCAGCCAGTCTGCGGGCGTGACAGAATTGATGGCGTGAGCATGCGAATTCCATTCACCAAGATGCAAGGTGCCGGCAACGACTTTGTCGTGCTGGATGAAACCGTTGCCTCTCTGGGGTTGACCACGGCCCAGTACCGCTTTCTGGCCGATCGCCACTTTGGCGTGGGGGCTGACCAGATCCTCACCGTTCGTCCTGCCACGCGCCCTGATGCCGACTTCGCCTATGTCATTCACAACGCAGACGGGGCCGAAGTGGAGCATTGCGGCAACGGTGCCCGGTGTTTTGTGCGGTTTGTGCGCGAACGCGGCCTCACGAGCCGGGAAGTGGTGCGTGTGCAGGTCAAGCATGGCGTGATTGAACTCCGCATGAACGCCGATGGCCGCGTGACGGTGGACATGGGCCCGCCCATTTTCGACCTGTCTCGCGTGCCGTTCAATCCCGCAGGGTTGACTGCCACGACTGAAAATAATTGGCAAAAATGGCGTCTGCCGCTTATAGGTGTTGACTCTGATGCTATTTTTGTTGCGGTGGTCTCCATGGGCAATCCCCATGCGGTGCAGGTGGTGGCTGAAGTGGATGCCGCGCCCGTGGGCACGGTGGGTCCACTGGTAGAGCGGCACCCCGCTTTCCCCAACCGAGTGAATGCCGGTTTCATGCAGGTGGTCAATCCCCACCACATTCGCCTGCGCGTGTTTGAGCGCGGCGTGGGTGAAACGCTGGCCTGTGGCACAGGTGCCTGTGCCGCTGTTGTGGCCGGCGTGCGCCTGGGCCTCCTGCAGGGCCCGGTCACTGTGGATACACGGGGCGGACAACTCACCATCGATTGGTGCCACACCCCTGCGCTGGATGCCCCGGTGTGGATGACTGGCCCAGCCACCACCGTGTTCACCGGTCACATTGAATTGCCCGCGGCTTGATGCCGTCTTCACCCCAGGTTTTCCGCCATGAGTGCCACCCCCATTCCCGAATCCCAGCCTCTGTCACCCATCACAGAAGACGACATCGCCAACTACCTGGTGCAAACACCTGATTTCTTCGAGCGCCACGCCGAGGTACTTGCCACTGTGGAGCTGAGCAGCCCCCATGGCAGCCGCGCCGTCAGCCTCCAGGAGCGTCAGGCGGGCCTGTTGCGCGAAAAAATCCGGGCGCTAGAGCACAAAATCGTTGATCTCATTCGTCACGGCCAGGACAACATGGCCATTGGCGACAAGCTGCAGGGCTGGACCTTTGGATTGCTCAAAACCACCGATCCCGGCCAGTTGCCTGCCTTGATTGCCCGTGATCTCAGCCTCTGTTTTGCCGTGCCCCAAGTGGCATTGCGTGTCTGGGGTGTGGCCCCGGAGTGGGCGAGCCAGGCTTTTGCCCAGGGCTGTAGTGAGGATGTTCAGGCGTTTGCCTCGTCTCTAGCGCAGCCTTATTGCGGCAGCAACCCAGGGCTGGAAGCCACGGGTTGGCTGGAAGACCCCGCTGGAGCCAAGTCGCTGGCGCTGATTGCCCTGCGCGAAGAGCCCGGTGCCAAGGCATTTGGTCTGCTGGTGCTGGCCTCTGGCGATGCTCAGCGCTTTGCGGCCGACATGGGCACCGACTTTCTGGAGCGCATCGGCGAACTGGCTAGTGCGGCCCTCTACCGTTTGCGCGGTTGACCACCCCTGTGCGCACAGTGGCTTCCCCCGCCACTGAAGCGCCGCTGCTGCGCCTGTCTACCCGTGACCAGGCGCTGGTGCAAGCCTACCTGCAACACGTGACCGTTGAGAAACGACTGGCCGCGCGAACCGTTGCGTTGTACACCCTCGATCTTGAAAAACTGGCAGGCCACGCCGTGGCGGCCGAGGTGTCACTGACCGCTGTGCAAGGACACCATGTGCGCGGTTGGGTGGCGCGCATGCACGCCGGCGGGCGCAGCGGGCGTGGCATTGCGCTCATTCTGTCGGGTTGGCGCGGTTTTTACGTGTGGGCCGGTCGTTCGGGCCATGTGGCGCACAACCCCGTGGTCGGGGTGCGTGCGCCCAAGTCACCCAAACCCCTGCCCAAGGCTCTGGGTGTGGATGAGTCGGTGCAGCTGGCCGGATTGCAGCGCGCTGGAGTCGACCCGGTGCGCGAAGCGCGCGACCAGTGCATGGTGGAGTTGCTCTATGGCTGCGGCCTTCGCCTGGGGGAACTGTTGGGATTGAATGTCACGGGTGCCCACCCGCAACGGGGGTGGTTGGATGTGCAAGCTGGCGAGGTGCACGTGCTGGGCAAGGGCTCCAAGCTGCGCACCGTGCCTGTGGGCGCACCAGCCGTGGCAGCGGTACAGCGATGGCTGGAGGCACGCCAGGCGTGGTTGCCCCCGACAGTTTCCCAGGTCACAGACACCCCAGACGGGGAGGCTCCATTCGAGGCGCTGTTTGTCAGCCGCCAGGGGCGGCGGCTATCGGCACAGCAGGTGCGTGTGGTGTTGCGTCAGCGCTCAATGCAGGCTGAATTGGCTTCTCCCGTGCACCCCCACATGCTGCGGCATTCGTTTGCCAGTCATGTCTTGCAGTCGAGTGGTGACTTGCGGGCCGTGCAGGAGTTGCTGGGGCACGCCAGCATCACCACCACTCAGGTGTACACGCGGCTGGATTTTCAGCATCTGGCCCGCGCCTACGATGCTGCGCACCCACGCGCACGCCG